>DATDJN010000398.1:0-20520 GCA_036520515.1 Rhizobiaceae bacterium
ACCTGCGCGCCGGTCAGCGGCGAGGTCAGATAGAGCTCGTTCAGCACCAGCGGTGAATTCTGGGCTTTCGGGTCCAGTTCAAGAACCACGTGGTAGCTGTTGAGATCAGTGAAATATTGGGTCACCTGACGCTGGCCGAACGCGTCGTAGAGCGTGTCGTCGATGAGTTCGGGGCTGATGCCGTAACGCGACGCCTCGTCCCGGTCGATCTTCAGGGTCAGCGTCGTACCGCTGTCTTGCTGGTCGGTGGCCACGTCCGCCAGCTGTGGAAGGCCGCGCAGCTTGGCAAGCAGCTTCGGCGCCCAGCTGTTGAGCTCGTCCGTGTCGCCATCCTGGAGTGTGTACTGGAACTGGGTGCGCGCGGCACGACCACCGACATTGATGTCCTGGGCAGGCTGCAGGAACAGCGCTGCGCCTTCCACCCCCGCCAATTGCGGGCCTAGCCGGTCGATGATCTCGCTCGCCGACGCCGTGCGCTGCTCCTTCGGCTTCAGTGTGATGAAGAACCTGCCGTCGTTGAGGGTCTGGCCGGCTATCGCCCCGACCGCCATGCCGACCGTCGCGACGTCGGGATCGCCGGAGACGATCCTGCCAAGCGCCCTCTGGCGCCCCACCATCTCCGCGAAGGAGGTGTCCTGCGCACCCTCCGAGACGCCCACGATCAGCCCAGTATCCTGGATGGGAAAGAAACCCTTCGGGATGTTCACGAAGACAAGGCCCGTGGCTGCCAGCGTCATCAGGAATAGCGTGAACGTGATGCGGTGATGGCGCATCGCTCCATCGAGCGACCGTTGGTACCCGTTCAGCAAGGCATCGAAGGCACGCTCCGACAGCCGGTAGAGACGCCCATGGCTGACGCCGTCTTCCGGGCGCAGGAAGCGCGAGCACATCATCGGCGTGATCGTCAGGGACACCATCGCCGAAACCAGGATCGTCACGGTCACGGTGACGGCGAACTCGCGCAGAAGCCGGCCGACAATGCCGCCCATCAAGAGCAGCGGGATGAACACGGCGACCAGCGAGAAGCTGATTGAGATGATGGTGAAGCCGATCTGTGCGGCGCCGTCGAGCGCCGCGCGGACAGCCGTCTTTCCCATCTTGAGGTGCCGGTCGATGTTCTCGATCATCACGATGGCGTCGTCGACCACGAAGCCGACCGCGATGCTGAGCCCCATCAGCGACAGGTTGTCGAGACTGAAGCCCAGCCCATACATCAGCGGCAACGTGCCGAGCAGCGCCAGCGGCACCGTGACGCTGGGAATTGCGGTCGCCCAGAAGCTGCGCAGGAAAACGAAGATGACCGTCACGACAAGGATGATGGTGAGCAGCAGCGTGAACTGCACATCGCGCACCGACGCCTGGATCGTCGTGGTGCGATCGCTCAGCAGCGAGATATGCAGCGCGCGCGGCGCCAGTTCGCGCAGCGCGGGGAGCAGCGCCTTTATCTGGTCGGCCGTCTCGATGACATTGGCGCCCGGCAGCTTGGAAACGGGCAGCAGAATTGCCGGCTTGTTGTCGGCCCATGCGGCGAGCTGCGTGTTTTCAGGCGCGTCGACCGCCTCGCCTATGTCGCGGACGCGCACCGGTCCCCCATTTCGATAGGCGACGATGGCGTCGTTCCATTCTCCGGCGGTCAGCAGCTGGTCGTCGTCGTAAATCGTATAGGTCCTGTCCTTCCCCTGGATGCTGCCCTTCGGCGCGTCCGACGTTGTCGCGATGATCGCCGCCCGGAGATCCTCGAGCGACAGGCCAAGCGCAGCGAGCTTGCGGGGATCGGCCTGCACCCTCACCGCCGGCTTCTGCTGGCCAAAGATCCCCACCTGCGAGACACCTTCGATCTGGCTGATCCGCTGCGCCAGGACGTTCTCGGCAAAGTCGTCGACCTCGGTCAGCGGCAGCGTGTCGGAGGTGAGCGCCAGCACCATGATAGGCGGATCGGCGGGATTGACCTTTCGATAGGTC
Organism: Rhizobiaceae bacterium; assembly: GCA_036520515.1. Taxonomy (GTDB): domain Bacteria; phylum Pseudomonadota; class Alphaproteobacteria; order Rhizobiales; family Rhizobiaceae; genus Mesorhizobium_K. The sequence goes on from DATDJN010000398.1 coordinate 1,963, forward strand.
GGCGGCGACGGGAGGCTGGTCGGCAACTGTCCGGCGGCGGCGTTGATGGCCGTCTGGACATCCTGAGCCGCCCCATCGATATCGCGATCGAGCTCGAACTGCAGGGTAATCGAGCTGGTGCCGAGCGTGCTGACCGACGTCATCTGCGTGACGCCGGCGATCTGGCCGAACTGCCGCTCCAGCGGCTGCGTGACCGAAGAGGCGATCGTCTGCGGGCTGGCGCCGGGAAGCTGCGCGGACACCTGGATTGTCGGAAACTCGATTTCGGGGAGCGGCGCCACCGGCAGCAGCGGATACACCGCCGCGCCGATGACCAGCAGCGTCGCCATGAGCAGCGAGGCTGCTATCGGGCGGCCGATGAACCAGGCGGAAATCGGCATGCCCGTCACTTCTCCGCGGCGGGTGGAGGCCCATGATCCTCGCCGCTCGTCGCCGCGATCTTGACGCCGGCATCCAGGCGGTACTGGCCGGCCGTCACGACACGCTCGCCGGGAGAAACCCCCTCTGTGACGATCGCGCGGCCGTCGTCGATCTGGCCGACCTCGACAGGCCGCGGCTGCACCACGTCCTCCTCGTCCACCACATAGACGAAGAGGCCGTCCGGCCCCCGCTCCACCGCTCCTGAGGGAACGGTGGTCGCGCCACGCTCGGTGCGCTGGAGCAGCCGGATGAGGACGGACTGGCCGGGCCACAAGGTCTCATCCCTGTTCGGAAAGGTGGATTTCAGGCGGATGGTCCCATTCGTCTGGTCGATCTCGTTGTCGATGACGGTCAGCGTGCCGTCGCCGAGCTTGGTGGCTCCGTCCGTGGTGTAGGCGGTCAACGCCACGGGGCCGGCCTTCAGCGCGGCCTGCACCTCCGGCAGTTCGACTTCGGGCAGGGTGGAGATTGCCGAGATCGGTTGCGTCTGCGTTATGACCACTAATCCGTTCGGATCGGTCGCGTGGACGATGTTGCCCTGATCGACCATGCGAATGCCGGCGCGGCCGTCCAGCGGCGCGGTGAGCTGCGTGTAGGAAAGCTGGGTGGCTGCGTCGTCCACGGCAGCCTGGTCCTGCTCAAGCAACCCCTGGAGCTGCTCGACCATCGCGCGTTGCGTGTCGGTCGTCTCGACGGTGGTGAATTGTTTGGCCGTCAGCTTCTCGTCGCGTCCGAGAATAAGCTGGGCATTGGCAAGATTGGCCTTGTCCTGCTCGACCTTGGCCTTGGCTTCGTCGAGCGCCGCCTGGAACGGGCGTGGGTCGATGACGGCCAGCAGGTCGCCCTTCTTGACCTTTTGCCCCTCGGTGAACAGGACCTGCTGGAGCTGTCCGTCGACCATGGCGCGCACGGTGACGGTGTTGAAGGCCTGAACCGCGCCGAGGCCGACGAGGTAAACTGGCACGTCTTCGCGCTTGGCGGTCGCCACCTGAACCGGCACGGCCGCCGCCGGCGGCGCGACGGAACTGGCCTCGCCGTCCCTGGCCAGCCAGACAGTCACCGCTGCGCCGGCCGCAGCCAATACCGCCAAGCCGACGGCCAGGCGAAAGCGGCGAGGCGGCGTAGCGGGCGGATGCGCTGTCACGATGTCGTTCCTGCGTTCTGGTCCCCTGTTTCGCGGGGCCTGGTTGAAAGACGCGTCATTCACGCCATGCAGTTCATCCAATCGCCGCACTCAGGCCTTTCAGAAATGCCGCGTTGACCCGGCGCGGCCGGTCCATGCCCTGCCCGTCGCCGGCATCGCCGAGCAGGCGTCATGCCGCGCGCGCGGCGACAGGGACCGCTTCCAGACCCACGCATTGCATCGTGGCGTGAGATCTTCCCGGACATGAAAGGCTCTCGCACGCGGGCAGTTCCGCGGCGGGCGTGGCGTGGGCAAGGTCCTTCAGCGCGGCCGGCAGCCTCGCACTCTCAGGCGCGATGGCGGCGGCGACGCGCCATCGACCGGGCGTGATGCCGGCGAAACGCTTGAAGACCGTCGTGAAATGCGCCTGCGTCTGGAAACCGACGTTGAATGCGATGTCCACGAGACTATCGTCGGACTGCGCCAGCATCTCCTTCGCGCGCTCGACACGGCGGCGCAGGATGTATTCACGCGGGCGAAGGCCGGTCGCCGCCCTGAAACGCGCGGCAAAATACATGCGGCTGAGACCTGCCGCGCCGGCAAGATCGGCCAGAGAAACGGATTCGCCGATATGTTCGTCGATGTAGGTCATCACCCGCTTGAGCCGCCATTTTTGCAGCGCGCCGGAGCCGGCGTCCTGTTGTGCTTCGGAAACTGACCGGAGCCAAAGCCAGCGGGCTACCACGGCGAGAAGGATGTCTTCCCCTTGAACGCCGTCATCGCCATCGCCTTTGTCGGCCTGTCGGAGCTGGGAAAGAAGGCCCTCCATCATCGGATCGATCGGCAGGCCGGCAGATCCGTTGCCAGCACGGCCCGTGGGCTGCGCCGAGATCGAAAGCACCACGTCCATGTGGGGAAGGTCGATCCGGAACGTCGATTCCGAAACGTCAGGCGACGCGCCTGTCGCGGCGATCGCCATGGCGTCAGGTTGCCGGGCAGGATCGCGGACCGCGCTCCTCGCCAGGAGGCTGGCGGGAGGCGTATATGTCGGAAAACTGGCAGGCGGCTGGATGTTCATTGGCCGTGGGCCTTCCTGAAACGATGCCTTTTGAACCGTGGGGTCAGGACCGGCGTCGAATGTTGGCAGGAAGCGGCCAAATCGCATTCCGTTGCGATGCATGGACCCGTAGCTTCCACCCTGCGCTCCTTCCTGTGAACCCTCGGCGTGTACCGTCACAGGATACTTTGGCAGCGATGGCGCTCAATCATACGGGAGTTGTTCGACCTAGATGATGGCCTTGGACGTTTCATACTCTGGTATCATCCGGACGACGCGCCGTATGCTGCAACGCCGTCTCGGACGCCCGCGTCCGGGCAACAGCTTCAGGACGTAGGCGATCCCGTGCCGGGACGTCGCGCCCCCGGCCGGTGACCGAGGCCGGGCGGCAAGCTGGCCGCTTGCGGGCCATATATCCCGCCGGTCCTGCGGGAACGTGCGACTAGAAGTGGAACCTGTAGCCGAGCTGGAGGCCGGTATAGGACGCCTCGCCGTCCTTCCAGTCGCGCTCGATCTGCGCGGAGACCGAGTGGCGCTCGTCCAGCTTGAATGTCACGCCGGTGGCGACCTCCGGCGTGTCGTAATCATTGTCGGTGTCGAACGCGTTTCGGTAGCGAAGCGAGATCGCATTCCAGGTGATTGTCGGCGTCACCACAACATCGGCGCCGAGCCGTGCGACGTAATACGGGAAGTCGTTGCCCTGTCCCGACGTCTGGAAACGCTCGCCCACGCCCACGCTGGCCGTGAGGCTGATGAAGTCGGTGAATGAGTGGACGTATCCGATCGTGCCCTCGATATTCAACGTCGAGTCGCCACTGTGCGCCGTGTCGTAATATTTGAGCGATGCGCCGATGATCACGTGGTTGTCGAAGGTGTGAGAAGCGTCCACCTCGAAGTCGGTCGACTTCAGCGAATTGAAGTCGTCCGGCAGCCGCTCGGAGGTCACCGAAACGCCGATCGAGCTGCCACCGGCATTGGCAGGCGTCGCCGCGATGCTTGCCAGGAGTCCAGCGACCAGCGATGCGGCCAGGACGCTTTGCCATCCTCCAGCCTCCCGGACGCTGCCACACATCTTCCGAAGCGAACCAAGCACGACGGCTCTCCAGTTCCGATCAATTCTGTTTGGACCAGGACGCGCGGTATTTGAGGCTATCTGTAGGGCGGATGCGTCCTTGGAGGCCGACGCCCGCGCGGCTGCGAGGCTCTTGCCGTTGCCCAGCCAAGCGCGTTCCCACGCCCTGCGACCGCAGCCCGGCCTGTGCTGGAACGGCGACAGGGACCTTCGGCGACGTAACGGCGGCCCAGGGGCGAACTTGCTCCGACGGCACTCATACCGGCACGATCCGCGACTTCTCCTTGCGCAATGATCCCATGAGTTGCGGGTCGGCGCGCAGGCTCACGGTGACCAGTTCAGGCGGCGTAAGTGCCAGCCATTGGTTCAGCGAGACATCGGCGAAATGATCGCTCCTGAAAATCTCCAGGAAGCGCAGCGTCGTGTCGCCGGTGTTCTCGATGTAATGGCCCATGGCGAAGGGCACGTAGCCGACATCGTTGGCCTGGAAATCGAATGTCTGTGCCTTGCCGGATGCCGCGAAAACACCCATGCGCGCCTGACCCTGGATATAATACTGCCATTCATTCGTATTCGGATGCCAATGCAGTTCGCGCATCGCGCCCGGCTCGATCTCGACGAGGGCCGCCGCGATGGTCTTGGATACCGGAAAGACCGTGCTGTCGGTGATCCGCGCGGTTCCGTGTGTCATCGTGGCTGGAGCCTGCGCCAGCATGCGATGGCTGAAGCTCTGCGGAGCCTCCACGGCGCCGGCGATCTTGTCGGCGCTGAGTGGGCCGGGCACCGGGGCCGGGAAGATGTAAAGCTCGCTTGGATCGGGGACCGTCGCAAAACAAGAGGCCGGAACGCCGAAATTCTTGGCCAGAACTTCGGGCGGCGTGTGTTTCATGAAGTCGCTCAGGAGGAAGGTGTTGTTCTCGTCGAAGTCGCCGTCATCGAACACCAGCAGGAATTCCGTCCCGTCGGGATCGAGGCCCTGGATCGAATGCGGAATACCCGAGGGGAAATACCACAGGTCGCCCACGCCGACGTCATTGACAAAGTTGTTGCCATTCGCGTCGACCGCCGTGATGCGGGCTTTGCCGTAGAGCACGTACGCCCACTCGGCGGCCTTGTGCCAGTGCAACTCGCGTACGGCGCCGGCATTCAGGCGCATGGTCACGCCGGCAATGTCCTTGGAGACGCCGAGTTCGCGCACGGTTACCTGCCTGGTCCAGCCGCCGTCGGTCAGGCGCATGTGGGCATCTTCGAACGAAAAGCGCAGGTTCGGCAGCTGACCGGCATCGGTGGCCGGCGGAACCAGCAAGTCCGGATTCTGGCCTGCCCTGACGGGATTGCTCGGACCGGGATTGGTGCCGCCGCGACCCTCGGTGAGCGGCTCGGTCGCCTGCGCATGGGCAACGGCAGCCGCCGTGAGCAGACCACCGGACGCAGTCCCGACCAGCATGCTTCGACGTGACATCTTCCTGGACGCAATGTTCATCTTCTTACGACTCCGTGCTGGGGCATGACTGTCGGATCAGAGCGCGACGGGCGATGGGCGACCCGATCCTGTCGGCGACACACCGGTTCGCGAAAGCAACCGCACGCATTTCTCCGTCGTGCCGGGCGCAGGATGACGATCGAACGTCCCGCGGGTCTTTCGCATTGCCACGCCGTTTGACCGAACCGCACGATCGACGTTGACGGCCGACGATGTTCCCCGTCGCGACCGGACCCGGAAGGGGACGACCATGTGGAGTTGTCGCTTTTTACGACGTTTTACTTTCGACTGACTTGTGGACGTGCAAGGGTTCCGCAACGTCATCAGCCTGCCGGCGCTCCGTTTACAGTGGCGTGCCGCACATGGGCGTGGCGCTCATCCCGAAAGAAGTCGGCGCGGTACAACGGCCAAGGCGAGAACCAATGAAGCAGTCTTTCCCGATCGGAGGCGACGGCAACGCCAGGCTTCTATGGGAGGATGGGGTCGTCGCGCTCTGCAGGGGCCTGGACCCCACCGCCGGCAACTCTCCCGTGTTCATGCTTTTCCCGCTCGGGGAGCATCCGGCGCCCGTCATTCTCGCGCGCCTGGCCCATGAGTTCGGTCTGAGGGATGAACTCGATGGCTCCTGTGCGTTGCGGCCGCTCGAGTTGAAGCGCGCCCGTGGGTCAACCGTGCTGGTGTTGGAGGACAGGGGCGGCGACCTTCTCGCCAGACTGGTCGGCTCGCCGATGGAAATGGGCCGCTTCCTGCCGCTCGCGATCGGCATCGTCCAGGCATTGGGAAAAGTGCATCAGCATGGCCTCGTCCACAAGGACATCAAGCCGGCCAACATCGTCGTCGATTGCCCCGACGGGAATGTTCGGCTGACGGGATTCGGGATCGCGTCCCGGCTCTCACGCGAGAGGCAGGCGCCGCAGCCGCCGGAGACGATCAACGGCACGCTTGCCTACCTGGCGCCCGAACAGACCGGGCGCACGAACCGCTCGGTCGACACCCGCAGCGACCTCTACGCGCTCGGCGTGACATTCTACCAGATGGTGACGGGCGCCCTGCCGTTCACGGCGTCCCATCCGATGGAATGGGTACATTGTCACATTGCAAGAAAACCCGTCTCGCCAGGCGAACGGCTGGAGGCCATTCCCGACACGGTCTCGGCGATCATAATGAAGCTGCTCGCAAAGACCCCGGAGGACCGTTACCAGACCGCGTCAGGCATCGAGCGGGACCTGCAGCGCTGCCTGAACGAGTGGAATGCGTCGCGCAGGATCGATGCCTTTCCACTGGGCATGCACGATACGCCGGATCGTTTGGTGATCCCGGAAAGGCTTTACGGTCGCGAGCGCGAAATCTCGGCCATTCTCGGCTGCCTCGATCGCGTCGTCACCACTGGAGATCCGGAGTTCCTCCTGGTCGGGGGATATTCCGGCACAGGCAAATCTGCCGTCGTTCACGAACTGCACAAGACCATGGTGCATCCGCGCCCCCTTTTTGCCTCCGGAAAATTCGACCAGTACCAGCGTGATATTCCCTATGCCACGCTGGTGATTGCGTTCCGGCAACTCGTTCATCCGCTTTTGAGCAAGAGCGATGCCGACCTGGCCGAATGGCGCAACGCCTTCCTCGAAGCGCTGGGGGCGAACGCACGACTGATGACGGAACTCATCCCGGAGTTGAAGCTCATCATCGGGGAGCCGCCGCCTGCCGTCGAACTTCCGCCACGCCAGGCACAGGTTCGTTTTCACCTCGTGTTTCAGCGTTTCATCGGCGTGTTCGCGCGCCCCGAGCATCCCCTGGCCCTTTTCCTGGATGACTTGCAATGGCTCGACGTCGCGACGCTCGAACTTCTGGAAGACATCCTGACGCGATCCGAATTGACGCATCTCCTGCTTGTCGGCGCCTATCGCAACAATGAGGTCGGCCCCGACCATCCGTTCGCGCGACAGCTGGAGGCGATCAAATCGGCCGGTGGAAGGGTGACCGAGGTCACGCTGACGCCTCTTGGCCGGGAGCACGTCACGGCGATGATATCGGATGCGCTGCGATGTCCCGCGCAGGACGCCGCGGCGCTGGCAGACCTGGTGCATGAGAAAACCGGAGGCAATCCGTTTTTCGTGCTCCAGTTCCTGACCTTGCTCGCCGACAAGGGAATGCTTGCCTTCGATCACGAGGGGTCCTGCTGGTCCTGGGATATCGAGCGCATCAAGGCGCAGCGATACACCGACAACGTGGTCGATCTCATGGTCGAGAAACTGGCCCGCCTGCCCAAGGAGACCCTGGCGGCGCTGCAGGACCTGTCCTGCATCGGGAACGCCGCCGATATGGAGACACTGTCGCTCGTTCTCGGCGCCGATGACGACCGGGTGGATGCGATCCTGTGGCCCGCCCGCCGGCTCGAATTCGTGGAACGGAGGCCGAAGGGATACCGGTTTACCCATGACCGGGTCCAGGAGGCCGCCTATTCCTTGCTTTCTCAAACGCGGCAGGCGCAAGCCCATCTGCGAATAGGCAGATTGCTCGCCCAACAGACGCCTCGGGAACAACGCGAGGACGTGATCTTCGACATCGTCAATCAGCTCAACCGCGGGACGACTCTGATCACCAAGCGGGACGAGCGCGAGGAGCTTGCCGAACTCAATCTGATTGCAGGCAAGCGTGCCAAGGCATCGGCTGCCTACGCCTCGGCGCTTAACTATTTCACGACCGGCGCAGCACTCCTGAGCGACCGCGGCTGGGAAGCGCGACGGGATCTTGCCTTTGCGCTGGACCTTAATGTCGCCGAGTGCGAATTCGTGACGGGAAGCGTGACGCAGGCCAACGAACGGCTCGTCGCGCTGCACCGACGCGCTCTTACCCTTCCCGAGTCTTCGGCAGTGACCTGTCTGCGCGGCGCCATCCACGTAACGCTCGGCCAGCAGGAAGATGCAGTGGCGGTGGCGCTCGAATATCTCAGGGAGATCGGCACCAATTGGTCGGTCCATCCGACGACCGAGGAAGCTCAGGCGGAACATCGGCGGCTGCTCGAACGGCTCGGCAATGCATCGATCGAGTCCCTGGGCGACTTGCCGCCGATGACCGACCCGGCGGCTTGCGCCACGATGGAGGTTCTCCTCCAGCTCGCCCCGCCCGCTTTGCCAACCGACCACAATCTTCTCTGCCTCACCGTTTGCCGGATGGCGAACCTCAGCCTCCAGCACGGCAACAGCGACGGATCCAGCGCCGCTTATATCTGGTTGGGTCTGGTCCTCGGGCCTTACTTTGGCGACCCCTACTCCGGCTTTCGGTTCGCCAGCCTCGGCTTGGACCTCGTGGACAAGCGCGGGCTCGCGCGTTTCCGGGTGCGCGCATACGAGCTTTTCGGAGGCCATGTGAACGCCTGGACGCAACATGTTCGCGAGGGTCGCCCGATGTTGCAGCGCGCCTTCAGCGAGGCGAACGAAATCGGCGACGTCACCTTCGCCGGATACAGCTGCTGCAACCTGCTCACCAATCTCCTGGCGGCCGGGGATGATCTCGATGCCGTGCAGCGCGAGGCGGAGTTCGGCCTGGACTACGCGAGGGAACACAAGTTCAGCTTCGTAACCGATCTCATGACTCCGCAGCGGCAATTGGTCCGCATGCTGCGCGGCACGCTGCCCGTATTCGGTCGTTTCGACGCCGAGGATTTCAGCGAGGCTGCGTTCGAACTGCGTATCCAGTCGCATCGCATCTCCAGCTGCTGGTATTGGATACGCAAGCTGCAGGCGCGCTTCTTCGCCGGTTCCCCTGCCGCCGGCCTGGAGGCCGCGCTGATGGCGCAGCCCCTGCTCTGGACCTCGGCGTCCTGTCTCGAAATAGCCGAATACCATTTCTACGCCGCACTGGTTCGGGCGGCCCTGCATGACGAAGCGGACGACGACAAACGCGAAGAGCACAAAGCCGCCCTGTCCGACCACTGGCGCCAGTTGCAGGCGTGGGCGGTCAACTGCCCGGAGAATTTCCTGAACCGGGCGGCATTGGTCGGCGCGGAGCTCGCCAGGATCGAGGGGCGTAGCCTCGATGCCATGCACCTCTACGAAAAGTCCATCCGCATCGCCGAGGAACAGGGCTTCGTTCATCACCAGGCTCTGGCCAACGAGCTGGCGGCGCAATTTTACGCCGGGCGAGGCTTCGAAACGATCGCCCGCACCTACGTGCGGGAAGCACGGCACGGCTATCTGCATTGGGGCGCCATGGGCAAGGTGCGTCAGCTCGATGAGTTCGCGCCTTATGCGCGCGAAGGGCAGCCGGCATCGAGTTCAACGAGCACGGCGATATCTCCGGTCGAAAGTCTCGACCTCGCCACCGTCATCAAGGTGTCCCAGGCGATCTCCGGCGAAACGGTGCACGATCGCCTCATCGACACGCTCCTGCGAACGGCCATGGAGCATGCGGGCGGGGAAAAGGCGGTGCTGTTGCTCGTGGACGGCGCGGACCATCGGATCGTGGCCCATGCCGCAACCGGCGCGGAAGGCATCACCGTCCAATCGCATCAACACGGCGCCTGCGAAGCTGCGGCGCCTGAATCCGTCCTGCGATATGTGATGCGGGTGCGAGAATGCGTCATCCTGGACGACGCGCTGGAGCCCCACACCTTTTCGGACGACCCCTACTTCGGCGTGTACGACGTGCGTTCTCTGCTTTGCCTGCCCTTGATCAACCGCACCAATCTTATCGGCATGCTGCTCATCGAAAACAACCTGTCGCCGCGCGTATTCACCAGCGAGAGGCTGGCCGTTCTCAAGCTGATCGCGCTCCAGGCTGCCATCTCGCTGGAGAACACGCGCCTTTACCGGGATCTCGAGGAACGGGAGTCGAGGATACGATCGCTGGTGGAGTCGGACGTCATCTGCGTCGTGATCTGGGACCTCGACGGGCGCCTGATCGACGTCAACGACGCCTTCCTGAAAATGTTGCAGTATGATCGCGCCGATGTCGGAGCCGGACTTAACTGGTTCGACATGACGCCGCCCGATTGGCAGGAAGTGCACCTGCAGGTCGAGGCGGAAGAACTGAGGGCGACCGGCGCGATGCGGGCTCGCGAAAAGGAGTTCTTCAGGAAGGACGGCAGCCGGGTTCCGGTCCTGATCGGCGCCGCCGTTTTCGAAAGCCGGCCGACGCAAGGCGTCGCCTATATCCTCGATCTGACCGATCTCAAGCGCGCCGAGGCAGAAGCACGGGAGAACGAGCAGCGCTACCGGAAGGTGCAGATGGAGTTGGCGCACGCGAACCGGATATCCACCATGGGCCAACTGACCGGCTCCATCGCGCATGAGGTCAACCAGCCCATTACCGCGACGGTCATCAACGCCCAGGCGGCCCTGCGCGAAATCGGGAGCACCGCACCCGATCTCGGGGAGGTCGAAGACGCGCTCAAGAGCATCGTCAAGGACGGCAACCGCGCCGGGGACATTATCGCTCGTATCAGGAGCCTCATGACCAAATCGCCGCCCAGCGAGGATGTCCTGGAGATTAACGAACCGATCCTCGAGGTGATCGAACTTACGCGCAGCGAGGCAACGAAAGCGTCGATATCCGTCCACGTCGATCTCGACGACGACCTGCCGCCCGTTCGTGGCGACAGGGTCCAGTTGCAACAGGTCATGCTGAACCTGATCATCAACGCCGTCGAAGCGATGGACGACAGCCGCACCGCCGCACGCGAGGTGCTGATCAGGACCGAGGAGGCCGAGGGCGGCGGCGTCCTGGTGACAGTCCAGGACTCCGGCCCCGGGCTGCCGGCCGCCGTCCGGGAGAGCGCGTTCGAGGCCTTCTATACCACCAAGGCCTCGGGCTTGGGCATGGGACTGTCAATCTGCCGCTCGATCATAGAAGCGCACGGCGGTCGGGTATGGGCGAATTCGAACAAGCCTCGCGGTGCGATCTTTCAATTCACGTTGCCCGCTGACACCGCGGACGCGGCCCGGGACCGGCCTGGTGGGCAGGACGGCGCGCCCGGTTCCAACCCGCAGGCATTTCGCGCTCCACCGTAGCGAGCGAGGATCATGGTTTGATTGGGCTGCCGGTCAACCGGATTCGCTGAGCGCCAGTTCGACGAACCGGGTCAGGACTGCGCCGTCGAACGGCTTGCCGAGGTAGCAGTAGGCGCCGGCGGCAAGTGCCTGCTGGCGGGCCTTGTCTTCCGGAAACGCCGTCACGAAGATGACCGCCATCTTGCGGCCCAGGGCGATCAAACGCGCCTGCAACTCCAGTCCGGTCATGCCCGGCATTCTGATGTCCGAAATCAGGCATTGGGTCTCGTCGACCGCCAGCGACCGCAGAAACTCGTCGGCCGAGGCGAAGCTGTGAACCAGGTAGCCATGCGGCCGAAGCAGCTTGCCCATTGCAGTGCGAACAGAATCGTCATCGTCGACGATCGAGACCACACCCATGTGCGACACGTCGTTCAAGCGCCTACCCCACTGTCGTTCACACGCCCCGAATCCGGGTCGCTAAGGTAAGAATGTGCCTCGGGGAATCGATTTGGTAGGCATACTTAGGTGTGCTTGGTCGCAGCTTTCGCATCATCGTTTTTCAGGTGATCGAACATCCTCACGAGTTCGACAAGCGAGCGCGCTTTCATCTTCTTCATCATGTTCCCCCTGTGTATCTTTACCGTGACCTCGCTGAGCCCAAGCTCGAATGCGATCTGCTTGTTCATGAGACCGTTGGTGGCGAGCGCCATGACGTCCCGCTCGCGCTGGCTCAGCGAGGCGAAACGCGTTTGCAGTTCCTCCCGAACCTTTACATCCGCCCTTCGTGCGCGATCATGTTCGATGGCCGATGCGACCGCATCCAGCATGTCCTGATCGCGAAACGGCTTCGTCAGGAAATCCGACGCGCCCGCCTTCATGGCCTGGACCGACATTGGAATGTCGCCATGGCCGGTCATGAATATGATCGGAATCCTGACGCCAGCTTTGGCCAGTTCGGCCTGGAGGTTCAGGCCGCTGCGACCGGGCAACCGGATGTCCAGAACGAGGCAGCTCGCCTCGTCGGGGAACTCGCTCTCCAGCAACTCGGTCGCTGACTGAAACGTCTGGACCTGCCGGCCCACCGTCGCGAAAAGTCGGCACAGTGCATCGCGGATCGAAGGATCGTCTTCTACGACCAGGACGACCGGGTTTCCGCTCGATACGGCCGGCAACAGTGACGGTGCTTCTGCCATCGCATCTACGTCTCTTTCGCAGGCAGCCAATCTGTACCCAACGCGCCCCCCTGGCAAGCTCCGCGCGCTCGTGCCTGCCCGGACTGCCGCCTCCCGCTCATGAACCACACCGGGGCAGGAAGCCCGGACTCGAGCCGCGCGCGGTTTTCATCACGGCCCCTGGAGGCGGCCACGCAATGGGGGATGGAGACGCATTACACCTGGCGTATGATAGACCCATACCTTGATATGACCTCCTTTCGATCCGGAGACCCGGTGACGAAGAGACGCGAGCGCCGAAAGCGGAGCGGCAGCAAGCCGACCTGGGAGAAATCGGCCTGCTGCCCTGCGGCTGCCTGGGAGGCATGCGCGGAGATCAACTCCGATACCCATGTCGTCCAGATGGCGCCGACAAGCGAGTTCAAAGCTGAAAAGCCGCGCAAATTTTCGTAACTGCACGCAGGCTCCGCCAATTCTCCCGCCGACGCGGCATACGGTAGACGTGAGGCCGGCAATGCACTTTGCGCGAGCCTATTGTCCGCCGCGTGGTCGACGCGCCAATCCGACGAACTTGGCGATTGGGCGACCAAGTCGCAGATCGGTCAGCGATTGGTACACGCCTCAGAAGAACAGCAGCAGGAAACCGAGCAGGACCAGAACTGCGGGAAGAATGCCGCGTCGTCCAGAATGCTCGTCTCCTCTTCGCGGAGCGCTCAAAGCCGGAAGCGCGCCTCCAGTTTGTCCCGCCACAGGCGCGCCGATTGTGCCTCGGCGAGTTCGCGCGCCGCCGATGCCAGCGCCAAAGCCTCCGCCGACCGTCCGAGGGCACGGAACAAGAGCGCGCGGGATGTCATCAGCGGGACCTTCGTCTGGTTCTCGCCGCTCGTGCGCACCAGCCCTTCGTACCGGTCGAGCAGCGCCTCGGCGCCGGAAAGATCGCCTGCCGCCACCTGCGCCTCGGCGATGTAGGCGGCGAAAAGCGCCTGCCAGCACCTGAAGCCGGTCGCCGCCCAGGTCTCGAAGCCGGCCAACATCTCCGCCAGGCCGCCGGCGAGGTTTCCCCGCCGTGTCGCTACCCAGCCCAGCACGAAACGCGACATGGCGGCGAATTCCGGGAATCTCTGGTGCGTGGAGAATTCCAGTGCCAGGGCGCTGTGCTGTTCGGCCGCCGCCAGGTCCTCGCGCAGCATGGCGGTGTTGAACCGGGCCAGCATCCCGAAGCCGCGGGCATGGGGAAAGCCCATCGTCTGGCCGAGCGCGAACGCGCGTTCGGCGCAGTCGGCGCCAGCCTCGGGATCGCCCAGAATAGTCTTGGTAAGGCCGAGGTAGAACAGGCTGAAGACGCCGAACTCTTTGAGGAAGATCGAGTAGAGATCGGCATGGATCTCGGGCCTGTGGGTAGTCACGGTCGCACTCAGCGAGATCTCGGCCAGCCGGTTGCGCCCCTGGTGCCAGGCAACGAGCCCGCGCATCGTGGTTGCTGCCATACAGGCGGCGTCCGAGGGGCTTTGGTCGTTGATCCTGTGGATCGACTCGCCGATTGTCATCGCCCTGTCGAGATCGGCGGTGGCCCAGGCGTGGAGCGCGGTGTTGTAGATCACCGGGACCATGCTGGTCTGCAGGCCGAGCCTGTCCAGCAGGTCCATGGCGCGGGCTTGGGTGGCGCCGAAATCGGGGTTGCCTGGACCGCGGGTGACCATCTGTGTCGGCCCTTGAATCGAGCGGATGCGCAATTCCAGAAGATCCCGTTCCTCACCCTCGGGCAACAGGCCGATCGAGGCGAGCGCATTTTCCAGATGCGCCAGCGCTTCGGCCGCGGCGCCGCCGCCGGCGGCCTCGAGCGCCGCACCGAGGAAGCGCTCGATCGCTTCGCGGTGGCGGCCGGCGCGGGCCAGGTGATCCGCCAGGACATGTTCGCCGATGCGCATTTCGCCACCCTGCAAGAGGTAGTGTTCGGCGATCCGGTTGTGCAGTTGCGAGCGTTGATCGCGGTTCATGCCGGCATAGATCGCATCGCGGATCAGGGCGTGGGCGAAGCTCATGCCGCCATCGCCGGAGCTGGCTCCCGTCGGGTGAACGAGCTTCATTCCAAAAAGCGCGGAGGCGATCTCGCCTGCCTTGTCGCGTTCCAGTTCGGTGATGCCGCATATGGTGTCGGCATCGAAGCTGCGCCCGACAGCGGAGGCGGCCCGAGCGAATTGGCGGGTCGTGGGTTCGAGGCGGTCAAGCTTGCCCTGGATGAGCGCGCCGAGCGTCAGGGGCACTTGGCGTCGGGCCAGTGCTCCGGTGCCGGTCTGCTGCACGACATCGGCATATTCCTCGACGAACAGCGGCACGCCTTCGGATTTCTCGATAATAAGGGCGACGGCGTCGTCGTCGAGATCGGCGTTCTCGAGCGTCGCACGGGCAAGCTCCATGGCCTCGGCATCGGCCAGCGGACGCAGTGCAATGTGGTCCGCGCTGCTGTCGAAGAAGTCGCCCAAGGGCGGGTCCGGGCGGGTGGTGACGACGACCAGGACGGGATGTTCCCTCGCCTGTTCGGTCAGCACGCGCAGGAACTCTGCGGTGCTCGGGTCGATCCAATGGGCATCCTCGAACAGCATCTGCACGGAACGCTGGCGCGGCAGCGAGCGGAGGATCGCCTTGCTGAGCAGCCGAAACGCCGTTTGCCGGCGAAGCGGGACGGAATCGCTTTGGTCCGGCTTCGTGTTGGAACCGAGCGGCGAGAGGAGATCGAGCAGCGTCGAGAGATCGTCCCCCTCGGCGCGCCAGACCTTGCTGAACAGCCGCTCGAGCTTGGCGTGCCGGATTTCCGCATTGTCCGACGGTCCCGCTCCGGCAACCCATTCGAGATAGCTGCGCAGCGGGTAAAGCGGCGTTCCCGAATGCTCCGGCGAGCACTGCAGCACGAAGGCGGTCGAATTGCGCGTCCTGTCGTCCTCACGCAGGGCGTTGACGAGGCGCGACTTGCCAAGCCCCGCTTCGCCGCTGACGACGACACTGCGGCACCCCCCCTCCCCGACGGAGGCGAAATGCCCGACGAGCGTCTCCAATTCAGCATCGCGCCCAATGAGCGGCGCGATCCGCCGCCCCCCGCGCAGCGCCTCGAATCGGGTGCCGGCGCCACGGGGACGGCCCTCCACGCGATAGACACGCTGGGGGTCCGCGAAGCCCTTGAGCACATGGGCGCCGTGGTCACGCAGCCGGAAGAGCGATCCAACGAGACGTTGGGTATCGTCGCAGATCAGGACCGATCCCGGCTGGGCCAGCGCCTCGAGCCGCGCCGCACGGTTTATGCAGGGGCCAACCGCCGAGGCGCCGAACTGATCCAACTTGGTGTCGATCATCGCTGTGCCGGTGGAAATGCCGATCCGGGTTGCCAGGGGGACGGCAACGTCACCGGTGCGGCCCTCGATCTCGCTGAGGATGTCGAGCCCCGCCGAAACCGCGCGGGCCGCGTCGTCCTCGGCCGCAGTCGGGTAACCGAAATGGCAGATGATGCCGTCGCCCTGGTATTGGGCGACGACGCCATAATGGCGCCGCACGGTTTCATTGCAGATGCTGTGAAAGCTTCGGAGCATTTCGCCGTAGTCTTCCGGCCCCAGCGATTCCATGTGCGAGGTGGAATTCACCAGATCGGCGAACAGGACGGTGATGGCCCGGTGTTCGATGCCATTCCCCGATTTCATCGCGGCGTCTTCCGGCGGTTTGAACTTGGTGATCATCGGTTCGGACCCAACGCCAGTCAGTGAACGTCGAAACGCTCCTGCACGTAGATGTCGTTCCCAACGGCTTGGTCGAAAGCGCTGATCGCGAACATGATCGCCATGTCATAGTCGAGCCCCGCTGCATCGCTACCGATGTTGGGCGACATGGGCAGGGTTCCCTTGCGGTTCTGGAACCAGCGTTGCCAGTCCTTCGACCCCGGGTCGTAAAGCAGGAACGGCTGGCCGTCGGGCGGGAAGGTCTGATTGGGCGACGGGTAGAGATTGGCGGTAAAGGGGTATTCGGCCGCCCCGTGGCAGCTCAGGCAGCTCGAGGCGCGCAGGTGATCCGCCCCCGTGTAGCGGACGCCCGACGGCGTCAGCACGTTGTGCCTGGTCGCCACGTCCATCGGACCGGCCAGACGGTCGCCCCAACCCAGTGTGTCCTTCACGAAGCCCGGCGCATCGGGATTGACCCAGGTTTCCTGCAGCACACCGTTGGGGCCGACCCCGTCGGGGTTGCCGGCGAGCTTCGGATCGTTGCCCCACATGACGCCGAGCGGCACGAACTTGTCCCACACGTTGTCGGCCTCGACGGTGGCGTCATAGACGAAGCCCATGAACACCCATTCGGTTTCAGGAGCCGCCACCGGGTCCTTGATCTTGACGCTCAACTGCAGCGGGTAGACGGTCAGCACCTCCGGCACCAGGGGCGCTGGGCTTCCGGACTGGGCCGCGTGCTGCGCTTCCGTGGTGGGACGGAACACTTGCCAGCTCGAGGCCCCGGCGAGCACCTTCCACTCGGCCGGGGTCAGCGTCACGGCCTCGGCCTTCACCACGATGGAGCCGGTCGGAAACACCACCGCCTTTGGCGCGGGCTTGTAGACATTCCCGAACACCCGACCAAGCATGGTGGCTGCGGTTTCATTGTAGTAGATGACCGCGTGGTTCTGGAGCCAGGGCGCCTTCGACGGATCATTCGGGTTGCTCGGATCCACCGGGCGCCATTCGCCAAGGAAGGAATCGGGTGGCATGATCTGCCCGGTATAGGTGTTCGAAATCACTTCACGACCCGAGGTCGGATCGATGGCGCCGTTCTTTTTCGAGCCCTCCCCCGACCAGACGAGATCGTACCAGCCGTTCGTTTCCGGATCCCAGTTGGGAGCATCCTCGATCAGTCGGCGGAAGCTCGGCGCGATGAACCGCTTCAGGCTGAGCGCATAGGCCTCCGCCGTCTCAAGCGTAAGGCCCCCTGCGGCCGCCACGCCGCCACCGGGAACCCAAGCCTGCCCGAGAACCTCCTGGGGATAATCCAGGCTCGCAACGCGGAACGGTCCCTTGTAGTCCGCAGCAGCGGGATAGAGCCCGTTGTCGGAAGCCATGGGATCGACCGCATAAGCGGCGCCGGCTGCGCCGATCAAGATTGCGGTGGCCGCAAGCGGAAGACCGAGGCGCCTCCACACGGAGCGGACGGCTGGGCGGACTGGCAAGTATACCATGGAGTCGCCTCTTCATTGGGTTGTTGGTGTCAACTCTGATTACGGCTAACTCTGAACAATACCAAGATCGTTGCTTTACGT
Source organism: Rhizobiaceae bacterium (assembly GCA_036520515.1). Classification (GTDB taxonomy): domain Bacteria; phylum Pseudomonadota; class Alphaproteobacteria; order Rhizobiales; family Rhizobiaceae; genus Mesorhizobium_K. Next base: position 19,564 of record DATDJN010000398.1, read on the forward strand.
GCAAACGTTTCCGCAATGTACAATGACGATATTTATCCCGTTGTTTTGACGGGGCCGACAGTTCGCCGATTTGCGCTGATCCGCCGGCCCGAGACGTCGTTGATCGCGACCGTTGCAAGCGTTCACTGGCTGGGATTGGAGTGGCTTCTCTGCTTCACGGAGACTGGCTGAAGCGGCCTTCGGCGAGTGATCGATTAAGTCATGAGCCGACGGCGTGGCGCCTGGCGGATGTGAAGCCGGGAATGGTTCGGGCCGCGCCTGGGGGCCCCTGAACGGCGGAGCTGCCGCATCGCCCGCCAAGCTGCCGCGCGGGATCGCGGGCGCCGTTCCTTCTGGCCGTGCCGTCGGTGCCGACACCGCGGCGCATAGCGCCATCGACGGACTGGGGGACGGAGGATTTTCAAGCAGGCCGAAGGAGTTGGCTGGCAGGGGCAGCAGGGCTCGAACCTGCGACCTGCGGTTTTGGAGACCGCCGCTCTACCAACTGAGCTATACCCCTAACGCGACGCGTTCGCACGCGGCACGCGCTTCCTAGAAGTTCGAATGCGATCTGTAAAGCGGGATCAATAAGGCATCGCCTTATATTTTGCGCTGAACCCTGCCAACGGCTTCTTCGTGTCGAGGCCGTGCCAGTGCAGGATGCGCGGCTTCAGGAGGCTCTCGTCGGCCGGCGACTTGGCGCGCCCGGCCACCTTCTTTCTAGATACAGCGTCAGATCATAGGGCGTGCGCGAAAGTAGACGCCCCCCTTTTCATGACGTCCCCCTGAGACTACCCCCTTCCAAAAAAATGAGGCAGGCGCGAAGCCTGCCTCATCGTCAGTACACATGCACGGTCACGCCGTTATCGATGCAGAATGCATCCTGCCCGGCGGTTGCGTCGCTTATTCGACGATCGAAGCGACGACGCCGGCGCCGACGGTGCGGCCGCCTTCGCGGATGGCGAAGCGCAGCTTCTC
>DATDJN010000399.1:0-3743 GCA_036520515.1 Rhizobiaceae bacterium
ATCGCTGGGGCAAGGCGCTGCGGCTCAATCCGCCGCCGGACGGAGCGATCGTCAAGCGTCTCAAGGACTACCACGAGCGCCACTACGGCCTGTCGCTCGACTGGTTCGACTTTCCCGATTCCGCCATCGCGCGCGACGAGCCGTTCCGGGAAGTGCCATGCCGCGCCTGAACGTCAACGGGGTAACGATCGACAACACCTTTGCGGAGGCCTTCGGCATGCGGGCGACGGCGATCGTCATCACCGCGCCGAACCGCAAATGGGCGCGGCAGGCGGCCGTCACGATGACCGGTTTCGCCACGTCGGTCATCGGCTGCGGCTGCGAGGCGGCAATCGACGTCGAGCTAGCGCCGTCGGAAACGCCAGACGGTCGGCCCGGCTGCCGGGTGATGATCTTCGCGGTGAGCACGGATGAACTGCAGAAGCAGTTGCAGAACCGCGTCGGCCAGTGCGTCTTGACCTCGCCGGGCAGCGCCTGCTTCGCCGGCCTCGATGGACCCAACGAGCTTAAGCTCGGGGCGGCTTTGCGCTATTTCGGCGACGGCTGGCAGATCTCTAAGAAGCTCGGCGGCAGCCATTATTGGCGCGTCCCTGTCATGGACGGCGAGTTCGTCTGCGAGGCGACGGTCGGCATGACCAAGGAGGCGGTCGGAGGCGGTAACCTGCTGCTGCTCGCCGGCAGCAACGCGAAGGCGCTGGCGGCGGCCGAAGCGGCCGTTGCGGCCATCAACGATGTGCGCGGCGCGATCATGCCGTTCCCTGGCGGCATCGTGCGCTCCGGCTCGAAAGTCGGCGGCAAATACAAGGGTATGATGGCTTCCACCAACGACGCCTTCGTGCCGACCCTGCGCGGCGTGACGAAGAGCGAACTGGAACCCGACGTCAACGCGGTGCTGGAGATCGTCATCGACGGCGAGACCAGCGAGGCGGTCGCGGCGGCGATGCGCGCCGGCATCAAGGCGGTCACAAGGCTCGGGCCGGTCAAGGGCGCCTCGCGCATTAGCGCCGGCAATTACGGCGGCAAGCTCGGCAAGTTCCATTACCACCTGAAGGATCTGCTGCCATGAAGGCGCTGACCTTCACCCTTCGCGCGGAGCCGCCCGAACGGCTCGATCTTTCGCCGCTGACGCCGCAAGGCCTGGCGGGGCTGGACAAGCGCGCTATCCAGGAAATCCGCCTAGGCCAGTCGAAGCTTGCGTCGACCGTCGGCGACATGTTTCGTGTGTCCGGCAGCGATCCGGACAGCATCGTGATCGAAGGCGGCAGCAGCCGCTTCGACGGGGTGGCGCTAGGGATGACGGCAGGCAGCCTCCGCGTCGCCGGTGATGTTGGCGCGCAGGCCGGGCGCGCGATGCGCGGCGGGCAGCTTACGATCGAGGGCGACGCCGGGCCCCATGCAGGCTCCGGCATGCGCGGCGGCAGGCTGGAGATTCTCGGCAACGCCGGCGATCATCTCGGCGCGCCGCTGGCTGGCGAACTCGCGGGCATGAATGGCGGCGTGCTGGTCGTGCGGGGCAGGGCAGGGGCCTGCGTCGCCGACCGCATGCGGCGCGGGCTGATCGCGGTGCTGAAGGGCTGCGGCGACCATGCCGGCAGCCGCATGATTGCCGGCACGCTCGTGGTGGCCGGCGGAGCGGGAGAAATGCCGGGTTACCTGATGCGGCGCGGCTCGATCCTGCTCGACCGCGCGCCGAAAAGCCTGTCGCCGAGCTTCGTCGAAAGCGGCGCGCCCGACAGCGTCTTCGCCACGCTTGCCGACCGCCATCTGGTCGCCGAGGGCATCCTCAGGCGACCGCTTCTCGGCAAGGCGCCTCGCAAATATGGCGGTGACAACGCCGTCCTCGGCCTCGGCGAGATACTGTTCCCGGCCTGAAAGATCGAAAGATGCCGATTGATCCGGTCCGACGCGGAATGATGAAGGGGCTTGCCTGCCTTGCTGCCTTGCCGGGCTGCCTCGCCTCCCGCGTATTTGCCGCCGGCAATGCGGACTTCGCGCTCCGCGAGATCGCCGACGGCGTCTTCGCTTTCCAGGGCGTCAACGATCTGATGCATCCAGAGAACGAAGGCGCGATTGCCAATCTCGGCGTGGTCGTCGGCGCGGACGCGGCGGCGGTGATTGACAGCGGCGGCAGTATCGTCGAGGCGCAGTCCTTCATAGCCGCCATCGCGAAGGCCACGAGAAAGCCGGTCCGCTACCTGATCAACACTCACGTCCATCCCGACCACATCTTCGGCAACGCGGCGTTTCGGCCGCTCGGGCCTGAGATCGTCGGCCACCGCAACCTGCCGGCGGCGCTCGAAGCGCGCGGCGCCTTTTATCTGCACAACTACCGCGAGCAACTCGGCGATGAGCTCATGGAAGGCATAGAGATCGTGCCGCCGACGCTTCTGGTCGACGACACGCTGCAGCTTGACCTCGGCGGACGGGTGCTCGAACTCAGGGCATGGGAAGCGGCGCATACCGACAACGACCTGACCGTTCTGGATGCCACGAGCGGCACGCTCTTCGCGGGCGATCTGGTCTTCCTGGGCCACCTGCCGACGATCGACGGCTCGCTGCTCGGCTGGCTCCGCCAGATGGACGCGCTCGCCGGCATTGACGCTGCGCGCGTCGTGCCCGGGCATGGTCCGGCGCCCAGCGCGTGGCCGGCCGCACTTGATGACGAGCGGCGCTACTTCGATGTCCTTGCCGCCGATCTCCGCCAGGCGATCAAGCAAGGAACGCCGCTCGCCCAGGCGGTCAAGACCGCCGGCCGGGGCGAGGCGGCGAAGTGGGCGCTGTTCGACGACTACAACGAGCGCAACGCCACTACAGCCTATGCGGAGCTGGAGTGGGAATAGGCTGAGATCGGCACTGCCCGGTTTGCCATTGGCCTCCGCCGGTAGTATTCTTTCCGCGTGCCAGGGCACCACCCTACAACCGGTGGAGGCACCGATGAAACCCAACTTCCTTCGCAGGCTTCGGCGTTCCGTGGCTACGCTTTTCGTCGTGGCTGCGGCGGGAGGGGCGCTACTCGGCGCCGGACCGGCGGTTGCGCAGCAGTCCATGGCAGGCTCGGAAAAGATCTGGACGGCGCTGAAGGGCGACGTGCTCGGCGACCGGCCGATCCTCCTCGACACCGGTCTTATCCGCATCGAGGCTCCGAAGCGCGCGCAGGATGCCGCGCTGGTTCCGGTCGACATCTACATCGATCCGGCCAAGGCAGCCGGCGTCAAGAAGGTGACGATGGTCATCGACGTCAATCCCGCGCCAGTGGCGGCGACGTTCGAGTTCGGCAATGACGCCGGCGTCACCCATCTGTCGACGCGCGTGCGCGTCAACGACTATTCCTGGCTGCGCGCCATCGCCGAGACCGAGAGCGGCGAGCTTCATATGTCGCAGACCTTCGTCAAGGCGTCCGGCGGCTGCTCGGCGCCGGCGGTCAAGAACTCCAAGGAGGCGCTGGCCTCGATGGGGCAGATGAAGCTGCGCCAGTTCGCGCCGCCGAAGGAATCGATGACCAAAGCGCAGGAATTGCAGTTGATGATCCGGCATCCCAACAATTCCGGCCTGCAGCGCGACCCGCTGACCCAATATTTCATCCCCGCGCATTTCGTGCAGAACCTCTCGATCTCCCAGGGCGACCGGCTGATCCTCTCCATGGAGGGCGGCATCTCCATCTCGGAAGACCCCAACTTCCGCTTCGATTTCGACGTGCACGGCAACGACGACATCCGCGTCGAAGCGACCGACACCGACGGCAA
>DATDJN010000400.1:0-5282 GCA_036520515.1 Rhizobiaceae bacterium
CTCGCCGCCGAGATCGGCAACGGCAGGCCGGAGCGGCTGCTCAGATATCCGCTGATCCACGATTCCGACGCGTCCGGCTGGCGCGCCTGGTTCTCCGCCTGCGGCATGGACTACGTCCCGCGCGCCGAAGACAGGCGCTTCGAGGATTACAATCTGGTTCTCGACGCGGCGGCACATGGGCTCGGAATCGCGCTGGCGCGGCCTCCGCTCATCGTCGACCAGCTGGCCTCGGGCCGCATCGTGGCGGTGGACGAGCGCACCGCGCTCAATCCGGTGTCGTACTGGCTGGACCGGCCCGCCGGGAAACCGAGACAGGCCGCGGCCGAGTTGGCGCGCCGCATCGGCAGGCAAGCCGGCCTGCCGATGGAGAGGATCGAGGCCTTCCTGGCGGCGGAGAGATAGCGGCTATTTCGGCTTCTTCTTCGGGCCGCCGGGGATGGAAGAGGAGGTCACGGAGACCGGATCGCTCGCCGGGAAGCTGTCTTCCAGCCCTTCCTCGAGCTCCTCTTCGAGCGTATCGCCTCGCTTTTCCTGCTTGCGCTTCTCGCGTTCCAGCGACTTCACCGCGGGAGATTTCTGCGCATCGTTCTTCGGACCGGCCATCGTCTCGTCCTCGCTGCTACCCGACAACATAGGCGATGCGCAGCGCCATGCCAGTCCCGCCGGCAAGCTTCAGGCGGCAGCGTCGCGCGCAGCGTCGGTCAGGAATGCAAAGGCGTAATCCGAGAACGAACGCCAGCACTCGACGCGAAAGGCATCCTCGCCGATGCGCAGAAGCACGATCTCGACCTTGCCGAGGATGGTGCGCGAGCATGCGCCGACCGGGAAGGCCGCGAGCGACAGGTCCTGCGGGCAGCCGGCGCTGATGGTGTTCGCGGCGCCCGCTCCGGTGACCGAGATCGCCATGTTGCGGTGGGAGATGCCGACCGCCGAATGCAGTGCCTCGACGGAGGCGCAGGCCTCCAGCGGATCGTTCGCGTCGTCGATGACCAGCCATTCGTCCGGGCCGAGCCAGAGCGCGGCGCGGGCGCCCTTCGACGCCGAGGTCTTGGGCTTCCGCGGCAGCGCCAGCCCGAGCGCCCTGGAGAGCGCGTCGACGGATTCTGCCGGGGCGCGCAGCGATATGCGATGCGCCGGAGGCAGCGTCGCGAGCCTGACGCCCTTCGCGGAAAATTCGCGGCCGGCCTGCGCCGGGCTGCGGACGGCCTGGGCGATGTCAGCCATTGAGGCGGCCTCCCTTCTCGTCGAAGAACACCGGCGAGCAGATCTCGACCTCGATCGCTCCCGACGGCATCGGCACGAACAGCGTCTCGCCCATGCGCGAACGGCCGTCCACCACCAGCCCCAGCGCGATGGAGCGGCCGCAATTCTCCGACCAGTAGCTCGACGTGACGTGGCCGATCATCTTCATCGGGATCGGCTGGTTCGGGTTGGCGACGATCTGCGCCCCCTCCTCCAGCACGGTCTTCGGATCCTTCGTCTTCAGACCGACCAACTGCTTGCGGCCGGGTGCGACGAGGTCCGGACGTTTCAGGCCGCGAATGCCGACGAAGTCGGTCTTCTTCTTGCCGATGGCCCAGTCGAGCCCGGCGTCGCCGGGCGTCACGGTCCCGTCGGTGTCCTGCCCGACGATGATGTAGCCCTTCTCGGCGCGCAGCACGTGCATGGCCTCCGTGCCATAGGCGCAGGCCCCGTGCTTCTGGCCCTCTGCCCACAGCGCTTCCCACACCGCCTGGCCGTAATCGGCCGGCACGTTGACCTCGAAGCCGCGCTCGCCCGAGAAGGACATGCGGAAGAGCCTGGTCGGCACGCCGCAAATTTTTCCTTCGCGCACCGACATGTGCGGCATCGCCGCGTCGGAGATGTCGATGCCCTCGACCAGCGGCGCGATTATGTCGCGCGACTTCGGCCCCTGCACGGCGATGACAGCCCATTGCTCGGAGATCGAGGTCAGCCAGACGTTGAGATGCGCGACCTCGGTCTGGAGATAGTCCTCCATCATGTTCATGACGCGCGCCGCGCCGCCCGTCGTCGTGGTGACATGGAACCGGTCCGCCGCCAGACGGCCGACGACGCCATCGTCGTAGATAAAGCCGTCCTCGCGCAGCATGATGCCATAGCGGCAACGGCCGACTTCGAGCTTTTCCCACGGGTTGGTGTAGAGAAGCTCCATGAACTTCGCCGCATCCGGCCCGACCACCTCGATCTTGCCGAGCGTCGAAGCGTCGAACAGGCCGGCGGTCTTGCGCACGGTGACGCATTCGCGGTTGACCGCGTCATGCATGTCCTCGCCAGGCTTCGGGAAATACCAGGCGCGCTTCCACTGGCCGACGTCCTCGAACACCGCGCCCTGCGCCTCGGCCCATCGATGGGTCGCGGTGCGCCGGGTCGGATCGAAGAGATCGCCGCGCGCGTGGTTGACGATCGCGCCGAAGGTGACCGGCGTATAGGGCGCGCGGAAGGTGGTCAGCCCGACCTCGGGGATCTCCTTGCCGAGCGTCTCCGCGGCGATGGCGAGGCCATGCATGTTGGAGGTCTTGCCCTGGTCTGTCGCCATGCCGTTGGTGGTGAAGCGCTTGACGTGCTCGATCGAGCGCATGCCCTCGTGCACCGCCTGGCGGATGTCCTTGGCGGTGACGTCGTTCTGGAAATCGACGAAGGCCTTGACGGTCGTGCCGGCTCCGGCGCCCGGCGCGGAGCCGAGCATGCCGCCCGTCCAGCCCTCGCCGGCGTCGGCCTTGGGCCTTGCGCCCCTGGCGGCCTTGCCGCCGGCACTCTTCGCGGCGCTCTCGCCCGCGGCGTAGCCTTCGTCCAGCGTCGCCTCCAGGCTGTCGGTGCCGTTGCAGGCGCCAACCGACACGCAGTCCTGCGCATAGGCGCCCGGCAGGAAGCGCTTGGTCGCATTGTCGAAGGCGACCTTGCCGCGCGACTGGGAGAAGAGGTGCACCGACGGCGTCCAGCCGGAGGACATCAGCAGCGCATCGACGGAAATGGTGCGCTCGGCGCCGCCGTTCTTCGGCTGCACGACGATGGAGGAGACACGCAGCTTGCCGCGCGCCTTGACCACGGCGCGGCCGAAATTCAGCTCGATGCCGAGCCCCCTCGCCTCGTCGATCAGCGGCCCGGAGGGATGCTCCCTCAGGTCGACGATTGCCGAAATGTTGACGCCCGCCTTCTTGAGGTCGATCGCAGCCGCATAGGCGCTGTCGTTGGCCGTATAGACGCCGACATTCCTGCCGACCGCGACGCCGTAATGGTTGAGGTAGGCGCGCGCGGCGGATGCCAGCATGACGCCCGGCCGGTCGTTATCCGCGAAAACCATCTGCCGCTCGATGGCGCCGGTGGCGAGGACGACGCGCTTCGCGCGCACTTGCCAAAGCCGCTCGCGCGGCAGGTCGTGGCCGGGCGCGGCGAGATGGTCGGTGACGCGCTCGCTCAGCCCGACGAAGTTCTGCGCATAATAGCCGAAGGCCGTCGTGCGCGGCAGCAGGCGGACATTGTCCATCGCTGCAAGCTTGGCCACCGCGGCCCTGGCCCAGGCAAAGCCGTCCTGGCCGTCGATCCGGGCGCCGCTCTCGAAGCGCAAGCTCCCGCCGAAATCCGCCTGCTCGTCGGCCAGGATGACGCGCACGCCGGTCTGGGCAGCCGCAAGCGCCGCCGCGATGCCGGCCGCACCGCCGCCCAGCACCAGCACCTCGCAATGCGCGAAACGTGACGAATAATGGTCGGGGTCAGGCTGGTCCGGCGCGACGCCGAGGCCCGCCGCCGCGCGGATCTTCGGCTCGTAGAGGTTTTTCCACGCCGCCTTCGGCCACATGAAGGTCTTGTAGTAGAAACCGGCGGAGAAGAAGGGCGAGAACACGTCGTTGACCGCGCCGACGTCGAAGGAAAGCGACGGCCAGCGGTTCTGCGAATGGGCCGCCAGCCCGTCATAAAGCTCCTGCACGGTGGCGCGCACGTTCGGCGTCTTGCGCGCCGCGTCGCGCTCGATCGAGACCAGGGCGTTCGGCTCCTCCGCGCCCGCCGAAAGCATGCCGCGCGGGCGGTGGTATTTGAATGAGCGGCCGACGAGATGCACGCCGTTGGCGAGCAGTGCTGAAGCGAGCGTATCGCCTTCGAGGGCGCTATAAGGCTTGCCGTCGAAGGTGAAGCGCGCCGTCTTCGCGGGGGTCAGCCGGCCTGCGCCGGAAATGCGGAAGGGTTCGGCCATCACGCCTCTCCCTTCTTCTTGGCAGGCGCGCGTTTGCGGGGCTTTTTCACGTTGAGCTGGTCCGGCGGGCGATTGGCGTATGCTGCGGGTTCCTCGGAGGCGAGTTTTTCGACATCGGGCTTCGCCTCCCCGGCCTTGTAGGTGACGAGGAACTTGTCGGTGACGGTGTCGCGCGCGGCGTTGAAGAAGCGCGCGCAGCCATGCACGTGCCGCCAGCGTTCGAAGATCACGCCTTTCGGGTTCGAGCGGATGAAGAAGAACTTTTCAAAATCGTCGTCGCTGATCGAGGCGAGGTCGGTCGAGCGCACGATATGCGCCTCGCCGGCATTGCGGAACTCGAGCTCCGGGCGCTCTTCCTCGCAGTAGGGGCAGCGGATGAGAAGCATGTCGTGTCCCCGTCCTAGTGCGCGACGGCGGCGGCGGCCGCCTCGTCGATCAGCCGGCCGGTCTTGAAACGCTCCAGCGTGAACGGAGCGTTGATCGGCTGCGGTTGGTCGTTGGCGATGGTGTGGGCGAAGACATGGCCCGAGCCGGGCGTCGCCTTGAAGCCGCCCGTGCCCCAGCCGCAATTGACGTAGAGCCCTGGCACCGGCGTCTTGGCCAGGATCGGCGAGCGGTCGGGCGTGACATCGACGATGCCGCCCCAGGAACGCAGCATCTTCATGCGCGTGAACATCGGGAACATCTCGCAGATGGCGTCGAGCGTGTGGTTGAGGATGTGCAGCCCGCCGGTCTGCGAATAGGAAACATACTGGTCCGTGCCGGCGCCGATCACCAGTTCGCCCTTGTCTGACTGGGAGATGTAGGCGTGCACGGTGTTGGACATGATGACGCAGGGCACCACCGGCTTCACCGGCTCCGATACCAGCGCCTGCAAGGGATAGGATTCGAGCGGCATCCTGACGCCGGCCATCTCCATCAGCACCGAGGTATGGCCGGCCGCGACGACGCCGACCTTCTTCGCCCCGATGAAGCCGCGCGTGGTCTCGACGCCTGTCACCCGGCCGTCAGGCGCGCGCTTGATGCCCTTCACCTCGCAGTTCTGGATGATATGGACGCCGCGCGCCGAGGC
>DATDJN010000401.1:0-5540 GCA_036520515.1 Rhizobiaceae bacterium
CGCGTCGCCCTTTATCCGGACCACCCCCTCGATCGCAGGGTCTCGCGAAATCAGCACGGCTCCGCTCCTTGCAGAAGAGAGACTGACGTCGTTGGCGGCTCTGCCGACATCGTTGCTGACCTGGGCGGTAAATCTCGAAAAGAAACCGGCGCAAGCCAAGCCGCCGTCAAGTTTAGGCTCAGCTTTCGAAGCTGTCGCCGGGAGCGTCGATCATCTCGCAGTTAATACAGTATCTTACACTTCGAACGGTTGAGTTCTGCATGCCGCGGTCGTCAAGTGTGGCTGGGTCGGCAGAGACTTTCGCGGCATTGCCATGTTCGTCGTGGCTTGCTGCTTTAAGCCTACGAACCCCCAGACCGCCACTGATCGTCAAGCACGAGGCCGTGCGCCGAGGGAGGATCATGCAAGAGGTTCAGGCGTTCCCGATAGCGATCATCGACGAGGATTTTGAGGGCAGGAATGCCGCTGGCCGGGGCATGCAGCAACTCGCCGCGGCTATCGAGAAAGAGGGGTTCCGCGTCGTCGGCGGCGTCACCTACAAGGATGCCCGCCGTCTCGTCAAAGTCTTCAACAGCGAGTCCTGCTGGCTGATCTCGGTCGACGGGTCGGAAGACGCCACGACGAAATGGGAAATCCTGGAAGAGGTGCTCACGGCAAAGCGCAGCCGCAACGAACGCCTTCCGATCTTCCTTTTTGGCGACGAGCTGACGGCCGAGATGGTGCCGGCCGGCGTGCTGCGGCACGCCAACGCCTTCATGAGGCTTTACGAGGACTCGCCGGCATTCATAGCGCGCGTGATCGCCCGCTCGGCGCAGCTCTACCTCGATAACCTGGCGCCCCCGATGTTCAAGGCGCTGATGGACTACACCTTCGAGGCCAGCTACTCGTGGCATACGCCGGGTCACGGCGGCGGCGTTGCCTTCCGCAAGAGCCCCGTCGGGCAGCAGTTCTACGAATTCTTCGGCGAGAATACGCTGCGTTCGGACATCTCGGTGTCGGTCGGCAAGCTCGGCTCGCTTCTCGATCACACCGGTCCGATCGCCGAAGGCGAACGCAACGCGGCCCGCATCTTCGGCTCGGACGAGACGCTCTTCGTCGTCGGCGGCACCTCGACCGCAAACAAGATCGTCTGGCATGGGACCGTCGCGCGCGGCGATCTCGTTCTGTGCGACCGAAACTGCCACAAGTCGATCCTGCACTCGCTGATCATGACGGGCGCAACGCCGGTATATCTCGTGCCGTCGCGCAACGGCCTGGGCATCATCGGGCCGATCTCCCGCGACCAGTTCACGCCCGCTTCGATCAAGAAGAAGGTCGCCGCCAGCCCGTTCGCCAAGCAGACGAACGGCAAGGTCCGCCTGATGGTGATGACGAATTCCACCTATGACGGCCTCTGCTACAATGTCGACGCCATCAAGCAGACCATCGGCGACACCGTCGAGGTCCTGCATTTCGACGAAGCCTGGTACGCCTACGCCAATTTCCACGAATTCTACGACGGCTATCACGGCATATCGTCGACGGACCCGACGCGTCCGCGCAATGCCGTAACATTCGCCACCCAATCCACGCACAAGCTGCTCGCCGCCTTGTCGCAGGCGTCGATGATCCACATCAGGCATGGCGAGAAGAAACGCCTTGATATGGCGCGGTTCAACGACGCGTTCATGATGCACACGTCGACCTCGCCGCAATACGGCATCATCGCATCCTGCGACGTTGCCGCGGCGATGATGGAGCAGCCGGCGGGCAGGGCGCTCGTCCAGGAAACCATCGAGGAGGCGTTGAGCTTCCGCCGCGCCATGGCGGCCGTGCGCAAGCAGGTCGGCCGCTCCTGGTGGTTCGATGTCTGGCAGCCGGACTCGATTGCCCGCAAACCCGCCGAGACCAAGGCGGACTGGGTGCTGAAGCCGCGCGACAAATGGCACGGCTTCGAAGGCCTTGCAGCGAGCCACGTGCTGGTCGACCCGATCAAGGTGACGATCCTGAGTCCGGGCCTGTCCGCCAACGGCACCATGCAGCAGGCCGGAATCCCCGCCGCCGTGGTGGTCAAGTTCCTGTCGTCCCGGCGCATCGAGATCGAGAAGACCGGGCTCTACTCGTTCCTGGTGCTGTTCTCGATGGGCGTCACCAAGGGCAAGTGGAGCACGCTCGTCACCGAGCTCCTCAACTTCAAGGATCTCTACGACGCCAACGAGCCGCTGCGGGAAGCCTTGCCGGCTCTCTACGAGGCACATCCGGACGCCTATCAAGGCATGGGCCTGAAGGACCTCTGCGACCAGATCCACAACATCTATCGCAAGGACGCCGTGCCGAAGGCGCAGCGCGACATGTACACGGTGCTGCCGGAGATGGCGATGCGCCCGGCCGACGCCTATGAGCGCCTCGTGCGTGGCGAAGTCGAAAGCGTCGAGATCGACCGCCTGATGGGGCGGACGCTGGCCGTTATGGTCGTGCCGTATCCGCCCGGCATACCGCTGATCATGCCCGGCGAGCGGATCACCAAGGCGACCAAGTCCATTCACGACTACCTGCTCTACGCCCGGGAGTTCGACTCGAAATTTCCGGGGTTCGAAACCGATATCCACGGGCTGCGCTTCGAGCCGACGCCGACCGGCCGTCGATATCTGATCGACTGTATCGCCGACAGGTGACGCGATGATCCCGCGCGACGTCAAATCCCCGACGACCGCCATTCCCTTCGACAGGCTCCTGAAGGTCGTGGCGATCGTCGGCGACCTCAACGCGCAGACGAAGGAGCTTCTCGACCAGATCGAGGCGGAAGGTTTCACCGTCGAGATCGGCAACGGCGCCGATCGCGACGTGTCGGAGGATTCGTCCGTCGGCGCCTATATCGCCTCGGTGGACGGCGACCGGCTGGAGGGCGCGCGAAACCTCGGCAGGGCCGTCCGCGGAATCGGCTTCCGCACGCCGCTGTGGGCGCTGGCCGACTCCCGGCAACTGGCCGACATGGCCGTTCTCGAACAGACCGGCGAAGTCGATGGCTACATCTATCTCGGCCAGCAGACCCCGACGTTCTACGCCAAGCAGGTCGTCGCCAGCCTGCACATGTACGGCAAGTCGCTGCTGCCTCCCTTCTTCGGCGGGCTGATGGCCTATGACGGAGAGGCGAACATCGCCTTCGATTGCCCTGGTCACCAAGGCGGCCAGTTCTACAGGAAGTCGCCGGCCGGGCAGCTCTTCTTCAAGCATTTCGGCGAAAACATCTTCCGCAACGACCTCTGCAATGCGGACGTGGACCTGGGCGACCTGCTCATCCACGAGGGGCCGGCGGCGGAAGCGCAGAAGTACGCCGCGCGCGTCTTCGGAGCCGACAAGACATACTTCGTGCTCAACGGCACCAGCACGTCGAACAAGATCGTCGCCAATGCCGTGCTGAAGCGCGGCGACCTCGTCCTCTTCGACCGCAACAATCACAAGTCGCTGCACCAGGGAGCCCTCGTCCAGGCCGGCGCGATCCCGATCTTCCTGCCGACGGCGCGCAATCCGTTCGGCATGATCGGAGCCGTCGACTGGAGTGCATGGGACGAGGAGTACCTGAGGGAGCAGATCCGCAACAATCCGCTCGTCAAGGACCCCGAACTGCACAAGGCGGAACGCCCGTTCAGGCTCGCCTGCATCCAGCTCGCCACCTATGACGGCACCGTCTACAACTGCCGCAAGGTGCTGGAGAAGATCGGCCACCTCTGCGACTACGTCCTCTGGGACGAGGCCTGGATCGGCTACAACGCATTCCATCCGCTCTTCCACGATCACAGCCCGATGCGGCTGGAGGGCCTCGGGCCGGACATGGCCGGACTGTTCTCGACGCAGTCCGTCCACAAGCAGGGCGCCGGCTTCTCGCAGGCCTCGCAGATCCACAAGCGCGACCACCACATCAAGGGACAGCGCCGCTACATCGAGCACAAGCGCTTCAACGAATCCTTCCTGATGAACGTGTCGACCTCGCCATTCTATCCGCTTTTCGCCTCGCTCGAGGTGAACGCCAAGATTCACGAAGGCAAGGCGGGCGAGATGTTATGGGACCGCTGCATCGCGCTCGGCATCGAGTGCCGCAAGAAGTTCCGCGAGTTCTGCAGCTACTACCAGGAAAACGGCAAAAGCGACGAAGAACGCTGGTTCTTCGACCCGTTCGTTCCGGACAAGGTCACGATCAGGAATTCCGAGGTCACGACGGACGTCGTGGACGTCCCCTGGGAAAGCCTGCCGACCGACGTGCTGAAGCGCGAGCAGCAATGCTGGAATTTCGCTCCGAAGTCCGGCTGGCATGGCTATTCGGGCTATGTCGACGGCTACGCCATGGTCGACCCGAACAAGCTTGCGCTGCTGACGCCGGGGATCGACCGCAGGACCGGCGAATACCTCTCCTACGGCGTCCCGGCGACGGTCGTCGCCAACTACCTGCGCGAGCAGCGCATCGTCCCCGAGAAATGCGACCTGAACAGCGTGCTGTTCCTGATGACGCCGGCCGAGGACGAGAGCAAGCTCAACTCGCTGATCGCCAAGCTCGTCCGGTTCAAGAACCTGTGGGACCACGATGCGCCTTTGCCCGATGTCCTGCCCACGGTCTGCGCCGCGAACACGCAGCGCTATGCGGGCTACACGATCCGCAAGGTCTGCAAGGAGATGCACGACTTCTACCGCTCGGCGAACATCAAGCAGCTGCAGAAGCTGAGCTTCCGGGCGTCGAGTTTCCCCGAACTCGCCATTTCGCCGGAGCGCGCATACGAGGCGCTGGTCGCCAACGATGTCGACTATGTGCCGCTCGACCGGATCAAGGGACGCATCTCGGCCACGCTCGCGCTGATCTACCCGCCGGGCATCGGCGTCGTCGTGCCCGGCGAGCGCTGGGACGAGCGGGCCCAGCCGATGCTCGACTACTTCCTTGCATTCGAGGAGTCGTTCAATCGGTTCCCCGGCTTCAACTATGAAGTGCAGGGCGTCTTCCAGGAACGAATGGACGGCAGAATCAAGTTCCACACCTACGTGGTCCGCGAATAAGGCGCCGAGGGAAAAGCCATGGCCGAACAGCCGAAACGAATGAACCTGATGCAACTGACCTTCATCGTGGCGGTCAACATGATGGGCTCGGGCATCATCATGCTGCCGACCAACATGGCGAAGGTCGGCGCCATCTCGCTGCTCTCGTGGATCGTCACCGCGCTCGGCTCCATGGCCATCGCCTACGGCTTCGCGCAAGCCGGCCTCTTCAACCAGCGGCCGGGCGGCATGTCGGCCTATGCAGAGGACGCCTACGGCAAGTCGGGCTACTTCGTCGTCTTCCTGCTGTACTTCCTCTCGCTGGCGATCGGCAATGTCGCGATCGGCATCTCGGCGGTCGGCTATCTGGCCGGCTTCTTTCCATGGCTTTCGGCAACCCCGGCGGCGACCTGCATCGGGTTGATTGCGCTGCTCTGGCTGACGACGGTCGCGAACTTCGGCGGCCCGAGCATCACCGGAAAGATCGGCGCGATCACCGTCTGGGGGGTGATCATCCCGGTTGCCGGCATATCGATCAT
>DATDJN010000402.1:0-13277 GCA_036520515.1 Rhizobiaceae bacterium
CGTTTATCCACCGCGCCAAGCCCCGATGGACAGGCCCAGGCGACGCAGGCAGAATGGCGTCGCATTACGGCCCCATTCTGGTCGGATGTCTCGCATGCAGTAGAGGGGCGTCGTCCTGTCCAAACCGGCGACGTCTGCAGAGCAAACAGGGGAAACGCGTTCCATCGCCGGCTTCGTTGACTTCGCGCGCCACGACGGGCAAATGTCGGGCGGCAGAAGAGACGATCGGCCGTCGCGCCTGGGGGAAGAACCGCCTTACTGAATGCAGGATATGGATCAAACCATAGCTGACCTCGGCAATGAGCCGCCGCTGATCGCCGACGGGCGCAGCGGACCGCCCGACAGGCGCGAGGTTTCCGCGCGCTGGCTTTCCGGCACGTTCCTCACCGGGGTCACATCGAGCATCCTGATGGGGGTCGCGCTGTTTGCGGCGCTCGACGGCCGCGAGCAGCTTGCCGTGCCTCCCGAGATCGCCGAACTCGTCGGCCTCGCCAGCAATGGCGATTCGGGCGAGAGCGCAAAGACCACGAGGCTTGCGCCGCTCCGGCAGGTCGCGAAGGCGAAAGACCGCCGTCGCATGGAAGTGTCGATGGTCACCAGGGTCGGCGACCGCGACGTGATCAAGACCATGCCGTTCGTGCAGATCAAGATGGCGCTCGCGGCCGGCCACACGACGACCAGAAACTATCCGGCCTTCGACCCGCTTGCGGTCTTCGCCGAGGACGGCGCGACGCAGACAGCGTCGGCCACGTCCGCCGGCCAGATCTACGGCGTGAAGGTCGAGAGCGAGATGAGCCTCAAGACCGTCGATTTCCCGCTGGATACGGCGTCCTTCGACGAGAAGAGCGAGCTGTCGGCCGACGAGGTGGAGAAGGTGGTTCGCGAAACGGGCGCCATTCTGACCGACGGCGCCGTCCTGGTCGCCGCGCTCCATTACATCGTACCGGAGCGGTTCGGCGACACGCTGGCGAATCAGGCGCTCAACGCCTCCTACGGCGTCAGGATCGTTCCCGAGAACGTCAGCGTCGCTCCGCGCACCGCGGTCGACGAGCAGGCGGTTGTCTTCGCCGAGGACATCATCCCCTTCAACACCGACCGCAAGATCGCCAAGGCCTTCGAGGATGCCGGCTATGCCGGCGAGGACGCTACCGGCATGGCCGAGTCGATCGCCAAGCTGCTCAACGCGCAGGCGCTGAAGGCAGGCACCGTGCTGCGCGTCGGGCTCGAGGTGCGCGGCGACGTCGCCAAGGTCGTGCGCACCAGCGTCTACGACCGGCAGACGCATCTGGTTTCAATCGCGCTCGACGACCACGGCCAGTTCGTCCCCGCAGCCGAGCCGGAGCCCAACCCTGAACTCCTGACCGCCTTCGACGAGAACCGGCCGCCGCCCGCCGTGCGCGGCAATCTGCCGACGATCTACGATGGCATCTATCGCACCGCCTATTCGTACGGCATGTCGAGAAGCATGACCCAGAGGCTGGTCAAGCTGCTTGCCTCCGACGTCGATTTCCAGTCCCGCCTGAAACCCTCCGACCGCATCGAAGTCTTCTTCTCCCAGCCCAACAGCAATGACGAGATTTCGGACGAATCCGAGCTCCTCTACGTCTCGGCGACCTTCGGCGGCAACACGCGCAATCTCTATCGCTTCCAGATGGAAGACGGCACCTTCGACTATTTCGACGAGGACGGTCGCAGCGCGAAGCAGTTCCTGCTGCGCAACCCGCTGCCGAACGGCAAGTTCCGCTCCGGCTTCGGCGGACGCCGCCATCCGATCCTCGGCTATTCCAAGATGCACACCGGCGTCGACTGGGCGGCACCCGCCGGCTCGCCGATTCTGGCGGCCGGCAACGGCGTCGTCGAGAAGGCGGGCTGGGCCGGCGGCTACGGCAAGCAGACGATCATCAAGCACGCCAACGGCTACGAGACCTCCTACAACCACCAGAGCCGGATCGGCGAAGGCATCAAGCCCGGCGCGCGCGTCCGCCAGGGCCAGGTGATCGGCTATGTCGGCACGACCGGCCTGTCGACCGGCGCGCATCTGCACTACGAGCTGCTCGTCAACAACCGCAAGGTCGACCCGATGCGCGTGCGCCTGCCGGTCGGCAAGGTGCTGAAGAGCAAGGAGCTGGAAGCCTTCAATCGCGAGCGCGCCCGCATCGACGAGCTGCTCAAGGAAGAAGGCGGCGACGCCCTCAAGGTCGCCAGCGCCAACTCCAAGCTCGGCGGCTGATCGGCTCCCCCGGATGAAAGTGAAAAGGCGCCGTCATGGCGCCTTTTCGATTCGCGGGTGACGCTCCGCTACTCGACGAACTCGACCGGCACGCCCTTCTGGACCAGCTTGGCGAGTTCCTGCGCATCCCAGTTGGTGAGGCGCACGCAGCCGTGGCTTTCGGCCTTGCCGATCTTGGCCGGCTCGGGCGTGCCGTGGATGCCGTAGGTCGGCTTGTCGAGCGCGATCCACACCGAGCCGACCGGCCCGTTGGGGCCGGGCGGGATGGTCAGGATCCTGTCGTTGTTGCCCTGCTTGAAGTTGAGGTTGGGGTTGTAGGTGTAGTCGGGGTCGAGCACGACGCGCGAGATGACGTGCGTGCCTGTCGGCGACGGCGTGTCGGTCGAGCCGATGGTCGCCGGATAGGAGGCGACCAGCCTGTTGTCGGCGTCGTAGGCGCGCACCTGCTTGTCGCTCTTGTCGGCGACGACCTTCACGACCGGCCGGGTGACCGGCCGGCCGACATTGGCGACGCGGATGATGGTGCCGACGCGGCTGAAGTTGGCGTCGGGATTGAGCGCCTTGAGGTAGCCCTCGTCCATGTGGAAGCGCTCGGCGAGCATTTCCGAAACCGACGTGTAGCTGAGCTTGTCGAGCTTGGCCTTCTCGCCGTAGTCGGCGGGCACCGCGGCGACGAAGGGACCGGCGACGTCGGCCGCCGTCAGCGTGTAGCTGACGAAGGGATCGCCACCGCTGGCAGCGAGCGCCTTCTTGATGCCTTCCGGGTCGGTCGACTTCAGGTTTTCCCGGGTGATCGAGCGATAGGCGATGATCGCCTTGTCGACGTTGGAACCGAAGCGCCCGTCGATGACGCCGGGCGACGCGCCGAGGCGGTCGAGCAGGACCTGAAGCGCCGCGACGTCCTCGCGCGCACCGAGCTTCAGCGAAGGATCGATCGCCTCCTCGACGATGCGGGGCGTGGCGGGAGCCGGCGCTGCTGCGATGTCGGGCGTGCCCTGTCGGGCGACCGGGGACTGGTCGAGCGGCCGGCGCTCGATGTCGCCCGGGGCCGGTTCGCGGGCGATGATCTCGGGCTCGTCGGGAAACGCGCGGCGCGGCGCCGGATACTCCTGCAGCCCCTGCGGCAGCCCCTCGCGCGCGTAGCCGTCATAGTCGTAGTCGTCGATCGGCGGCGCCGGCCTGATGCCGAGATCGCGCTGTTTCGCGCGGCGCAGGCGCTCCATGTCCTCGGGGTCGTCGAGGTAGTAGCGTTCCTCTTCGCCGCGCATGATGGCGCGGCGCTCGCGCATCGCCTCGCGACGGCGCTCCATGCGGCGGGGACGCTCGACGGAAATCACCTCGCCCGTATAGGCGTCGACGACGACGCGCCGGCCGAACTCGTCGTAATAGATCTCGACGTCGCCGTACTGGGCGAGCTGGATGCCGCCGGCGGCCCGGACGGCAGCCGGAACGCCCGCCGGCGGGGCACCCTCGCCCGTCGACGGCGCCGCAGCCTGCGCCGCGAAGCCCGAAAGGGCGGCCGCGAGCGCCGAAAGCATGATTGTCCTGCGCAAGGTTCTCAAATCTCTCTCCGTCCATCATCCGCAGCATGGCTGGCGGACGCCACTCCCCCACGGCCGCGCGACCGCGATCGGGAGAACGTTAACGCGGGTTTATTGGTTGCAATATGAACGGGGCATGAAAATGGCGCGGCGCAGGCTGCTTTCCGAGGCCGGATCACCGTCCAGGGAGCCCGATCTCGAGCTTGACGCGCCGCGTCAGCCCGGCTGCGACGAGACGGTGGCTTTCGGCGAGATAGTCCTTCAGCGCGGCGTCGTCCAAAACCTCGCCATGCATGCGCTGGATCCAGCTCATGCCGCGCGAGGCGAGATAGGGCGCCGGCCGGCAGCCGGGCTGCTCCTTCAGGAGGTCGAAGCTCATCTGCGAACATTTGAAGGTGACGAACAGCCCCTCCCCGTGGTTCCAGCCGCCGATGGCGAAGACCTTGCCGCCGACCTTCCAGACATGCGCCCCGCCCCATTGCACGACATGGGTCGTGGCATGGAGCGAGGCGCAGAATCGGTTGTATTCGTCGAGCGTCATGCCGGCGAAACTAGCCTCGTTTCCGCCTGCGCGAAACCGGCGGGAGAGCTTCGGATTCGCCGTCGTCTACGACAGGCCGCGCGGGCGCAAGATCGAAGTCTTCGCAAAAGCGCCTCACCATCGCGCAGCCGAAGAGGACATGGCGGCTGGCAGCGGCCAGGGTCTCGTCCGACACGCCGCCGCCGCAGTCGAGCGGTTCGTCGTCGCGCACGGTCATGCGGCATTGGCCGGCCAGCTTGCAGCCCCGGCGGCGGCATCGCCCGGCCGCATGGTCGCGGTCGAGGGCGAAGCGCAGCGCCGGCTGCCATGCATAGCGCAGCAGTTGGTCGCTGAATTCTTCCCAGGGAACGGATGTGAACTGCTCGTCGTCTGTCATGGCGGTCGGTTGGGAAGCGGTCATGTCATGCTCCTTGGCTGGTGGTTGGAAAAAGCGGGCGCGCGAAAGCATCTCCCCGCCGCGGAGGCGGCCGGGAGCGGGAGGCGGACACCTGGACCGCGCCTCACTCAATTGAAAATGCGGCGCGGTCTTCAGCGTCCGCCGGCGTTTTCACCGCGGCGGGGTGGGCCGGATCGGGGCGTTGTTTCGCGCCGCCGGCCGGACGTCCGCCGTGGCCCGGGTCTTGGGGATCGACTCCCTAAGCCGCGCTACCGTTGCGCGGCCGGCCCGGACGCCGCCGCCCTCCCCAAGTATCCGGTTCATGACCCGGGCTCCCGTGAGGGCGGTGACGTGGATTATCGGCGAGGTTTTGCAGGTGTGGAGAAAGTTGCAGAAAAAAATTTTCCGCATGCCGGCGGCTGGTGTCTGGAGCGTGCAACGCGCTTCGGCCAAGCGCGCCAGCGCGGTGGCGAGTCCGTCGCAGGCCATTTCAGTGCCCCTTTTCTCCTTCCTCCACATTGGTTAGCCGTTGTGCGACTGGCCAAGTACTCTCCGTCGTGATCCCGCTCCGGCGAGGGGCATTAGGGCCATTGTCGGTGAGTTTTGACGGCGTAGATAAAGGAAAACGACGGATGGAGATCGGCCGCTCCAAATGGTGCTGCGAGTGCCGGATAAAGGTGGATTCGCAAAATGACTTTAGCTTGCCAGAGATACTCAGGGCCGTTGAGAATTGAAGAAATCTTAAATTCATCGTATATTACAATCACAGATGGTATTCCGGATTGCGGATTTCTTGGGGGGATCGATGCTTCGTTATGCGATTATCTGCATATCCTTGTCTTCGCCGGCGATGGCCGAGATTTGCGATCGGTCCACTTACAATCTAGCCGAGGCAGAAGAGGGTGGCCCAATTCAAGAGGCGCGCATCAATTTTGCGTACGAGTCCGGGGTTATCGTGCACGCCGATGGAGCACGCGAGACCGTATATTGCATACGCAACGACGAGTCAGCGCCGATATGGGTGAAATGGCACGGCCCCAAACCCGATCTCTTGTTTGAGAGCTACGCGACGGGCGGCGGAAGGAAGGCGACCGAACAAAGCAAACGCTACGAATTGACAACCCCGGATGATCGCAGGATCGAATACGGATTGTCAAAGAGCTATGGGCACGAGAAGCAAGGCAAAACCATCACGTTCGCGGGTCTAGCGGAACGCCCACAGGTAACCTCCGTGCAGGCAACTCCCCTCGATATGGTAGGCCGGTCTATGCCAGAGGTGCTCGCCGACGCTAGAGCGCTAGACAGCTACCTCGAGGCCTATCGCAATTCACCTCAGGGCGGCAATGAAGTCGCGATCTGGTCGTTCACCACAAATTGGCTCCCGGCCGACAGCGAAGTGCTTGCAAAGCTTGCTGCCGGTAGTGAGATCGAAAACTACAGTGGGGACTATTTCCCGATTTCTTATGGACTCGTATCGATCATTAATATCGCCGACCAGGCGGCGACATCGTCAGTTTTTTTCTGGTTTGGTCACTTCAGAGCAGATAATCAGGCGTTCGCGTCTGCCCAAGGCAACCAAATACCCAATCGTCTGTCAGTTGTGACCGCCGTCGGGCCATTTCCGGGTTTAGCTGAACTGAAGACCGATGCAAGCTACACCCTATCCGACGCCGGCCCCTCGATGAATCAGAATGTTCTCAAAGCCCAGGTTGGCGGAGGCACAACTGCCCAAATTGTGCCTTGGACTGTCGGGCTTGCCTTCGACGGCATTCCGTTCTCGGCGATGCAAGCCGAATTGTTCTCAAATTGAGCATGCGGATCGTCTTTGATCGCAGCGACCTTCGCCTGGACGTCGTCCTAGGTGGCCCTCTGCACCCCGAAGCGCTGGAAACCTGGCGCGAAGCCTGCGAGCTAAGCAAGACGTGCATTAATGTCCTGTCGCCTGCCGATGCCAACACAACCTGTGAGGCGCTGGCCGGAACAGCAACGCATGCCCTTACTGCCGGGCGCGACGACCGGGTAATTGCCGATTTCCGGAAAGTGAGAAGAAGTCTGCAGGATGCGGATGAAACCCTACGCAGGGATACCGTCCGTCAAGCTATGGCGATTTCCTTGATTTGCCTGACGATTGGGTTAGCCGCCGGCGGCCTTTGGATCTGGATGGCTCCGCATGCCCCATGGAGTAACCTGCCGGATGGGCTGGACCTAGCAGCTAATTACGTTCTTCTTGTCCTTGGCTGGGCGGGGTTCACTCTGGTCGGCTTTAGCATCGGCTGGCTTTTCCAAGTCGCTGCGGTTGTACGCCACCAGGACCAAGCCCAAACAATCAAAAAGGCGATCTCGCTTCGGCAGCGAAACGCATACATTCTTTACAACAGCTTGCTTTGCACTATCATCGTGATCACCATGTTCTTCTTCAACGGCTTTGAGAAGATCAATGCGATTCTCTCTCAACAACTGACCTCGGCTCCGTGGGCCATTCTGCTCGGCCTTGTTGCAGGTGTCATCGACTCGGCACTGTTTGACCGGATACGCGAGTTTTTCAAGCTCTCCTGAGATACTCACAAGAGCGTCGCCACCTGCATAATCAATATCCGTCTTTCAACACGGCGGTTCACCAGAATTGCCAGCGACGTCCCACAGCTTCCTCCTTCGTTCGACCTCGCCGTCATCCGGCTCATGATCGGCTCCCGCTAGGCAGCGTGGATAACGTCGGAGAAAAATGCTGGCGCATGATGACAGATAGGTCTTGCCCGGGATTGAACTACCGCGTGTTGCGGCGGAAGAGCAGGGCTACCACGAACAAGGCTCCCAGCGAGTTCGTCACGATGCTGATGGGCAGTTCCTGGGCGTGGAGGAGGATGCGGGCGGCGAGGTCGCTGGCCAGGAGCAGCGCCGCGCCGATCATCGCGCAGGCGAGCGTCAGCCTGAGATGCAGCGGCCCGGCGAGGTAGCGCGCCATGTGCGGCACCATCAGGCCGACGAAGCCGATGACGCCCGAGACGGCCACGAAGAGCGCGGTCGCCACGCTGGCCGCCACGAAGGCGGCGAGCCTGAGCCTTCCGACCGGCACGCCGAGGCTTTCGGCCGTGTTCTCGCCGGCCAGCAGCGCATCGAGACGCCGGTGGTTGGCAAGGGCGAAGCCTATGGCGACGACGGCGCCCAGAG
This sequence comes from Rhizobiaceae bacterium, assembly GCA_036520515.1. Lineage (GTDB taxonomy): Bacteria > Pseudomonadota > Alphaproteobacteria > Rhizobiales > Rhizobiaceae > Mesorhizobium_K. The sequence goes on from DATDJN010000402.1 coordinate 7,857, forward strand.
CCGCCAGCGGAAGATTGTCCCAGCGCGCGAGGCCGAGCCCCCCCATCGTCCAGAACAGCACCGAATGCGCCGCGCGCTGGTCGCCCGAGAAGACGAGATAGTTGGTCAGAGCGATGAACAGGAAGGACACGGCGAGGCCGGCCAGGATCATGCGCTCGGGCCCCTGCCCCTCGCCCCGGTTCAGCAGCATCAGCACGGTCGCCGTGGCCAGCATGCCGCCGCTGAAGGCGGCGACCGGCAGGGTCCAGATGCCGAGCGCATCGCCGGTCACGGTGATGACGGTGACGGCGCCGGCCGCAGCCCCCGCCGACAGGCCGAACAGGAACGGGTCGGCGAGGTCGTTGCGCGTCACCGTCTGCAGGAGAGCGCCGACCACGCCGAGCCCCATGCCGACGCAGATCGTCAACAGGACGCGGGGCAGGCGCAGGTCGACGACGATGCGGCCGACCGGCCCCTCCGGCGCAGGCACGCCCAGCCCCGCCGCGCTGGCGATGGCCGCCACGACATCGGCGACCGCTATGGGCGTCGAGCCGTAGGCGACGGACAGGAGGGCGAGCGCGAGGACGGCCGCGGCGGCGGCCGCCATCGCGACAGCGAAGCGGCTCAAGGCCTAGAACGCCTCCGGATGCATGGCCCTTGCGATCTTGTCGATCGCCTCGATGTTGGCCGGGCCCGGCGTCAGCTCGGAATAGCGCAGCGCCACGTAACGCCCGTTCCTGACGGCGTCGGTCTCCTTCATCGCCGGATGCCGTTCGAGGAAGTCGATCAGCTTCCGGTAGCCGGCGTCGTCCTGGTAGTCGAGGAGCACCACGAATTCGGGGTTGCGCGCCGCGACCGTCTCCCAGTCGCTGGTGGCCCAGCTCGCTTCCATGTCGGCCATGACGTTGACGCCGCCGGCCGCCTCGATCATCGCGGTCGGGATGGCGAACCTGCCCGCGGTGAACGGCTTGTCCTCGCCCGAATCGTAGAGGAAGACCCGCGTGCCCTTGTTGTCGCCGACCTTCTCGACGATCCCGGCGAGCTCAGCCTTCCAGCCGTCGATGAGCGCGTTCGCCTCGGCCTGCCTGCCGAACACCTTGCCCAGCCGCTCGATGTCGCCGAACAGCAGGTCCATCGAGGCGGCCGGCCGGTCCTTGTCGAGATGGGAGCAGCTTTCGGTCAGAAGCAGCGTCTTGATGCCGTAGGGCGCCAGCGTGTCGGGCGTGACGTCGCCGCCGGGCTTCATGCCGTAGTACCAGCCGGCGAAGAACAGGTCGGGCTGCACCGCCACCAGGTTCTCCATCGTCGGATATTTTGGCGCGAGCTCGGGAATGTCGCCCTGCGCGGCCTTGAATTCCGGGCCGACCTTGTACCAGCCGGAGATGCCCGTGACCCCGACGATCGAGGGCTGCAGGCCGAGCGCGAACGCCATCTCGGTCATGTTGAGATCCTGGATGACCGCGCGCTTCGGCGCCGCCTCGAAGGTCAGGGGCTGGCCGCAATTGTCGACGGTGACGGGAAACGCGAAGGCGCCCGAGCTGAGGATCGAGACGAGGCCTGCGATGAGCGGTCGGTTCATGGTTTTGGTCCTCTAGGTTCTGCTGGAAGGGATGTCGAAGACGGTGAGGTGCCGGTCCTCGGCGGGATGGGGAAGGCGCAAGACGTCGACCGCGAAGACCGAGCGGATGATCGAGGGACGAAGCACGTCGTCGGGCGTCCCGTGCGCAACGAGCCGGCCGCCGTTCATCACCGCGATCGCGGTGGCGAAGGACGGCACCAGCGCGAGATCGTGGAGCACGGCGACGACGCTGAGCTCCAGCTCGGCCACCAGTTCGAGGAGGTCGCCGCGCGCCCGCGGATCGAGATGGTTGGTGGGCTCGTCCAGGAACAGCAGCTTCGGCTGCTGCGCCAGCGCCCGCGCGATCTGGGCGCGCTGCCGCTCGCCGCCCGACAGCGTGCCGATCTCGCGATCGCGCATGGGCTCCAGGCCGACGCGCGCCAGCGCGCCGCGGATGATGCCCCATTCGTCGGCGCGGCCAAGCGCGCCCGAATGCGGCACGCGGCCGAGCCCGACATAGTCCCACAGCCTGATCCTCGGATCGGGCTGGTCGGCCTGGCCGACGACCGCGACCTGCCGCGCGCGCTGCGCGGGTTTCATCGCCGCCAGGTCTGCGCCGAAGAGATGCACGCTGCCGCTTGCGGGCTTCAGCGTTCCCGACAGCATGCGCAGGAGCGTGGTCTTGCCGGCGCCGTTCGGACCGATGATCGCCAGGCGCCCGCCGGCGGCGAGGCCGAGCGAGACATCCTCGACAAGCGGCGCGCCGTTCTTCGACCGGAAGCCGAGGCGCGAGGCCACGAGGATCGGCCCATCCCGGGAAGCGCTGGCGGGGGCTGGCCCGGTCACGACTGGCCCGGTCATGGCTGGCCAGGCCGGGCCGCGGGGATGCGGGCGATGGTCTTGCCGCGCAGGCCTGCCGGCCGCTGCGCCTCGCTGCACCAGCCGTCCGGCAGCGCGCGGTAGAGCCCGGCGAATCCCGACAGGGCGTCGACGTCGGTGTCCGGATTGATGTCGCCGAACAGGAAGCTCGCCTTCCCCTCGGCGCGGAAGCCGACGGCGAGCGGCCGGTCGCACCCGGCCATGCAGGCGACGGTCTCGATGGCGAAACCATCGAAGCCGCCGGATGCCTGCAGCCTGGAAAGCAGCGTTTCGGCCGCCGCCGCGCCATCAAGCGGATCGCGGCAGCGCGTACAGACAATAATCGCATAGGAGGCCGCATGTGCGCCCATCTCATCCTTCTCCGTTCCAGCGGGAAGGATGCTCGGCCATGCACGTGTGCGGAAGGCGTCGCAACGCTTCCCGGCACACCCCGTCCGGTCGTCTCAGTCGGATGGCAGGTCTCCTGGCTCGCGGCTTCTCGCCTGCTTCCGCCTTCCCGGCCCAGGGCCAGTGGCATCGTGGAAGCAGGCTTGCCGCTTACAGTTGCGGGGGCAGCCACGGCCTGGGCTTTCGCCGCACCGTGTTCCCTTTTCACCTTCGGCCTTGCGGCCTCGGGCACCATCCGTCCGCACCATAAGGACAGCGCGGCCAGATTCGCAAGGACGCAATCGGCTTTTCCCGGAAACGAAGCATTCCGGTCACTCTGCCGTCACCACGAGAGCAGTGCAGGCTTGCGTCCCCTCGCGGCGGTAGCTGTGCGGGACGCTGGAATCGAAATAGATGGCGTCGCCTGCGTCGAGCGCCGTCTCCCTGCCGTCGACATCGACCACGAGGCGTCCGCCGATGACGTAGATGAACTCGGCGCTGCCGTGCCGGTGCGGCTCGGACGGCCGAGAAGCGAGCGGAAATTCGGCGTAGAAGGAATCCATGCGGCGGTTGGAGGCCGGGTAGTCCAGGCTTTCGAAAAGGTAGGCGGGCGGCTCCTCGCCGGGAGGACTCGGAAGCCTGAGGCGCTGCCCCTTGCGCACGACGGCGACGACCGGCTCGTCCTTGTCGGGGCTGAAGAAGTGGTCGAGCCCGACGCCGAACACCAGGGCGATCCTGAGCAAGGTGGGCAGCGTCGGAAACATCTGCCCGCGCTCGATCTTCGAGAGCATCGCGGGCGACAGGCCGGTGTGCGCGGCAAGTTGAACCAGCCCAAGCTTCTTCTTGAGGCGCAGGGTCTTGACCCGGGGACCGATGGCGTAGCGTTCGAGCTCCTCAGTGAGCGTGTCGGAAAGCACGTGGCTAAATCTCCTTTCGTCCCACGAAATTATTGCCGGGATTTTCTCCCTGCAAGAGAATTCTATTGATTCTCACGAAAACTTTATTGGCAAGAAAACGAATTTTCTCCAGATGAGAAGCCGGCGCACAGAAACCCCCGCGCCGCTCAAATCGAGAGGAGTTGTCATGAAACTGAGAACCGCATTTCTGGCCGCCACGTTCGCGCTTGCAACCAGTGTCAGCGCGCTGGCTGCCGACAAGGACATCGTCGACACCGCCGTCTCGGCAGGCCAGTTCAAGACGCTGGCCGCGGCACTGGAGGCTGCCGGACTGGTGGAGACGCTCAAGGGCGCCGGGCCGTTCACCGTCTTCGCGCCGACCGACGCGGCGTTCGCGGCTTTGCCGGCCGGCACGGTCGAAACGCTTCTGAAGCCCGAGAACAAAGGCCAGCTGACCGAAATCCTCACCTACCATGTCGTGCCCGGCAAGGTCATGGCGAGCGACCTGAAGGACGGCATGAAGGCGGCGACGGTCGAAGGCGCCGAGGTCACCATCGACCTCGACAACGGCCCGATGGTCAACGACGCCAAGGTCGTCAAGGCCGATGTGCCGGCCTCCAACGGCGTCATCCACGTCATCGACAAGGTGATCATGCCGCCAAAGAGCTGATCGTTCCAGACGGCAACTTCGCCCCGGAGAGAACCATGAAGTTCATCAATGTACTGACGCTCATCCTCGTCATCGTCGGCGGCCTGAACTGGGGGCTGGTCGGCCTGTTCGACTTCGATCTGGTGGCCGCCATTTTCGGCGCCGGCTCGGGGTTGGCCAGGATCGTCTATGTCCTGGTGGGACTGTCGGCGGTCTGGCAGATCATCCCCCTGTCTTCCGCGATGGGCTCCGGAGAGATCGCCGCCGAGCGCAACCGATAGGCAGCGCGCGGGGCCGCCCGCCCTGCGCGGGCGGCTCCTCCGTCACTCTCGGGCGAAACGGCGCGACGGAACGAGGCGTTCCGGGCCGGGGAAACGACCGGGCGTACATCAGCCGCCGGGCAGATCCGGTGGGCGGGCGTCGCATCCGGCTCGGGCTTCAGCGACGGTCCTGGACCAGGCGGCACCGGCTGGTCGGGCGCCTCCCCGTGTTCCTCGGGCTGACGATCCCGCTTTTCCTTCGGCGTATGCTTCTTGCGGTCGGGCATCCAAATCTTCCCTGCGGCAGGAACTCATGGTGAAGCACCTTGTTCCGGAAGCGGGAGGCACGTCATATGAACGCCGGCCACCGATGGCAGGGCATCGATGCAACAGACGATCGTCAGGGTGATATGCGCCATCGGCCAGTCGGGACAGATGGGCCTCGAAGGGCGTCTGCCCTGGGAGGGCGATCGGTCGCCGGTGTACAAGGCCGACGTCGCCCGGTTCTTCGACATCACCAGGGGCCATGTGCTGGCCGCAGGCCCGAAGACCATCGCCAGCGTGCCGGAGTTCGCGCGGACCGATCGCGACCTCTTCGTGCTGCGCTCAAGCATGGCCCCGGATGAACTGTTCCAGCGCTTTGCAGGCCGCATTGTCTTTATCGGCGGCGGCCCGGCCGTCTGGGATGTCTACGCGCCATTCGTCAGCCACTGGGACATCACGCGGTTGCCTTACGACGGTCCAGCCGACCGCTGGTTCAACCCACAATGGATCACGCCCAACTCCCAGACGCGCGTCGCGGCCCGATGAAGCCACGCTGGATCGAGGTGAACG
>DATDJN010000403.1:0-4447 GCA_036520515.1 Rhizobiaceae bacterium
CGACCCGCTCACCGCCGCGCGCTGCACCCCGCTGCCGGCCAGGAGTTCGCGCCAGCGACCCGCCGAATCCGCGTCCGTTATGTCCACCGTCTCGCTGTTGAAAGCGATGCGCTTCGACCGCAGCCCGGCAACCGTGACGAAGCTGCCGGCATTCTCGATCTTCAGAAGAAGGTCCTTGCCCTTCTGTGCGACCATTGGGTTCTCCCGTTGATTGTTGGCTTTGCGTCGGCTTACTGGGTTGGCATTGCCGCGACCCGAGCCGGCTTGAGATTCAGGTCAGGGCGGGCCGGCGTCGAAGACGGGCGCGCGGCAACCAAAATGGTGGATTTCGAGAACCGGAGCGGAGCGCATTTTTGGGTACGTGAGCACCGGAAGCGCAGGCCGGCTCACCTGAATATCAAGCCGGCTCCACCACCGCCCTGAACCGCAGCAACCCATGATGCGCCTCGTTGCGGTCGTCATACCTCGCCTCGGAGAATTCGAGCCTGAGGTTGACCAGCCTGTGCCCCTCGAGTTCGAGCGCCGCGTCGTCCAGCGTCTGGCGCGTCAGCTCCATGATCTCCAGCACCTCCTTCTTGCCCTTGCCCTTCGACCAGGCATGCAGCGTCAAGAGCTGCTCGGTGCCGCTCTCGGTCGCCGTGCTCCAGTCGTAGACGCTGGTGCGCCCGAAGGTGATGTATGGGAACGCGACGTTCGCCGGCGCGTGGTCGAAGATGCGCGTTCCGACCAGCGCGGCAAGCGCGCCGTTCCCTCTGAGCGCCTCGAAGATCGCCCTCTGCAGTTCAGCGGCCGAACTCATCGCCAGCCTCCAGCGTGAAACGACGCGCTTCCTGTGCAAGCAGCGTCAGCGCCTTCTCATTGCGCTCTTCGGCCCGCCGCTCGGCCGCGTCATAGTCGTCGCCGATCTCGTGCACCCTCATCCGCAAGGCGCGTATCATCCCGTCGAGCGTCAGTTGCATCGCAAGCTTCACAGGCCAACCTCCCTTGCGCGGCAGACCAGATAGCGGCCGGTTTCGTCCGGGTCGTGCACCGTCACTATGTCGAAATTTCTGCCGTGTCTGGCGAAGCGCATGCCGGCGGCGACGCCATTCCGCCAGCGCAGCGTGATACGGTGCGTCACCGTCTCCACCGTCTGGTCCGGACCGAAGCGGCTCGCCGCCGACACCGGCTCGATCCTGGCGAACACCGTCGCGATCTCCGCCCAGTCCTGCGCATGGCCGCCCATCCCGTCCGGCACCGGCGTCGCCGCCTGCAGCGAAAGCTCGGCGCGCAGCGATCCCGGATCGAGGAACAGCGTCCGCATCACAGTCTCCGGGAGCGGTAGGAAGCGACGATGCGGTCATAGGCGGCGGGATAGGAGACCGGCTGGTCGGCCGGTTCGAAATGAGCTCGGAATTCATACCAGTGTCCCACAAGCAGCAGGATCGCCCGCTTCAAGAGGTCGGGCACGTCGGTGCCCGCCTCGCCGTAGCCGGCGGAAAAATCGATCTCGATGCCGTTGAAGATGCGCAACGGCGCAGGCCGCCTCTCGAAATGCAGCCTCGCAGGTCTCGACAGCGTGTCGAGCTGGTAGTCGGCCGGGTCGATCAGCGAGCCCTCGCCCTCGGTGCCGAAGGCCGTCACCGACAGCACCTCGCGCACCGGATGCACTGTCAGCAGCGCGCAGCCCTGGCTCGGCCAGGCGTCCAGCGCCAGCCGCCAGCTCTGCTCGATCAGCCCGATGCCGGTCGCCCGCTCCAGGTCCTCGCGCGCCGCGCGGATCAGTCCCTGCAGCAGCGTGTCCTCGCTGTCGCCGGCGATCCTCAGATGCGCCTTCGCATCGGCAAGCGTCACCGGCTCGGCCGCCGGTTCGACGGTTCGAAAAAGCGTCATCCTGTCCGTTCTCAATGTTGGAGGAAGCGGTCCCGGCCGCGCACGCTCGGCCGGGACCGCCACGGCAGCATCGGAGCGGAATCCCGGTCCATCCGACGCCTGCCGATGAGGATTTTGCGCCGGCATGGCGGAGGTCGTCCCTCTCCCCGTTGACGGGGAGAAGATGCCGGCAGGCAGATGAGGGGCGGCGCCAACGGCACAAACTGGCTCCGCCCCTCAAGCGACCCGGCAGCGTTTCGCAAGCGTAACGCCGCCGGGCCACCTTCTCCCGCAGCCGGGGAGAAGGATTTAGGCGGTGCCGTACTTCAGCAGCTTGATCGCATCGAAGTCCTGCACGCCGCCCCCGACGCGCTTGGTCGTGTAGAACAGCACGTAGGGTTTTGCGGAATACGGGTCGCGCAGCACCCGCACCCCGGTGCGATCGACGACGAGGTAACCGCGACCGAAATCGCCGAAGGCGATAGGCGTCGTGTTGGCGCCGGCGTCGGGCATGTCCTCCGCCTCTACCAGCGGGAAACCCATCAGCAGGGCGCGGCTGCCCGGCGCCGCCGGCGGCTGCCACAGGTAGTTCCCGTCGGCGTCCTTGAGCTTGCGCACTGCCGCCTGGGTCTTCCTGTTCATCACCCAGTTGGCATTCTGGCGGTAGCCGGACTTCAGCGCATAGACCGTGTCGATCAGCACGTCGGAAGGATGGCTCGCCGGCAGCGCGCCGGACACGCCGGTCACTATGTAGCCGATCTGACCCCAGACCCAGCTCGCCTCCGCCACCTTGGTGTAGTCGAGGAAACCCCTCGGCTTGTTGGTGCCGTCGCCGGCGACGAAGGCGGTGCCCTCCTGCTCGGCGAATGCCGCCTCGACCTCGCTCGATATCCACTGGTCGAGATCGACCACAGTGTCCTCCAGCAGCGAGGCCGTCGCCGCCGGCATGGCGTAGAGTTCCATCGTCGGGAAGGACAGCTCGGCCAGCGTTGCCGTGTTGGTCTGCGGGCGCGATGCCGTCTCGGCTACCCAGCCGACCGCCGGCCCGGTCACCGAAAAGGGCTTCTTCAACACTGCCGCAGACACCTGCCGGACCGACGCGATGGAGCGGATCGGCGACAATTCTTTGAGCCGCTTGCCGATCTCGGTCTCCGTCTCGTCGGGCACCAGATAGCCGCCGTCCTGGCCGGAACCGTAGGACATCGCCTTGGTGTCCAGCGCGCGGATCAGCCGGTCGTCGCCGTTTCGCATGTAGGCATCGAAGGCCTGCTTATGCTCGGAAGGAAATGCCCGTCCGTCGCGGCCGAGCGTCGGCCTGATCTTCTTCAGCGTCAGGTTGTCGATGGCGCGCTTCTGCTCGTCCAGCGCCTTCGAGATGCGATCGACCTTCTCGACCGTCAGCACGTCGGCGCCCTTGCTTTCCAGTTCCGCCAGGCGCCGGTCGTTGCTGTCCTTGAACGCCTCGAAGGTCGTCATGAACTCGTCGAAGGCGTCGGCGATCTCGGCGCCCGCCGACTTCGTCTCCGGTGCACGGGCAAGATTCTGTTCCGTCATCATGTCGTTTCCCATGTTCTTGTGTTCATCATCATGCGTGTCGCCTGTCGGATCCTGTCCGTGAGGCGTGCCCGAGGCGCGGCGTCCCGCCCGCGCTGCAGGCTGGCGAAGCCTTTGGCGATCACCGCCCGGGCCTCGCCTCGCGTCAGCCCCGCATCCCGCGTGAGCCAGCTTTCGAATTCGCGCACCGTCGGCAGCCGCCGGCGCGTCTTCACCGTGTCGATGCGCGCGTCGGGCAGCATCGGAAAGGTGACCACCGAGATCTCCCAGAGGTCGGCCTCGAGGATGCGGCGCACGCCGCTCTCGCGATCGCTCTTCGCCTTGACCGCGCGAAAGCCGATCGACAGCCCGTCGAGCGCGCCGCCGCGCATCAGGCTCAGCACCTCCCTGGCGCGCGCCACGTCCTTCGCCAGACGGCCGCGCACGAACAGCCCGCGCGCATCCTCGCGGATCTCGGTCCAGACGCCGATCGGCTCGGCCGGATCGTGCTGGAAGAGCATGCGGATGCCCGCCGTCCCGCGCGCTTTCAGCGACGCCGCGAAGGCGCCTTTCTCGACCACGTCCTTGCCGAGATCGACGCGCCCGAACAGGCTCGCATAGCCCGAGAACACGCCGTCCGGCTCCACCTCGTCGAGCGTCAGCCCGACGAACTTCCGCTCGCCAATCATCCTGTTTCCTTGTCTTCGATTCGCGTGGTTCCTCCCCACCGAAGCGGTCGAGGGGCGGCGCAATCGCCGCGACGCCCCGCCTACTTCCGCTTCAGCATCCGGATCACCGCGCCCAGCACCCACCAGGCGCAGAGGCTAGCCGCCGCCGATCCCATCAGCATCGTCTCGGCCGGCCCGATCAGCTCGTCGACGCCGAGCTCGACCGCGATCTTCAGCCCGGCGGCGCCGCCGAAGACCAGGCCGCACACCACGCCAACGGCAAAGCGCGCAGCCGCGTCACGCCTGCCCTGCGGCAGGATGTAGGCCAGCGACACCGCCGACCCCGCGACCGCGCCTGCCCCCTTGACCGCCCACAGCCAGGCGTCCTGCGTCAC
>DATDJN010000404.1:0-4303 GCA_036520515.1 Rhizobiaceae bacterium
CGTTGTTGTCCGGAAGCCCCGGAAGCAGCGATGGGCCGGGAGCCGGCAGGGGAGAAAACGCCGGCGGCGCATGGAGCGCGTCAAATAATAATAATAGAAGACGTCGCCCCATGCGCCGCCTTCCCACATCTTCCAATGGCCAGATGCGAAAGCAGGCGTGGCGACGATGAAACGCGTCCCCACGCAAGGCAGGAAGAAGGAAACGGGAGACTGCCCTTGACACGCAATGCTCCGCGACGCCATTTCGGCAGCATGCTTGACCGACCCACCAAACCGCCGCTGACCGTCCGGCTCTGCCAGCCGCGCGGATTCTGTGCAGGCGTCGACCGCGCGATCCAGATCGTCGTGCTGGCGCTGAAGAAATATGGCGCGCCGGTCTACGTCCGCCACGAGATCGTCCACAACCGCTATGTGGTCGAAGGACTGCAGAAGCTGGGCGCCGTCTTCATCGAGGAGCTGTCCGAGATTCCGGCGGAGCACCACGCCAGCCCGGTCGTATTCTCGGCGCATGGCGTGCCGAAATCGGTGCCGGCCGACGCCGAGGCGCGCAGTCTTTTTTATCTCGACGCGACATGCCCGCTGGTCTCCAAGGTCCACAAGCAGGCGATGCGCCACCAGCGCCTCGGCCGCCATGTCATCCTGATCGGCCATGCCGGCCACCCCGAGGTCATCGGCACGATGGGCCAGTTGCCCGATGGGGCAGTAACCTTGATCGAGAGCGAGGCCGACGTCGCGCGCTTCGAGCCCGCCGACCCCGTGGCGCTGGGTTTTGTCACCCAGACAACGCTCTCGGTCGAGGACACGGCCGGCGTCATCCGTGCGTTGCGGGAGAAATTCCCGCAGATCCAGGCAGCCGCGGCGGAATCGATCTGCTACGCCACCACGAACAGGCAGGACGCCGTTAAGGAGACGGCGGCCGGCGCCGACCTCTTCCTCATCGTCGGCGCACCCAACTCGTCCAATTCAATGCGCCTCGTCGAGGTCGCCGAGCGCTCGGGCGCAAAGATGGCGCTGCTTGTCCAGCGCGCCGCCGACATCCCCTGGGATCGCTTCGGCGCGATCGAAACGCTCGGCCTGTCGGCCGGCGCCTCGGCGCCCGAGATCATCGTCGACGAGATCATCGATGCCTTCCGCGAGCGTTTCGACGTGACGGTCGACCTGGCGGTCACCGCCACCGAGACGGAGAACTTCCCAGTCATGCGCGCCTTGCGCGATGTCGAACTCACCAGGGCCGACATGGCCTTCGTCAACGGCTGACGGCGGATCCAGCATGGCGGTCTACACCGACGTCACCGAAGGCGAGTTGGAAACCTTCCTGCAGGAATATCCTGCGGGGAGGCTGCTCTCCTACAAGGGCATTGCCGAGGGCTCGGAGAACTCGAATTTTCTCCTCCACACCTCCGAGGGATCGTTCATCCTGACGCTCTACGAAAAGCGCGTCGACGTTGACGACCTGCCTTTCTTCCTCGGCCTGATGCATCATCTCGCCGGCAAGGGCATCTCCTGCCCGCTGCCGGTCGAGCGCCACGACGGCAAGCTGTTCGGCACGCTGGCCGGCCGCCCGGCCGCGCTGATCACCTTCCTCGAAGGCATGTGGATGCGCCGCCCGTCTGTCGTCCATTGCCGCGGCGTCGGCCGTGCGCTCGCCGAGCTGCACGTCGCCGGCATGGACTTCCCGATGGCGCGTCCGAACGCGCTGGCGATGGACGGCTGGCGCAAGCTCTGGGCCGGTTCGCGCGAGCGCGCCGACGAGGTCGAGAAGGGGCTTGCCGCCGAAGTCGATGCGGACTTCGCGCTTTTCGACCGCGAATGGCCCCGCGACCTGCCATCCGGCGTCATCCATGCCGATCTCTTTCCCGACAACGTATTCTTTCTCGGCGAGCAGCTTTCCGGCTTGATCGACTTCTATTTCGCCTGCAACGACTTCTACGCCTACGACGTCGCCACCTGCCTCAACGCCTGGTGTTTCGAGAAGGACTTTTCCTTCAACGTGACCAAGGGCAGGGCGCTGCTCGCCGCCTATCAGGCCGTTCGCCCGCTCTCCGACGCCGAGAAGCAGGCGCTGCCGCTTCTGGCGCGCGGCTCGGCGCTGCGCTTCATGCTGACGCGCCTCTATGACTGGCTGACGATCCCTGATGGCGCGCTGGTGCAGAAGCGCGATCCGCTCGAATATATCCGCCGCCTGCGCTTCCACCGCGCGGTCAAGTCGCCTTCGGAGTACGGTCTGGCATGAAGACGGTCGAAATTTTCACCGACGGCGCGTGCTCCGGCAATCCCGGCCCCGGCGGCTGGGGAGCGATCCTGCGCTTCAACGGGCAGACCAGGGAGCTGTCCGGAGGCGAGCCGGTCACCACCAACAACCGCATGGAGCTCCTGGCGGCGATCTCGGCGCTCAATGCCCTGAAGGAACCCTGCGAGGTTCTGCTCCACACCGACAGCAAATATGTCATGGACGGCATCTCCAGCTGGATCCACGGCTGGAAGCGCAATGGCTGGAAGACCGCCGACAAGAAGCCGGTCAAGAACGGCGAGCTATGGCAAGCGCTCGACGAGGCGAACCGCCGTCACAAGGTGAAGTGGCACTGGGTCAAGGGCCACGCCGGCCATGTCGAGAACGAGCGCGCCGACGAATTGGCCCGCGAGGGCATGGCGCCCTTCAAGAAGAAGCGCCCACTCTCCCCCTTTGCGGGGGAGATGGCCGGCAGGCCAGAGGGGGGCGGTAAAGGCAGTGCGCGGCCCTCGAAGCCTGCGCCGTCCATGCCCAACGCTACGAAATCGGCTGTGACTCCCGCCGGGCCGGCGAAACCAAAGCCCCGCCGCTCCACCCAGAGTTACTGATCCCCGGGGAAAAGCGGCGAAGCTTTCTCCACGCCGCTCAGAGCTGCTCCAGGATCTTCGCCGCGCTGGATTCGCTGACGCCGGGCTTCGTCTCCACATTGATCGACTTCACCACGCCGTCCTCGGCGATCAGCGAGAAGCGCCTGGTGCGGTGGCCCATGCCGTTCTGGCTGAGGTCGATGTCGAGCCCGGCGGCGCGAGCAAAGTCTCCGCTGCCGTCAGCCAGAAAAAGGATCTTGCCTTCGCCGCCGGTGAAGCGCGCCCAGGCGCCCATGACATGCACGTCGTTGGTCGCGACGACGGCGACCGTATCCACGCCGCGCGCCTTGATCGCCTCGTAGTTCTCGAGATAGCCGGGCAGGTGGTTGTTGCTGCAGGTAGGCGTGAAGGCGCCGGGCACGCCGAACAGCACGACCTTCTTGCCGGCGAAGATGTCGGCGGTCGTCAGGTCCTTCGGCCCGTCGGCGGTCAGCGTCTTGAAGGTGGCGTTGGGAAGCGTCTCGCCGGCAGCAATGGTCATCACGATATCCTCGGGTTCAGCGGCCAGTGGTTGGCCAGGTGTTGGCAAGCCACGTACCGATTTATGCCGTCGCAGGCAATCATCGCCCCGGCGCATTGCGCAGGTCCAGCTCAGAAATAGGGCAGCACGCCGTTCACCGCACCCTTGTCGGTCACCAGCGTATAATGCAGCCCCGCGCCCTTCGGCGCCTCGTCGGGCCGCGTCATCTCGACAGAAAAGAAGGTCTTGCCGTCGCGCTCTTCCCTGACCGGCGTGGAGAACACGTAGCCGTCCTCGCCGGCGATGAAGAGTTCCGCGGTCTCCGGATCGCCGGGAAACGCCGCTTCCAGAACGACGTGGGCGTCGCCCGCCTGCTTCGCCAGTGTCACGCCGAATTCGCGGGTTGCGGCCGGAGGAATGGCGGCGAAAGCCGCCGAAACGGCTGCCGCGTCGTCGGGATTGTCCGGATCGCTGGCCGTGTCGAGCGCCAGCTTCGCCTGCACCGGCACGCAGATCGTCTCGCAGACGCCAATGAACACGTCCGCATCGATCGTCGCGGGACCGGCGGGGTCCTTGAGCGAGAAGGTGACGGGCAGGCCAAGCGGATAGTCGTAGCCGGCCCATTTGAAGTCGCCTTCGTCGTGGCGCTGCGGAGCCGGAAAGGCGAGTGCGACGCCCGCTATGTGATGATTTGCCGAAACGTCGACCGTCGGCGGCACGCCGGCGTCGCCAGGGTCGCGCCAATAGGTCTTCCAGCCCGGCTTCAGCTCGATGTCGAGAATTCCCTCGAGCCGGCCTTGCGCGTCCGGCCTGCCCGATGTGACGAGCCGCATGCGTGCACCCTCGACCTCGAACCAATCGCTGGAGGAAGCGCACGCGCTCCCGCTCGTGGCCAGGGCGAGGATGGTTGCCGGGATGCCCAGAAGCAATTTCATGGCGCGAGATTTGAACTCCGAAAATCGGCTC
>DATDJN010000405.1:0-2098 GCA_036520515.1 Rhizobiaceae bacterium
AAGCGGGGCCGCGGAACTGTCCGCCTGAGCAGGGATTCTGCGGGTTCTCGAGGCCTGCCGAACCAGCTCAGGAGGATCACCTTGAAGGTGATGCGCAATGGACGCCGTTTCACCGTAGAAGTCCGGGCGGACGGAGACGACCGGACCGTCAGTCATGTCGGTGGCGGGCTGCTGGTTGCGACGGCCGATGAACTCGGGATGACCGGGGCGATCAGCGACGGGCTGGCCGGTCTGCGTCGGCGTCGCGGCCGTCACGATCCGGGCCGGGTCGTTCGTGATCTGGCGGTCGTGCTGGCCGATGGCGGCGACTGCTTGGCCGACCTGCGCGGCCTGCGTGATCAGGCCGTCTTGTTCGGGCCGGTCGCCTCGGACGCGACTGCGTTCCGGGTGCTCGACGCGGTCGCCGAGCGCCGCCTCGAGGGCGCGCTGACTGCCGGGCGCGGCGCCGTGATCGAGCGCCTGCGGAGTGCCGAAGCGTGGCCTGCGGGCCCGTTGGTGGTCGACATCGACGCGACGCTCGTGAGCAGCCACAGCGACAAGGACGGGGCGAGCCCGACCTACAAGCGCGGATTCGGGTTCCACCCGATGCTGGCCTACCTCGACACCCCCGGCCTGGGTCCGGGCGGCCTGCCCTTGGCGGGCCTGCTGCGCCCCGGCAACGCCGGCGCGAACACCGCCGCCGACCACATCAGCGTGCTCGACGACGCGCTCGAAGTCCTGCCGCGCGAAGTCGCCGAGAACGCCGAGATCGTGGTCCGTTGCGACAGCGCCGGCGCCACGCACGCGTTCCTCGATCACTGCCGCGCCGCGCGCATACAGTTCTCGGTCGGGTTGCAGATCACCGAGACCCTGCGCGAGCAGATCCTCGACGTCGAGCCGAATTGCTGGCGGCCGGCGCTCACGGCCGACGGCACCGAGCGCGACAACGGCCAGGTCGTCGAGATCACCCACGCGCTGGACCTGACCGCATGGCCCGAAAGCTCCCGGGTGATCGTCCGTCGCGAGCGACCGCACCCAGGCGCGCAGCTCTCGTTCACCGACTGCGACGGCCACCGCTTCCAAGCGATCCTCACCGACCAGCCCGGCGAGCCGGCCAAGCTCGAACGCGCCCATCGCGCCCGCGCCCGCGTCGAAGACCGCATCCGCGCCGCCAAGGACACCGGCCTGACCAACCTCCCCTTCCGCGACTTCGACCTCAACGCCGTCTGGGTCGAGCTCGCGCTCTGCGCCCAGACGCTGACCTTCGCCGCCCAAGCGCTGCTACTGACCGACGACCTCGCCCACTGCGAACCCAAACGCCTGCGCTACCGGCTGCTGCACACCGCCGGCCGACTCGCCTTCCACGCCCGCACCGCCCGCCTGCGGCTCCCCGCCTCCTGGCCCTGGGCCCAACACCTCGCCGCCGCCTTCACGCGCCTCGCCGCGCTGCAAGCCCCCGGCTGACCCGCGGCCGCCGGCCACCACGACGACCACCCGCCCGGCCGCGCGCACCGCGCCCGCGACGCCTGCGCCGATCCCATCGACCGAGCCCTGCAACACGCCCGCAAGGACGCCACCACGGCCCGCACAGCGACCAAACGACGCGCTGACCACCACAAACTCATGCCCGCCCCCACCAGGGTCACATCACGCAGCTTGATGCACGATCCGGGCTAGATGAATCATGCCTTCGCAAGAAATTTGCTGAATTACTCCATGCATCGGGTAGCGCATCAACGTTCTCGGTCGTACAGTCCATCGGGACGGAGGGTGAAGCGTCGAGGCGACGCGACCGCTTGACACACGGAAGTCCGAGGTAGCCCCTCGGATGGAGTTCGATTCTCCCGCCCTCCGCCACTCCTTGCTGGCCGGCGGCCGGCGCGAGAAGGGGGCGCGATCGTCATGCGCCTGCGGGAGTCGCTGCCCGCTATGCCTTCGCTGCGTCGCCGGCCAGAGCGAGGTTGCGCGCGGCGCGCGCACAGCTACGATATGGGTGATCGTGTGTCAGGCGGTCCGGGTTCGCTACCCGCGCTCGACCCGCTCTTCGGGAGCGGGTCGATGTCGTTAAGGCGCTTCCTCACATCAACGAATGCCCCGCCGGCGGCGGCACGCCGTCGAC
>DATDJN010000406.1:0-14343 GCA_036520515.1 Rhizobiaceae bacterium
CCGCCGAAGGGCTCGAGCAGCTTCGCCATCGACATGGCCGAGCATTCGATGTGCCAGCCCGGCCGGCCCAGCCCGCCGATGCCGGCCGGCGACGGCCAGCCGGGCTCGCCCTCTCTTGAGGGCTTCCAGAGCACGAAATCCATGTCGTCCTCCTTGTAGGAGGCGACGTCGACGCGCGCGCCGGCCAGCATCTCGTCGAGCGACCGGCGCGCCAGCGCGCCGTAGCGCGGCGAGCGCACCCGCTCGTTCATGCGCTTGGGCGAAAACAGCACGTGGCCCTCGGCGACATAAGCGACGTCCAGATCGACCAGCCGCTCGATCATCGCCTTCATCTCGTCGATATATTCGGTGGCGCGCGGCTGGAAGGTCGGCTCCAGGCAGCCCAGCGCCTTCACGTCGGCCTGGAACTGCGCGTTGGTCTCTTCCGTGACCTTGCGGATCGCCTCGTTGAGCGGCAGGCCGGGATGGTCGCGCGCGGCGCGCGCGTTGATCTTGTCGTCGACGTCGGTGATGTTGCGCACGTAGGTGACGTGGTCGGCGCCATGAAGGTGGCGCAGCAGCCTGAACAGCACGTCGAACACGATGACCGGCCTGGCATTGCCGATATGGGCGAAGTCGTAGACCGTCGGCCCGCAGACATACATGCGCACGTTGCCGGGATCGATGGGAGCGAAATCCTCTTTCGTCCGCGTCAGCGTGTTGTAGAGCCGCAAGCTCGTTTTTTCAGACATAAATTATCCCCGGCCTGCTGGCCTGGGCGTTTGGCTGTCTTTGTTGAGAAGAGGCGAAAACGTCCGGACCAGCGCGTGCGCTAGCCAATAATGCAAATGCCCCGAATGGCAAAAGGCGTTTTCATGCGTGGTTTATGCTGCCGGGCGGCCGCCCCCGTCAAGCCCGGCGCCCCGTAAGCATCGAAATTTGTAACCGGCAAGCAACACAGGCGGCAAATCGCCGATACAGGCCGCGATTACAGATTGTTGCAGTCCGGACTCGGTTTATGACTGAACCTGCTAGTCCGTTGGAATCGTAAGATTCTATTAAACATGTCCGGACATCAACTGGGGGGAGATGGCGAGAAATCCGGCACGTGACACGATTTGGTCCCATTGGATCACCATGTCAGCACCTCGCCCATAGACGACCATGACTTCAGGGAAGAGAGAAATGTCACCGAAGAAGAGCGAAGCCGAACGAGCCGCAGCGCAGGCTCCGTCGCTCGCCAAGCAATATCGCGCCATCGGCCCCGCCGCGATCGTCGCCGCGCTCATCTGCGCGCCGAAGAAGAAGTCCGCGAAGACCGCCGTCAAGGCTGCCTAAGGCGCAGCCCGGCACGCCGGACACAGGCGCGGTTGCGCCTGAGGCATGGGTGCGACGCGCGCCCCGAAATCAAAAGACGCTAGAACAGCGTGAGTTGTGCGGCCTGGCTCGGCGCCCGCTTTGCCGGGGCAGCCTCCGTCTGCACCGGCTCGACGCGCTGTTGCAGGTCGGGTCCGGCATTTGCCACCTTGTTCACCTTGTCCGACACGGGGATCGCCTCGAAGAACCCCGCTTCCGCGGGACGCGTCAGATGCGCGACGTCTCGCGGTTCCTGCGTCCGGCAATCCAGCCATTGCTCGAAATCCTGCTGCTGGACCACCACCGGCATGCGGTCGTGGATGGGAGCGACATCTGCGCTGGCGCTCGTCGTCAGCATCGCCGCCGTGTCGATCTCCGAGCCGCCGGGCTCCGCATAGGTTTCCAGCAGCCCGCCGAAGGCGACGATGCCGCCGTGCCGCGGCCGCACCCAATAGGCCTGCGTGCGCCTGTCGCCGGTGCGCCGCCATTCGTAGAAGCCGGAGGCCGGGATCAGCACGCGCCGATGGCGCATGGCGGCCTTGAACGAGGCTTTTTCGGCGGCGGTCTCCGAGCGCGCGTTGAAATGCGCGGGCAATTGCTGCGGGTCCTTTGTCCAGCCGGGGATCAGCCCCCAGCGCGCCAGCATGGCGCCGCGGTCCGGCAGGTTCGAACCAGGCTCGGGCCGGCTGCCGCCCGCGGTCACCAGCAGGATCGGCTGCGTCGGCGCGATATTGTAGCGCGCCGGAAATCCATCCACGCCGGCGAGCGCGAAGAACTCCTCGACCTCCTTGGGGTTCGCGGTCAACGCGAAGCGTCCGCACATTTCTTTTGATGCCTCTCGATTCGTCAGGCACAAGGGTGAGGGCTGACGCCCGGTCCGGCAAGCACATCACGTGGAAAACCGACAGGTATCGACATGACCGGACGAACGATCCTTCCCGCCGTCTCGGTCGCCCTGCAGCGCGACGACCGGCTGCTGCTCGTGCGGCGCGGCCGCGCGCCCTCGCTCGGCTTCTACGCGTTTCCCGGCGGACGCGTCGAGGACGGCGAGACGCTGGAAGAGGCCGCGCGGCGCGAGCTTGCCGAAGAGACGGGGCTGGTCGCAGGCCCACTCTCGCCGCTCGTTCGCCTGCCGGTCGAGGGCGACGAGGTCGACTACGACCTCCAGGTCTTCTTCGGCCGCCATGCCGGCGGCGAACCGGTCGCAGCCGACGACGCCGCCGAGGCAAGCTTCTTCACGCTGTCCGAGATGGAGCGGCTTGCGGTGCTGGACTCGGTGCTGGACGTCGGGCGGCGGTTGCTCGCCAAGTAGGCGCCGCAAAATCCGCCTTGCAGCGGTCAAATTGTTTCGCCACAAGGACGCCATGCGGCGGCTTACCACCATCCTCACGGCTCTGGCTCTGATCGCCCCCCTGGCGTTGTCGCGCCCGGCGGCTGCGGTCGACGCGCCCTACGAGGCGGGGCTTCTGCGCATCGCCGAGGTGATGGGCTCGCTGCACTTCCTGCGCAACCTCTGCGGCGACAAGGGCGACCAGTGGCGCGAGACGATGGAGCGGCTGCTGGCGGCCGAAAATCCCAACGCCGAGCGCCGCGCCCGCTTCATAGCAAGCTTCAACCGCGGCTACCGCTCCTTCGAGAGCACCTACACGAAATGCACCGCCTCGGCGACAGCGGCGATCGGACGCTACACGGTCGAAGGGGAAAACCTTGCGCGCGACCTCGCGGCCCGGTACGGCAATTAACGAGCGGTTAACTTTTTAAGCACGCCAGGGGACGCTTTGCCGGCGCGGCTGTGCTAGGAAACTTAACGGGACATTAAAGGGACAGCTCAAGTTGGATCGAAAACGCTCGGTCGGCAGCTTGAAAAGAGTTGGATTTCTGGCATGGCACAAAGCTTCACCGACCTCGACGCGCTGGTCAGGGAAGAAAAACGGCTGACCGCGGAGGAAAACTACTGCGAGGCCTGGGCCGAGGGACTTTCGGCCGGTATAGAACCGGAAATCATCGCCGAGGCCGCGCTCACCACCGCGCTCAGCGAATTGCTGCGCGCCAGCGGCGAGCCCGCCGCGCTGGCACTCATCGAGCGCATGCGCGACCGCGTCGTCGCAGGTGAGTTCGCCCCGGAACAGTCGCGGCATTGACTCCAGCGCCCTGCCGTTCCTTGATCGGACGGCGATCCCGGTGACCGGGGCTGGATTCGGGCGAAGCGACGCGGAAGTAGGAACGATGCATTCCATGACCTTGCGGCAGCACCGGCGCCCAGCCGGAAAGCGTGCTCCTGTCCGGCGGTTGCTGGTCGGGCTCGCGGCATCATGCCTGGCCTCGCTGCTCGTCGTCGGCCCTGCCGCGGCGCTGAGCGAGATCGGACGCGAGGATCTGCCGCCGCCCTCCAACGTCCCTGCCGCGCCGGGCGGCGAGCCGACCACCCCCGGCATCCTCATCCCCGGCGATACAGTGCCGCCGCCCGACCCGCTGCAGCCCTCTCCCCCCGCAGCCGACGAACCGGAAGACCTCGACGGCGAACAGCCGGACGGCATTGCGCGGCCGGAGATCGACGAGAACGGACCGCTGCCCGAGATCATCTACAACCTGGACCGGCTGCCCGAGCCCGTCAGGCGCATGCGCGACCTGCTCGTCGAGGCAGCCAAGAGCGGCGATATCGAGAAGCTCAGGCCCCTGATCGGAACCGACCACGACATGGTCCAGCTCTCCTTCGGCGAGATCGAAGGCGACCCCATCGCGTTCATGAAAGGGCTGTCCGGCGATCCGGACGGCCAGGAGATCCTCGCCATCATGGAGGAGGTGCTGGATGCCGGCTTCGTGCATCTGGAGGCCGGCACGCCGAACGATATCTATGTCTGGCCGTACTTCTTCGGCGTCCCGCTCGACAAGCTCGATCCCAGGCAGAAGGTCGAGCTGTTCAAGATCGTCACCGCCGGCGACCTCGAGGACATGAAGCAGTTCGGCACTTATATCTTCTACCGCCTCGGCATCACGCCGGAGGGTCGCTGGGCGTTCTTCGTCGCCGGAGAGTGATCGGGCCGACCGCATCGACCGAGCCTCGTGCCTGATCGATGCGTCGCACGCCGCGATCTAGAGCAATTCCAGCAAAAGTGCGCAGCGGTTTTGCGTCCGGAATTGCGTAAAAACAAAGAGATAGAGGATTTCCGCGATTCAGAGAAAAGCGGAAATGATCTAAAGAGCCGTCGTCGAACGGGGTGTTCGCGTGTCCATCGTGTGCGAGAACGCGCGTCAGGCATCGGCGCCGAGGATCGCGCCGCGGGCCTTGCCTCGTCGCCGGAGAACCTGGCCGCCTGCTCCGAGAGCCGAGCCGCCTAGCGCGGCAGCGCCTCGCAGAACTCCACCGCGCGGCCCTCGCCCCTGGTGACGATCTCGCCCTCCCACATGACGCGGACGCCGCGCACGATGGTCCCGACAGGCCAGCCGGTGACCCGCTTGCCGTCATAGGGCGTCCAGCCGGCCCTGGAGCCGGCTTGCGCGTTGGTGATCGTCTCCTCGCGCTTCATGTCGACGATGGTGAAGTCGGCGTCGTAGCCGGCGGCGATCCTGCCCTTCCTCGCGATGCCGAAGATGCGGTTCGGGCCATGGCTCGACAGATCGACAAAACGCTCCAGCGTGAGCCGCCCGGCATTCACATGGTCGAGCATGATCGGCACCAGCGTCTGCACGCCGGTCATGCCGGACGGCGAGGCCGGATAGGGTTTCGCCTTCTCCTCCAGCGTATGCGGCGCGTGGTCGGAGCCCAGAACGTCCACCACGCCCTGCGAGATGCCGTGCCAGATGCCGTCGCGATGGCGCCTGTCGCGCACCGGCGGGTTCATCTGCAGCAGCGTGCCGAGCCGCGCATAGTCGTCCGACGACAGGGTCAGGTGGTGCGGCGTCGCCTCGCAGGTGGCGACGTCCTTGTGCGCTTCGAGGAAGGCGATCTCCTCCGATGTCGAGATGTGCAACACGTGGATGCGCGCGCGGGTCGCGCGGGCGATGCGCACCAGCCGTTCGGTCGAGCGCAGCGCCGCGATCTCGTCGCGCCAGACGGGATGCGAGGAAGCATCTCCCTCGACGCGCTCGCCGAGCCGCTCGCGCAGGCGGAACTCGTCCTCGGAGTGGAACGCGGCGCGGCGGCGGGTATTGCCCAGAATCGAGGCGACGCCCTCGTCGTCCTCGACCAAAAGGTCGCCGGTGGAGGAGCCCATGAACACCTTGATGCCGGCAGCGCCCGGCAGGCGCTCCAGCTCGCCGACGTCGCCGGCGTTCTCGCGCGTGCCGCCGACCCAGAAGGCGAAGTCGCAATGCATGCGGCCAGTCGCGCGCCTGACCTTGTCGGCGAGCGCGGCCTCGCTCGTCGTCAGCGGGTTGGTGTTCGGCATCTCGAAGACCGCCGTCACGCCGCCCAGCACCGCCGCGCGCGACCCCGTCTCCAGGTCTTCCTTGTGCTCCAGCCCCGGCTCGCGGAAGTGCACCTGGCTGTCGATCACGCCCGGCAGCACATGCAGCCCACGACAGTCGATGCAGCTGCCGGCGGAGGCCTGCGAAAGATCGCCGATGGCGGCGATGCGGCCGTCGCGCACGCCGATGTCGCGCACGCCCTGGCCGTCATGGTTGACCACCGTGCCGCCTGTCAGGATGAGGTCGTAGGTCGTCGCCATTGAAGTCCTGCCGCTCTTGTCGCCTTGCCCGCCGGGGCTTACGTAATGGCCGCCCCCTTTGCAAGATCAGGTGCCTGCCCGCCCATGCCCAGAGCCCGCCTCGATGACCGCGCGATCGTCTCCGTTTCCGGCCCGGACGCGGAACATTTTCTGCAGAACATCGTCACGGCCGACCTCGACGCGCTGAAACCGGGCGAAGCGAAACCCTCCGCGCTGCTCGCCCCGCAGGGCAAGATCCTGTTCGATTTCCTGGTATCGCGAAACGGCGCCGACGCCTTCCTGCTCGAATGCCGCGCCGACATCGCCGACGATTTCGTGCGCCGGCTGACGCTCTACAGGCTGCGCGCCAAGGTCGAGATTTCCAAGCAGGATGAATCGCTTGTAGCGGTTTCGTGGGGTTTAGATTCAATCCCCTCAGGAACCGATTCAAGCTGGCTGCGCGACACGCGCTTCCCGCAGGAGGCCCCCGCATGGCGTTCCTACGGGCCGCAACCCGAGGCCGGCGATCTCGCCGCATGGCACGCCTTCCGGATCGCGAACGGCGTCGCCGAGAGCGGCCTCGATTACGCGCTGGGCGACGCCTTCCCGCACGACGTGCTCCTCGACCAGACAGGCGGCGTCGGGTTCAGGAAGGGCTGCTATGTCGGCCAGGAGGTCGTGTCGCGCATGCAGCATCGCGGCACCGCCCGCCGGCGGGTGCTGCTCGTCTCGGGCGATCCCCTTCCGGCGCCCGGAACCGAGGTCGTCGCCAACGGACGGCCGATCGGCGCGCTGGGCTCGACGTCGGGCGGAAACGGCCTCGCCATCCTGCGTATTGACCGGGTGAAGGACGCGCTCGACGCCGGCGTGCCGATCGAGGCCGGCGGCGTCGCCCTCGCCGTCGCCATCCCGGGCTGGGCCAGCTTCACATATCCCGAAAAGACTTCCGGCGAGGACGCCTGATGGCGGCCGACAAGGTCGGCGCGCCGCCACGCGCATGGCAGCGCATGCTGTCGGGCCGGCGGCTCGACCTGCTCGATCCATCGCCACTCGACGTCGAGATATCCGACATCGCGCACGGGCTCGCCCGCGTCGCACGCTGGAACGGCCAGACCGGCGGCGACCATGCCTTTTCGGTGGCGCAGCACTCGTTGCTGGTCGAGGATATCTTCTGCACCCTCTTTCCGGGTCCGTCGCCCGATTCGCGGCTTGCCGCGCTGCTGCACGATGCGCCGGAATATGTCATCGGCGACATGATCTCGCCGTTCAAGTCGGCGGTCGGCGGCGGCTACAAGAGCGTCGAGCAGCGTTTGCAGCGGGCCATACACATGCGCTTCGGCCTGCCCGCCGATATCCCGGAGAAGCTGAAGCGCGACATCAAGCGCGCCGACCAGGTCGCCGCCTATTTCGAGGCGACGCAGCTGGCGGGATTTTCGGTTCCCGAGGCCACGCAGTTCTTCGGCCGGCCGCGCGGCATTTCCGCCGATCGCTTCGATCTCGCCTGCAAGCCCACCAGGTCGGTCCAGACCGCGTTCCTGAAGCGCTTCGCCTCGATAGAGAAGCTGCGCAGCGCGTAGAAGCTTCGCCGGCCCCTACCCGCCGGGGAAGAGATGCGTGGCCGGCGACGCATCGGCGACCGCCTTCTTGATCTCGACCTCGGGCGTGCGGATGCCGAGCGGTGTCTTGGTCGCCACCCCGTCGGCAAGCGTCATCACGCTGTCGTAGAAGGACGCGCCCGCCGCCGAGCGCGGCGGGGTCGCCTCGTGCATGACGCTGATCACGGTCACGTTGGGGCAATTGTCCTTGATCGCCTGGTGGAAAGCGACCTTCGCCTCCGGATCCAGCGCGCTCGACGCCTCGTCGAGGAAGAGTAGCCCGGGCTGGTGCAAAAGGATGCGCGCGGCCACGAGCTTCTGCTTCTGGCCGCCCGACAGCACCTGGTCCCAGACCTTGCCTTCGCGGCTTTCCGCGTGGAGATGCTCGATGAATTCGCCAAGGCCCGCCTTGAAGAGCGCCGCGGCAACCTCCGTCTCGGAGTGGCCGTCAGGCAGTTCCGGCAGGCAGACGAGTTCCTTCAGCGTGAGCTGCGGCAGCTTCACCTCCTGCGCCGCATAGAAGGTCCTCACGCCCGCCGGGAGAACGATAGTGCCGCGGCCATGCGGCCAGAGCCCGTTGATCGCCTTGATGAGCGAGGTCTTGCCGCTGCCGGATTCGCCCCTGAGGTAGGTCCACTCCCCGCGGCGGAAACGCACGTTGCGAACGGTCAGGAAAGGCTTCGCGTCGGCGCCATGATGCATCAGGCTGAGATTGCGGATGGTCAGGCCGAAGATGGGATCCTGCGTGCCGTAGGTGAATTCGCGACGGCCGGTGCCGGTGTAGAAGTCGTCGGGCTGCTGCACGTTCTCGATGGCGCAGGCGAGTTCGGTCACGCGACGCGCGTTTGCCCGCAACGTGGCGATGGCAGGCATCACGTGGATGAACCAGGAGCACTGGTTGATCAGCGAATTCACCAGCTCGGCGCCCGTGATGTAGCTCTTCAGGCTGATCTTGTCGTTCATGTAGGGGATCAGGCCCGGAAGATAGGCGATGATCCTGGCGGCGAGGAAATCGTAGATCCGCTCGAAGGACTGGTATCCCGAATGAACCCAGTTCAACTTGGACCAGGTGCGGTCGATATGGGCGTAGAGCCGGCCGTGCAGCTTCTTCTGCACGTCCTCGCCGCGCGAGGCCGAAACATGGAAGCTGCGCCGCAGCAGGGTGGTGAGCTCCGCGCGGTAGCTGCCTTCCGTGCTCTGGATGGCGACGGTGAGGCGTTCCAGCAGCCCGCCGATCTTGAGCGCCAGATAGGTATTGATCGGCACGTAGATCGAGACCGCGGCGAAGGCGAGGACGGCGGCGCCGTAGGTGCCGAGGAACTCCAGCCCGTCGACCACGGTCGACTGTTCGATCAGTTTCTGGCCGACGAAAAAGAGCGACGTCACGACGCCCATGATGCCCATGGCGAGGCCGATCGCGCCGCCGGTCATGCCCTTGATCGATTCCTGCACGCGCTGGTCGACGTTGTCGGGCGGCAGCACCGGCTTTCCGTCGGCGTCGCGGCCGCCGTGCTGCAGATGGAAGTGCGTATGGTTGGCGTCGAGCAGGGCATCGTTGAAGCGGCTGTCCAGCCAGCCGCGCCACTTGCGGTGCAGAGTGGTCGAGAAGAGGTGCCTGACGCCGATGATGCCGGCGTCCTTGACGAAGACCAGGAGCAGAAGAAGCCCGGCGCTGTTCAGCAGGTAGGGCAGCGGCGTCGTGTTGCTGGGGTCGTGGAAGAAGGCGATCGAGTTGACGAGTTCGCCCGAGGCTTCAGCCATCCAGACGCTGGCCTTGCTGGCCGCGGCCGTGAAGAAGGCGATGACGGCCGTCAGCGCCCAAGCCTCCATCCAGCGATCAGAGAACCAGTAGGCTCTCATCAGGCCCCAGAAGCTGCGCATCGAGGAAACCGGCGTCAGCGGCGGTAGTTCTAAGTTGCCTTGGCGTCCCGAGTTCCAGAAACGTAGCCGAGGTCTCACGACACTCGTCCAATGGTCGTTTCCACCCCATTGCCCCTTATTCTTGTTGTACCCGTTTTACTTCTTGCCCTGTTTTTGCCACGAAGATACCACGATTCGTGGCTTTTCAAACCTATTTGTCAGACAAGTCGCCATTTACCTTCCGTCATGCCGGATTCAGGCGGCGGGCTGCCCTATCATTTAAATAGTTGTCGGTTAACGATTTTTCTCGTGCAATTTTAACAATTGCGACGCAATCAAGTTCTGGTAAACGCATCGGTGTTTCAGATGCCTTCCCTCGCCCTAGCGTCCGGG
This sequence comes from Rhizobiaceae bacterium, assembly GCA_036520515.1. Taxonomy (GTDB): domain Bacteria; phylum Pseudomonadota; class Alphaproteobacteria; order Rhizobiales; family Rhizobiaceae; genus Mesorhizobium_K. Next base: position 9,830 of record DATDJN010000406.1, read on the forward strand.
CCGGTCCAGCCGGTCCAGGAACCATTGGGTCAGGCGCACCCAGACCTCGTCCTTCTCGCCCGAATCCTCCCAGCCGTGGTCGAGGTTGGGATTGTCGTTGACCTCGATGACGAAGACGCCGTCCCGGGTTTCCTTGAGGTCGACGCCGTAGAGCCCGTCGCCGATGCAGCGCGCGGCCTTGACCGCCGTGTCCACCACCAGCGGCGGCGTCTCCTTGAGGGTGAAGGTCTTGATGCCGCCCTGCAGAGGCTTGCCGGCGCGGTCGTGGTTGACGATCTGCCAGTGCTTCTTCGCCATCAGGTAATGGACGGCGAACAGCGGCTGCCCGCCGAGCACGCCGACCCGCCAGTCATAGTCGGTCGGCAGGAATTTCTGCGCGATCAGGAGGTCCGAATCCTCGAGCCAGGTCGTGGCGAGCTTCTTCAGCTCGTCGAGCGACGCCACTTTCTTGACGCCGCGCGAGAACGAGCTGTCGGGAATCTTCAGCACCAGCGGGAAACCCAGCGTGTCGGCGGCAAGCTCGAAGTCGCTGGGGCTCGCGATCATGATGGTCGGCGGCACCGCCACCTTGTTGTAGGCCATCAGCTCGTTGAGGTAGACCTTGTTGGTGCAGCGGATCATCGACAGCGGATCGTCGATGACCGGCATGCCTTCCTGCTGCGCGCGGCGCGCGAACCGGTAGGTGTGGTTGGAGATCGACGTCGTCTCGCGGATGAACAGCGCGTCGTAATTGGCGAGTTTCGCCAGATCCTTCTTGGTGATCGGCTCGACTTCGACGCCCATCTTCTCGGCGATCTTGGCCCAGTGGCGCAGCGACGAGATTTCCGACGGCGCCAGCGCCTCATGCGGATCGACCAGCGTTGCGAAGGTGTAGCGCGAGGGCGTGCGCCCCTTGCTGTCACGCCATTCGCGGCTGGTATAGGCGTCGAGGCCCGCGAGGAAGCGCTTCTTCTCCTCGCCCTCCAGCCGGTTCACCGGCAGGAAACCGATCTTGCGGATGGACGCCCACTCCATGCCGTCGCGGATGGAGACTTCGAGCGAGGGCGCGCGGAACCAGTCGAACAGAAGCTTGGCGAAACGGTCCCAGGCCTTCGACGGGCCGATGCCGAAGAAGAACGACGCCTTGGCCGGGAACGAGCCGCCCAGATCCTTGCGGCACTTGTTGAGCGCGAGTTCCAGCTCGGGCAGCGCGTTCTCGTAGAGCTTCGGCTCGGAGAGATCGATGATCGTCTCGACCGTCGGGATCACCCGGTGCCCGCGCGAACTCGCCAGCAGCGACGCGTAGTAGCCGCGGCTCTGGTAGCCGTAGCTGTTCGACAGGTTGATGACCTTGGGCCGCTGGCCGCGGAACAGCGCGGGGTGAGCGAGATAGTCGCGATTGGTGATGATCTTGTGCGGCGTCGCCACCTGGTCGAGGTCGCTCTGTCTGCCGGTCAGGATAACCCACGTCATGGTCAGGCGCGCCCCGGAATCTTTTCAGCCAGCCTGGAGAGCCCCGCGCTCCCCGGGAAAGTCCCCTTCCCGCCGCGGCCGGCGGATGCCGCGGCATCGCCGCCGAGTTCTTTCTTCAGGCGCATCGCCGCCATGCCGTCCTGATAATAGTCGGCCTCGCGGCCGGTCGGCTCGAAGCCCGCCAGCCGGTAGATGGCGATGGCGCGGGCGTTGTCCTCGCGCACCTCGAGCCGCAGTGAACGCCGGCCGCGCCGCGCCGCCTCGCGCTCGGCCGCCCCGAGCAGCGCCCTTCCGACGCCCTGCCCCGAAACACCCGGCGCGGCGGCGATGGAATAGAGGCGGGCCGTCGGCGACCCGGCGCGAACCAGAAGGACGGCGTAGCCGGCAACGCCCTTGCCGGCGTCGGCAACGAGCACCGCGGCCGACGGGCTGGCGATCAGCCGCCGGAAGGAGCGGCCGGAGAGCCTGTCTGTCGGGAAAACGGCGTTCTCGATCGCGAGCAGCGCGTCGACATCACTTGCGCGGGCCGGGCGGATGTCGGCAGCCATGCGGAACCGGAAGCCTCGTTGCTGAGGGGAGAGGACGGTCTGTGGAACTGACGCTGCCCGGGCCTGTCACGCAGGGGCAATACAATCGCGCTATCGCTCTTCGATTTGGGCCGAATTGTGACGACCGCGCGGGGACTCACAAGCTCTTCGACGGCCTTCTTATCAGAGTCTCGCAGCGGCCCGAAATATCATTTGCTAAGCGGGTCGGTCGGCCTCACGTCATGCCGGCGCCGGCCAGAAGCTGGCGGTAGGCGTTCCTGCCGATATCGAGCATCTGGTCCCGCGGCAGCGTGCCGACGACCGCGCAGCCCCAGCCGTCGTCGAGCCAGTAGACGGCGCTGGCGGTGCCCTTCTCGTCCTTGTAGACGCCCTTCGCCTTCCCCTTGCCCTCGGGGGTCACGTAGATGGAGATGCGGTTGCCCTTGGCGTCCTCGTAGAGGAGATGCGCCGCCGTCGTCTGCCCAGCCGGCAGCAACCGGCCTCCGACCAGTTCGAAGCCCTCCGCCGAAAGGTCGGGCGCGATCAGCGTCAGGCCCAGCCGGTTCGACAGCCAGCCGAGCAGGTGATCCCTGTCGTTGGCCCCGACCTCGACGGCATGGCGCTGTTCGGCGGCATAGACGGTGTGGGCGGCGATGGCCTCCTCGGCCAGTTGGTCCTCGGCCTGCCCTTCCAGGCCGAGGCCGGCCATCCCTGCCAGATAACCGCCGCCGGCGCCGATCGCGAGCAACAGCACCGCGGCGGCGGCCATGCGCCAGCGCGGCGCTGCGACGGAAGACTTCTTCGCCTCGCCCGTCACGGCCCCGGCAAGGCTGTCGGGCACCGGCTCGTCGAGGACACCCGCGAAGGTTTCGCGCAGCCGCGAGCGGTCCGCCTCGAAACGCTGGCTCCTCGCCTTCATCTCGGGATTGGCGTCCAGCCATGCGTGGAACCCGGCGCGCTCCTCCTGCGGCAGCTCGCCGTCGAGCGCCATGTGGATGTCCCGCTCGTCGAAATCGCGCCGGGTCATCGTTCGACCACCCTGATGGCGCGGCGGCGGGCGACGTCGTCGAGCAGGCCGCGCAGTTCCTCGCGTCCGCGCGCTACGCGCGACATCAGCGTGCCTGCCGGGATGCCGAGCATCGTTGCTGCCTCGGCATAGGAGAAGCCCTCGATGCCGACGATCACCAGGGCCGCCCGCCGATCCGGGCTGATCGCCTGCAGCGCATCCATGATCTCGCGCGAGGCGATGCTTTCGGCCTGATCGGCCGGCGACGACAGCGCCTCGGAATCGTCGAGCGTCAGCATGACCACCTCGGCGCGGCGCTTGGTCCTTCGCGTCTGGTCGACGAAGAGATGGTGCATGATGGTGAAGAGCCAGCGCCGCGGGCTTTCGCCGGTGCGCCAGTTGTCCATGTGGGCGAGCGCGCGCTCCAGGCAATCCTGCACGAGGTCGTCGGCCGAATCCCGGTCGCGCAGCAGCGCGCGCGCATAGCGCCTGAGACGGGGTATCTCCGCAAGAATCGCCGTCCTTCTTTCGTCCATGCCGGCTCTTCTCAGCGCCAAGACCGCGTTGATTGAACGCCCGTTCGCCCGGCGGCACAAGCCTGGCGCCAGCCGTGCTCCTTCTTCGCAAACGCCGGCAACCCGCGGTTTCTTCCGCGTCGCATCAACAAGATTGAAGCGACCCATGCGCGCTATTGATTTTGCCTGTTCAGGCCGATGGATTAGAAACGGCGCTCCCGAGAGGATGCACGATGACGGCCCAGACACACACGCAGCCAGCCCTCGCAGCGCCGTCGGTTCCGTGGCTGGTCATCATCTGCGGCTGCATCATCGCGGCGCTGACCTTCGGGCCGCGCTCGGCTATGGGCTTCTTCCAGCTGCCGATGCTCGCCGAAAAGGGCTGGGACCGCACCACCTTCGGCCTGGCCATGGCGCTGCAGAACCTGTTCTGGGGCCTCGGCCTGCCCTTCTTCGGCGCCATCGCCGACCGCTACGGCACCTGGCGCGTGCTGACGCTCGGCGGCTTCATCTACGCCGCCGGCCTCTACCTGATGGCGACCGCCGACAGCCCGACCATGCTCCATATCGGCGGCGGCGTGCTGGTGGGCCTGGGCGTCGCTGCCGGCTCGTTCTCCATCGTGCTTGCCGCCTTCGCCCGCCATACGCCACCCGAGAAGCGCTCCATCGTCTTCGGCATCGGCACGGCCGCCGGTTCGGCCGGCATGTTCCTCTTCGCCCCGATCAGCCAGGGATTCATCGACGCCTATGGATGGTCGGACAGCCTGCTGATCATGGCGGCGATGATGCTCGCCATCCCCGTTCTCGCCGCCCCGTTGCGGGGCTCGTCCCACAATGCGTCTGCCGCGAGCCAGGCCGCGCGGCAGACGGTCGGCGCGGCGCTGAGCGAGGCCTTCGCGCATCGCAGCTACATGCTGCTCATCTCGGGCTTCTTCGTCTGCGGCTTCCAGGTCGCCTTCATCACCGCGCATTTCCCGGCCTATATCGGCGATCTCGGCATCGACGCCCGCTATG
>DATDJN010000407.1:0-7248 GCA_036520515.1 Rhizobiaceae bacterium
GCCTTCCTTGGCCATTTCGCCTTCGTTGCGGTCGGCACGATCAGCCCGCCTGCGGCGGCGAGCGCATATTCGCAGAGCGTCGGATCGCAATATTCGTCAACGAGGCTGGCCAGCACGATCGCCGACGGAGCCACAAAGAGGCCTACCACCTCGTCACTGGGCAATTTTCGTACGAAGTATGCGTTCAAGCAGAGATGATCCGACCGGATGGGAGTTTTCTAATACATGCACGCAGTTGTGCAAATCAGGGCGTCACCATGTAAGCGCAGCGACTATATCGTAAGTACGCCTGTGAAAAAAGCGTCCTTGCCGACAACAGCATTGACGTGTTGAGTTGTCGCTATGCGACAGGGGCGATGACGAGTGTGCCGCCCGCTCTTTACCTCCGGCAATCTCGCCTCTAAAACGCCGCGTCCCACCTGATGTGGGCCTCAACGTACCACCCGCGCTCGTTTGCGGGACTGGATAGGAGAAGATCATGCCGAACGTTTCCCTGAAATTCCCAGATGGTTCCGTGCGCGACTATGATGCCGGCATGACTGGCGCCGCGCTTGCGGAATCGATCTCCAAGTCGCTGGCGAAGAAAGCCGTAGCCTATGCGCTGGACGGCACCATCCGTGACCTCTCCGACCCGATAGGCCGCTCCGGCGCCGTCGAGATCGTCACGCGTGACGACCCGCGCGCTCTGGAACTCATCCGCCACGACGCCGCCCACGTGCTGGCAGAGGCGGTACAGGAACTCTGGCCGGGAACTCAGGTTACGATCGGCCCGGTCATCGAGAACGGCTTCTACTACGACTTCGCGCGGAACGAGCCGTTCACGCCCGACGACTTCCCTGTCATCGAGAAGAAGATGCGGGAGATCATCGGCCGCAACAAGCCCTTCACCAAGGAGGTCTGGTCGCGCGAGAAGGCCCGCCAGGTGTTTCGCGACAAGGGCGAGGCCTACAAGGTCGAACTGGTTGACGCGATCCCCGAGGACCAGCAGCTCAAGATCTACGCGCAGGGCGACTGGTTCGATCTCTGCCGTGGCCCACACATGGCTTCTACCGGCCAGGTTGGGAATGCCTTCAAGCTGATGAAGGTGGCCGGCGCCTATTGGCGCGGCGACTCCAACAATCCGATGCTCACGCGCATCTACGGCACGGCCTGGGCGGACCAGGCCGCGCTCGACCAGTACCTCCACATGCTGGAGGAAGCGGAGAAGCGCGACCACCGCAAGCTTGGCCGGGAGATGGACCTCTTCCACTTCCAGGAGGAGGGCCCTGGCGTCGTCTTCTGGCACGCCAAGGGCTGGAAGATGTTCCAGAATCTCATCTCCTACATGCGCCGCCGTCTGGGCGACGACTACCAGGAGGTCAACGCCCCGCAAATCCTCGACAAGTCGCTATGGGAGACGTCGGGCCACTGGGGCTGGTATCAGGAGAACATGTTCGCGGTGAAGTCGGCACACGCCTTCACGCATCCCGAGGACCCCGATGCCGACCAGCGCATCTTCGCCCTGAAACCGATGAACTGCCCCGGCCACGTGCAGATCTTCAAGCACGGGCTGAAGTCCTACCGCGATCTGCCGATCCGGCTTGCCGAGTTCGGCAACGTTCACCGCTACGAGGCTTCCGGCGCGCTGCACGGCCTGATGCGCGTACGCGGCTTCACCCAGGACGACGCGCACATCTTCTGCACCGAGGAGCAGCTCGAGGCGGAAATCCTGAAGATCAACGACCTGATGATGTCGGTCTATGCCGATTTCGGCTTCGACGCGGTTGAGGTCAAGCTCGCCACGCGCCCCGAGAAGCGCGTTGGGACAGACGCCGCCTGGGACCATGCCGAGGATATCCTGCGGCGCGCGCTCGAGCGAATGGCGCGCGAGGACAACCGGATCAAGACGGGCGTCAACGAAGGCGAAGGCACGTTCTACGGCCCGAAATTCGAGTACACGCTGAAAGATGCCATCGGCCGGGACTGGCAATGCGGCACGACCCAGGTCGACTTCAACCTTCCGGAGCGTTTCGGCGCCTTCTATATCGGCTCGGATTCGGAGAAGAAGCAGCCGGTCATGGTGCACCGCGCGATCGCCGGCTCGCTCGAACGTTTCCTCGGCATATTGATCGAGAGCCATGCCGGACAGATGCCGCTGTGGTTCGCGCCGGTGCAGGTTGTCGTGACGACGATCACGTCGGATGCCGACGACTATGCGCGCGAGGTCACCGCGAAGCTGAAGGACGCAGGGCTTTCGGCCGAGATCGACCTGCGCAACGAGAAGATCAACTACAAGGTCCGCGAGCACTCCCTGGCCAAGGTGCCGGCGATCCTGGTCTGCGGCAAGCGCGAGGCGGAGGAGGGGACGGTGAACGTCCGCCGGCTCGGTTCGCGCGACCAGCAGTCGATGTCGCTCGCCGCAGCGATCGGTGCGCTGGTCGACGAGGCGACGCCGCCGGACATCAAGCGCAAGCGGCTTGCGAAGGCCGCATAACACGGGCGCCGGGGTAAGTCCCGGCGTTCCATTGCGTCAGCAAGCGCGGGCGACGCCCGACGTCGGCAGCGGACAACGCGGCTTTACAACAGGCACCTCGATGCGCTGCTGTTGCTGCTGCCGCCGCATTGCCTGGTTGTCGATCTCGCGGTTGAACTGCTGCTGCTGCTGGTAGTCGAAGCGCCGTTCCCGGGCGTTGAGGTTCTGCAACTCGCCCGGGGTAAGGATCCTGACGGAGCCGCGGTTGACGTCGACGGCGCCGGCCGGGACGGCTGCACCGAGGATCGCCAGCGCCAGCGCTGCGCCGATCATCCGGCTATTGTTGAGAAGGTTTTCCATAACACATAGGTAGTGGTTCAGGCTGCGAAGAAAACCCGTGCAAGCCAGGTTTCCGTCCATTGCCGCAATCACTCAGCACTTGCCGGCGTCCGACAGTCTCTGAGTGCAGGTGATGTCGCCGTAACGACGGGAATTCACTCCGTCACGGTAACCATCGCGGTATCCCTGCCGGTATGCAGTTCCGCGGGGCGGATAGTACACCCGTTCCGGCGCGTAGTAGCGAGGCGCGTAGTACCGAGGGTAATAGCGCGGATAGTAACCGCCACCATAGTAGCTGTTGTAATACCCGTTACCGTAATAGCCGCCGTAGTAGCCGTTGTTGGCAATTGCGCCGCCGATCAGAGCGCCGGCGACAAAAGCTCCGGCCGGGTACCACCAGCCATCGTAGTTGCGATAGCCGTGTCGATAATGCCCATATCCGCGGTGGCCCCGATACCAACCATCACGAACCTGGATGACGTCCGACTGCGCAGCCGCCGTCTTCGGCAGGAAGATCGGAGCTGCGTTGGCCTGGGTTGCGGGGAAAGGTCCCGGTACGGCAAACGCGGCGACCACCGCCGCGACCAAGCCTGAGTGAAGCGCTTTCATGACGATGTCCTCGCTGAGAACAGAGTCCCTCCGCAAAAACGATACATCAACCCCGATTGTTCCGCATCAGCCCACTTGCATGGTAACAGCCTGTCATGAAGTCTTGGCGGCTCGCCCACGGAAAGCGGATCGAACTCGGCGCCAAAGCGCGCCTGATGGGCATCCTGAACGTCACGCCGGACAGTTTTTCCGATGGCGGGGAGTTCAGCGGGCTGGAGCAGGCCGTTGCACATGCCCGGCAGATGGCTGCCGAGGGCGCTGCCATCATCGACGTCGGCGGCGAATCCACCCGACCTGGCGCGACGCCGGTTTCGGCCTTGGAGGAGCAGGCGCGGATCCTGCCGGTAATCGAGGCGTTGGCGGCCGACGGACTCACCATTTCCGTGGACACCTACCGGGCCGAAACGGCGAGGCTGGCGGTTGCGGCCGGGGCACATATCGTCAATGACGTGCATGGCCTGCAGCGCGACCCGGACATCGCGCATCTGGCGGCCGAAACGGGTGCCGGGCTCGTCATCATGCATACCGGACGCGACCGCCAGAGGCTCACTGACGTGATCGCCGACGAGTTCGTCTTTCTCGAAAGGTCGCTAGAGATCGCGCGTGAATCGGGGGTGAGCGAGGAGCAGGTCGTGCTTGATCCGGGCTTCGGCTTTGCCAAGCGCAGCGAGGAGAACCTTCAACTCATGGCGCGTTTCGGCGAATTGCAGGCGTTCGGCTTCCCGCTGCTGGTCGGCACTTCGCGCAAGCGCTTGCTCACCGATGTCGAGGGCGGCAACAAGAAGGCGCGCGACGCCGGAACGGCGGCGACCAACGTCATCCTCAGGCTCAAGGGCGCGGCGATCTTCCGCGTGCACAACATCCCGGCCAACAAGGATGCGCTGGCCTTCGCCGACGCGATGTTGGGGCGCAAGAAGGTGTCAGGCGGTTAGGGCAGGGTCGGGCTTCAGGGGCGCCGGATTTTCCGGCTGCGGCGCTCCGCCGATGCGGCGATAGACGAAACCTTCTGCGCCGGGAGCCTCGCCGCCAGCGGGGCGGCCGGAGCCCGCGACGGCAGCCATGCGCGCGTGGAGGGGCGACCTGATGCAGGCGGGATCGGTGGCCGCGGCGTCGCCGGCGATCGCCATCGCCTGGCAGCGGCAGCCACCCCAGTCGATCTCGCGGCGATCGCAGGTCCGGCACGGCTCCAGCATCCAGTCGGTGCCGCGGAACGCGTTGAAGGCGGGCGAATCCGTCCAGATCTCGGTCAGGGTGCGCGGGCCAAACCGCTCGAAGGTAAGCGAGGTGATCGTCTGCGCCGCGTGGCAAGGCAGCACCGTGCCGTCAGGCGCTACCATGAACGCGTCGCGCGCCCAGCCGCCCATGCAGGGCTTCGGGTAGGTGGCGAAATAGTCGGGCGGCACGAAGTCGATGTTCATGATGCCCGTGAGCCGCTCGCGCGCCGCCTCGACGATCTCGCCCTGCCGTTCTACGGAGGCTCGGTCGGGCATCAGCGCATCGCGGTTTACCAGCGCCCAGCCGGCATATTGCACGTTGGCGATTTCGAGGCGCTCGGCGTCGAGCGACAGGGCAAGCTCGATGAATTCCGGCACTTCCTCGATGTTATGTCGGTGGATCGGCGCGTTGATGGTGAGCGGCAGGCCGGCCGCGCGCGCGCGCTTCGCCGTCTCCAGCTTCTTCTCATGGCTGCCCTGGTGATTGCCGATGCGCGCGGTGGTGGCTGGACGCGCGCCCTGGAACGAGAGCTGCAGATGGTCGAGCCCGGCTTGGGCGAAGGCCTCGATGCGGCCCTCGGCTATGCCGACGCCAGCAGTGATAAGGTTGGTGTAGACGCCACGCCGCGAAAGCCCTGATATCAGTTGCTCGAGATCGCGGCGTAGCGTCGGCTCGCCGCCGGAGAGATGCACCTGGAGCACGCCCAGATCGGCAGCCTCCTCGAACAGGGCGAGCCATGTCTCGGTGTCGATCTCGCGATTGGCCTTCAGCAGCTCGGTCGGGTTGGAGCAATAGGCGCATTGCAGCGGGCAACGGTGCGTCAGTTCCGCCAGCATGCCGATCGGGGGAAGCAGCGGCTCGCTCATAGCTTCACCAGCAGCTTGTCTGACCATTCCTGGAAGAAGGCGGTGACGTCGCTGGCGACGTCTTCCTCGGGGGCGTTGTACTCGCGGGCGAGGTCGGCGACAATTTCCTTGACTGACAAACGGCCGTCGCAGCGACGCAGGATCTCGAGGCTTATCTCGTTCGGCCAAAACACCTTTTCGGGCGACAGCACGGCGAACGCCTGCCGGACAGGGTCGTATTGGATGCGGACATGCCTCGGCAATGCCGGCACGGCGCCAGGCGACACTGCTTTGCGTTCCCGCAGCGCCGTCATCCCGCCACCTCCTCCGGCCGGAAAGCGCCGGGCGGGACGTTGCCGACTTCGCCATAAGCATGCTGAAGCGCGTCCAGCATCGCCCAGAGGATGTCGCATTTGAACACCAGCGCGTCGATCACCGCCTGCTGGCGCTCCGGCGTGTCGGCGTGCTCCAGCACATAGCCGAGCGCGAAATCGGAATCGCGCGACGCCTGCTCGGGCCGCTTGCTGAAATAGGCCAGCGTGTCTTCGGTGACGTAGTCGTATTTGGCGAGCATCGCCGGCACACGCTCGCCTATGATGACCGGCGAGAAGAGCTCCGTCAGCGACGAAGCGACGGCTTCGAGCAATGTGCGATTGGCGCAGAAGGAGAGGTAGGCGCCGACCGCGAAGCGCGTCGCCGGCAGCGCGAATTTTTCGCTTTTGACAGCGTCGGCGTCGAGGCCGAGCGAAGTCGCCAGGTACAGCCAGCGGGCGATGCCGCCGCTCCAGCCGTCGTCGCCGTCGTGGTCCTCGATGCGCTTGCGCCACTCGGCGCGGAAGGCCGGATCCTCGGCGCGCGCGAGGATCGTCGCATCCTTGCGCGGGATGACCGCCTGGTAGCAGTAGCGGTTGAGCGCCCAGGCCTGCAGCTCGCCTTTGGAAAGGGCGCCCGACACCATACGGTGATGGTAGGGATGGCGGTTGTGGTAGCGTTCGGCGCCGACCTGCCGCAGCACGGCTTCCAGCTCGCTCGAAGACATTGGGCCCTTTGCCGCGGCGTAAAAGTTCACAGCTCGATCTCCATGCCGTCATGCGCCACTTCCCAGCCGGCCGCGCGAACCGCGGCATGTTCGGCCGAGTTCTCGTCGAGGACCGGGTTGGTGTTGTTGATATGAACGAAGATGCGCCGGCCGACCTTCACCTTTTCGAGGCCGGCGATCGAACCCTTCGGCCCCGACATCGCGAGGTGGCCCATCCGCGCCCCGGTCTTCGTGCCGACGCCGGCGGTTATCATCTCGTCGTCTGTGTAGACCGTGCCGTCGAAGAGCAGGCAGGCAGCGCCCGAAAGCCGTGAGCGCAACCCCGCGTCGATCCGCGCACAACCGGGAATGTAGAAGACCGAGGCGCCGCCGTTGCGGCAGGCGATGCGTATGCCCGTCGTGTCGCCGCTGTCGGAGCTGAAATCGGCGCCGGGGCGGGTGGACTCCATGTAGAGCGCCACCTTGCCGGGCACGGCGAAACTTTCGATCTCCACGCCGGTCCCGCGACCGTCGGCATCGCAGACCTCGAACTCGCCGTCCGGCAGTTCGCGCCGCGGGACGACATCACGGTCGAGCACGTTGAAGATGGAGTTTGCGTCGAGCACCGCCAGGACCTCCGCTGTCCCGTAGAGGGCGAAGGGCTGGCGCTCGCGCAGGCTGAGGAGGCCGGCGACATGGTCGACGTCGGCATTGGTCAGCACCACCGCGCGGATCGGGCTCGAACGGAGCGGACCGTCGCGGCGCGGCTG
>DATDJN010000408.1:0-3429 GCA_036520515.1 Rhizobiaceae bacterium
GCCGGCACGCTGACCGATTTCCCCAGGGCGCAGTTCCACCTCCAGGTCGCGGAGGCTGCCTACGCCACCGGACCCTGCATGTGCGATCCCAAGACGAGGGCGACCTTCGACGTCGAGAACATCGTCGACTATGTGCGCACCCTCTTTGCCGGGCGCGTCACCTTCCATGACGGGGATGTCCGCCTGGCGCCGGGCCTCTGGCTCCACAAGATCCCCGGCCACACGGCCGGCCTGCAGTCGGTGCGCGTCTTCACCAGACGCGGCTGGGTCGTCGTCGCCTCCGACGCCACGCATCTCTACGCCAACCTCGAGCAGCGCAATCCCTTCCCGATCTTCCACGACGAGCGGGCCCTGCTCGCCGGCTACGAGCGCCTCACCGAACTCGCGCCAGGCCTCGACCATATCGTGCCCGGCCACGACCCCGCGGTGATGCGCGCCTACCGCGCGCCGGACCCTTCGCTCGAGGGCATCGTGGTGCGCCTCGACGAGGCCCCGGTTCTTTCGTGGCGGGAACTGGCGCGATGAACGCGGAAGCATCTCCGCGCCGGGTGCTCGTCACGGGTTCGGCGGCCGGCCTGGGACTTGCCCTTGCCCGCGCCTTCGCCGCGAGCGGCGACGCGGTGTTCCTCACCGATATCTCCGGCGAAGTCGCCAACGCCGCCAGGACGTTGTCCGCCGAGACCGGCAAGCCCGTCGCATCGGCTGTCATCGACCTCGCCGAGGATGGCTCCCCGGACAGGCTGGTCGTTCAGGCGATCGAAGCGATGGGCGGCATCGATATCCTGGTCAACAACGCGGTGATCAGGAAAATGTCGGCGGTGGTCGAGCTTGGAGACGCTGACTGGGACCGGGCGATCGAGGTCAACATCTCGGCTCCGTTCCGGCTGATCCGCGCCTGCCTGCCCGGCATGCAGCAGCGCGGCTGGGGGCGTATCGTCAACATGGCCTCTGTCTTCAGCCTGATCGCGCTCGCCGGTCGCGTCGACTACGTCACCACCAAGCACGCCATGATCGGCCTGACGCGCACCGTCGCACTGGAATTGGCGGCGACCAGCATCACCTGCAACGCGATCTGTCCCGGCCTGATGGCGACGGACAGTGCGCTTGCCCGCATCGACGCGCTGGCGGCCGAGAAGAACATCGGCAGGGACGAGGCGACGGCCCTCTTCCTGTCGACGCGCCAGCCGGGCGGCAGGTTCATCCCCATGGAGACGGTGACGGCGCTGGCGCTCTTTCTCTGCGGGCCGCAGAGCGAAGGCATCAACGGCGCGGCGATCCCCGTGGACAATGGCTGGTCCTTCGCCTGAGCGGCCGGTCACACTAGGAGAACGACATGAGCGGTGAAATCGGTTTCGTCGGTCTGGGCAACATGGGCCGGCCGATGGCGGAGCGGCTGATCGGGGCCGGTCACAAACCGATCGTTCATGACAAGTCCGAGGCGGCCATCGCAGACCTTGTCAAGGCGGGCGCGGCGGGCGCGGCCACGCTGGAAGCCCTCGCGGCGAAGGCGGAGACTGTCTTCCTGTCGCTGCCGACGCCGGAAGTCGTGCTCGCGGTCGGCAAGGCGATCGCCGCCAGTCCCGGCGCCGTGAAGCGCGTCGTCGATCTTTCGACGACCGGGCCGAAGAGCGAGATGGAACTCGCCGACATTCTTGCTGCTGCCGGCGTCGCCCTCGTGGACAGCCCGGTCTCGGGCGGCGTGGCCGGCGCGAAGAAGGGCTCGCTCGCTCTGATGGCGGCCGGCCCGGCTGCGCATTTCGCCGCCGTCGAGCCGCTGCTCGCCGTCCTCGGGAAAGTCTTGCGGGTTGCCGAGGAGCCGGGCAAGGCGCAGGTGATGAAGCTCATCAACAACATCTGCTCGGCGGCTTCACTTGCCATCACGAGCGAGGCGATGGTGATGGGCGCCAAGGCGGGGCTCGATGCCGACGTGATGATCGAGGTGCTGAACGCCGGCAGCGGACGCACCTCGGCCAGCACCGACAAGATCCCGCGCTTCGTGCTTCCGGGCAGCTTCGACTTCGGCTTCGCAATCGCGCTGTCGCTGAAGGACATCCGGCTCTGCCTGGAGGAAGCCGAGCGTCTCGGCGTGCCGATGATGGTCGGCAACGCGGTGCGCATGCTCTTCGCCGTCACCAAGGCCGATTTCGGCCCCGACGCCGACATGACGGCCGTCATCCGCCCGCTGGAGAGGTGGGCCGGCGTCGAGGTGCGCGGCCGCGCCGCCGAGGGCGCGTAAGTGAACGAAACGTCGTCGCCGCTCGAGCAGACAGTCGCGCGCTTCGTCGCCGCGCCCCCTGCCCTGCCGGACGCGGTCCGCGCCGCCGGCCGGCGTTCCCTGCTCAACATGGTGGGCACCGCCATCGGCGGCGGCGGCGAGGCGGCGATCGACCGGCTGGCGGAATTCTCCACGCGCTTCGGCGGCGCGGCGACGGCGACGCTGATGGGTCGCCCGGAGCGCGCCGACATGCTGTGGGCGGCCAACATCAACGCGGCTTGCGCCAACATCTTCGACTTCGACGACACGCACATCCCGACGGTCATCCATCCTTCCGCGCCGGTCGGCCCGGCAGTGCTGGCGCTCGCCGAGACGCGCGCCGCGCAAGGGCGGCCGGTCAGTGGAGCCGCTCTGCTGGAAGCCTTCGTGCTGGGTGTCGAGATCGCCTGCCGGCTCGGCAACGCCGCCGGCGCCGGCCATTACGCCCGCGGCTGGCACATCACCTCCACCTGCGGCACCTTCGGGGCGGCGCTTGCCGCCGGCCGCCTGCTCGGGCTTGAGCCGCCGGCGCTCGTGGACGCGCTTGGCAATGCGCTCGCCCAATCCGCCGGCTCGGTCGAAACGTTGGGCACCATGTCGAAGAGCCTCAGCGTCGGCCAGGCGGCGCGCGGCGGCCTGATGGCGGCGCTGCTGGCCGAACGCGGCTACACAGGCCCCGAGCGCCCGTTGACCGGCGAGCGCGGCTTCTTCGCGCTCACCTGCGACGCCGCCGATCCCGCCCGCCTGACGGAAGGTCTCGGCAAGCGCTGGGAGATCCTCAACAACACCTTCAAGCCCTATCCATGCGGGGTCGTGCTGAACCCGGTGATCGAGGCCTGCCTTGCGCTCTACGCGCAGGGCGGGTTCGATCCACGGGAGATCGTCCAGGTCGAGCTGACCGGGCACCCTCTGCTGCGCCAGCGGACCGATCGTCCCGATGTGACGTCCGGACGCCTGTCGCAGGTCAGCGCCCAGCATGCCGTCGCCGTCAGCCTGCTGCGGGGGAAGGCCGACCTCGGCGCCTTCTCGGACGCGAGCGTCGCCGACCCGGAGTTGCGCGCATTCGGCTCGAAGCTGCGCTTCAGCGACGATCCGGCCTTTCCGTTGGACAGCGCGCGATTGCTGCTGCGGTTTGCAGACGGCAGGGAAATCGAGCGCATGGTGGATGCCGCCAA
>DATDJN010000409.1:0-13663 GCA_036520515.1 Rhizobiaceae bacterium
CTAGAGGAGCGTCAGCTTCCCCGTCATCGAAACGACGCCGTCTGACCGCTGAATCTCGCCGTGACGCGGGTTCCCCGGGACACCGATCACGATCCTCACGGGCGATGTCGTGAAGACCGGTGCCTGTGCCCGGAAGCTGAAGCGCTGGGATGCCAGCTTGTCGCCACGCATTGCTTCGCAAAGCTTGGTGGCCATCAACGGCCCGTGAACGACCAGATCGGGGTAGCCTTCGACGTCCCGGCAGAACTCGCGATCCCAATGGATACGATGTCCGTTGTAGGTAATCGCGGAGTAGAACCACAATTCACTGTCGGCATGCACGAAATAGCCTTCGGGAACGGCCTCGTCTGGACCTCTCAACGATTTCTCGGGATCACCTCGATCTCGATAGACGACGGTCTGCCTCTCGGAGATGCTGGGTGCGCCATCCTGCTCGATCTCGTGAACAACGGTGACGAAACACATCAAGCCCGATTTGCCGCCCTTGAACTCGACGGCAGACACCGTCGAACGCCGACGCGCCGGGACCCCGATCCGTAGCGGCTGAAATACCGAGACATCGCCAGCAGCCCACATGCGGCGATGAAACGGAGCTGGAGGCAGAAAAATCCCGGTCCTCTCATGCATATCCGCGCCGACGTCGCGCGCCGGAATGCCCTTGTTGAAATACGCCCAGTGATAGGTCGGCGGCAGATGTTCGCTGGGCGGTTCGTCGCCAAGCAAGGTCGCCAGTTTCTCGGCGGCTTCCGGAGCGAGCGTATCTTCGATCTCACGGCAGTTCCCGACAAACGCCTCGCACGACGCGCGCACGTCTGAAGTGATTTCCGTTTTTGCCTGATTGGTCATGGTGACAGATCGCCTCAGCCGTGATTATGCACGATCGTCTTGATGGTGGAAAACTCCTGCAGGGCGGCGAGACCCTTCTCGCGCCCATGGCCGGATTTGCGCCTGCCGCCGAATGGCAGCTCTATGCCGCCTCCCGCGCCATATCCATTGATGAAGACCTGCCCGCAGCGCAGCGCCTTCGCGACGCGCTGCTGCCGGTTTCCGTCCAGCGTCCAGACCCCGGCCACGAGCCCGAACTCGGTGCCGTTGGCGATGCTCACCGCGTCTTTCTCATCCTCGAAGGGGATGGCTGCGAGAACCGGGCCGAAGACCTCCATTTGGGCCAGCCTGGACTGAGGGTCGCATGGTCCGAAAAGGGCAGGGGCCACGTAGAACCCTTCCCGCGGCGCATCGTCCGCTACCTTGCCGCGGGCAATCAACGGCGCGTCCGCTTCGGATATGAACGCCTCCACCCTGTCGCGTTGCTTCCTTGAAATGAGTGCACCGAGGTCGCGGTCATGTTCCGACGGCGCTGCAGTGAGCATCCGGAAGCGTTCGGCCAGGCGTCCGACGACCTCGTCCCAGATCGAGCGCCGGATCAGAGCGCGGCTGCCCGCCGAACACGTCTGTCCCCCGTTCTGGACGATCGCACCGGTGAGGACCGGCAGGACACGGTCGAGGTCCGCATCTTCGAAGACGATCTGCGGGCTCTTGCCGCCGAGTTCGAGGGTGCAGCCAATGAAGTTTCTTGCCGCGTTCGTCTGGATGGCCACACCTACTTCGGGCGAACCCGTGAAGGAAATGAAATCGATCCCGGGATGTTCGGACAGCGCGGCTCCGGCAACGTGGCCTTCACCGGTGACGATGTTGATCGCGCCTTCCGGCATGCCCGCTTCCATGGCAAGCTTGCCCATCATGAGGACGGTCAGGCATGCTTCCTCGGCGGGCTTGATGACGGTGGCATTGCCCATTGCCAGGGCGGGGGCGAGCGTGCGTCCGACCATCTGCGCCGGGTAGTTCCACGGAATGATGTGGCCCGTGACTCCGTGCGGCTCGCGCACCACCTTCACGTCATAACCCGACATGAACGGAATGTGTTCGCCATGCGCCTTGTCGGCTGCCGCTCCATAAAACTCAAAATAACGCGCTGCGGCCACCATGTCGGCTCGCGCCTGGGAAATCGGCTTTCCTGTATCGAGGCTTTCGATTTGCGCGAGCACTTCGGCGTCGCGGGCGATGAGTTCGGAAATCCTGATCAGGATACGTCCGCGCTGCACCGCGCTCGACTTTCCCCACTCGCCTTCCTCGAATGCGTGACGCGCGGCCGACACGGCAGCATCGATGTCGTCGGCGTCTCCAGCGGCGATCGTCGTGAAGGTCCGGCCGGTCGAGGGCGATATCACGTCCAACGTCCTGCCGCTTTGTGCGTGAACCCATTGTCCGCCAATAAGATGCATTGGTTGAGGCAACTGGTGCAGGACATTCATGTCGTCGTTTTCCTCAAGGCTTCCGCGTAAGCAAAAACTGGAATCGGCCCCTTCGGTCGGCTGGTTTTCGATTCCCAGCGGATTTCGTTGCCTGCGTCCCCCGGTACTCCGGACTCCAAGCCCCGGGCGAGCTTATCCATACGGCGCAGACAATAGGTCGGCGCCGCCGCTTCTTCCAATACGCGGTGAAAGGAGGGGGTATAAGAAAGGTCTATGCTCTGTCCGGCAACTCGGCCTGCCAGATCCCCCGTCCGACCAGATTCGCCACGACCTCGCGACAGGTCTGCTCGGTGCGTGCGCAGGCCAGGGTCACGCCGGAGTTCGATGAGCGCACGAGAAACACGTTGCGCCTCAGGTGAGGATTTATGATCGGGCTTCCCACGAGCGTGCCGTCGGGGACGAGATCGTGCATGGATGCCGGCGACAGGATGGTGTAGCCGCTGCCGCGCGCGACAAGCGCCTTGATCTGCGTGAGCGAATCCATCTCGATCGAAACCTTCGGTTTGAGTTGGCGTGCCTGGGCGATTCGTTCGATGAAGGTGCGCAGTCCGTGCCTCTCCGACGGCAGTACCAGTTCCGTCGCCAGGACCGCCTTTAGGTCCACCGGCTCAAGCGGCGGCGTGCTGAACGGCCAGTCTTCAGGCGCGGAATAAAACCACAGGTCCTCCGTCAGCAGCAACGAGTGTGAGCAGTCGCCGATATTGGTGTTGTCGTAGAGCAGCGCGAGGTCGAGTTCGCCCTTGATGATCCATTCACGCAGATGCCCCGTCATTGCTTCGATGGCCGCGAACTTGACCTTCGGCATTTCGATGCGGATCGTTTCAGCCATCGGAATGGACAGGGCCATCGAGATGGTTGGCGGCATTCCGAACAGGACCCTTCCGGTCGGCTCGGACCCGACGTTGACCACGTCCTCGCGCGCCGCCTCGATATAGTTCTCGATCTGTCGCGCGTGATGGTAAAGCCGTTCGCCGGCTTCGGTCGGCAGGATTCCCCTTGCCGAGCGGATCAGAAGCTCGACACCGAGCGCCTCCTCGAGATTGCGGACCAGTTGCGAAAGGGACGGCTGCGCAATGCCGAGATTGCGCGCCGCCCCGCTCATCGAGCCGTTCTCCACGATCTCGCGGAAATATTTGAGCTGGCGGGAATCCAACGCTTGTCGTCCTGGGTGTGCCTTAACGGATGCCGCGCCGCGATTGCTGCCGGCGGCGACGCGGTTGACATAAGACCAGACGCATCGTCTGTCACCAACTGACGCGTATCAGTCTCGCCTCAGGACGTTCAGGCCAGCCTCGATCGCCCGCGCCAACACCTCGGCCCATGGCCCTGCCTGGGCCTCGTCGGCGATCAGGTCGTTGCGGATCTCGAACTCGACGCAAGGCAGGCCGCGCTTCTCCCCGTGGACCGGTATGGCGTAGTCGGTGTTGTCGCCGACCGAATAGGGTTCGTTGACGCCGACGCAGTAGCTGGTGTTTTCCTTGAGCCAGTCTGCGATGGCGGGCGACAGCACCCGGTCGCGGTTGTAGAGGACGCCGATCTCCCATGGCCGCGACCGCCCGAGGAACACCGGCGTGAAGCTGTGGATGGTCGCGAGCACGGTCGCCCGGCCCGAGCGGGCGCGGGCGTCGAGGAAGGCGGCCACGGCATCGTGGAAGGGGTGGAAGATCGCCTCCGCACGCGCCTGCCGCGCCTGCGCGGACAGATCGACATTCGCCGGGATTGCCGTCGCCTCGCTGAGTGCCGGCGTGAAGGACGGCACGTCGGGCCTGCGGTTGCAGTCGCAGACCAGCCGTGAGTAGCGCTGCATGAAGAGTGGCGCATCGAGGCGATCCGAAAGCGCTATCGCGACGGCGCGCGCGCCGATGTCCCAGGCGATATGGCGCGCCCTGTCCTCCTCGGAGAGGCCCATCGTGCCAAGCGATTGCGGAATGCGCCGGCCGGCGTGCTCGCAGATCAGCACGATGTCGGCGCGGCCGTGCTCGTTATGCGTCTCGAGAGGCTGGGGCTCCTCTGGGGACAGCAGCGGGGGCAGTTCGGATATTGCAGTCTGGGACACGGTCACGTTCCTCCGTGCGCATATGTACCAAATCGTACAAATCGCGCGCAAGAGCGCATTCTGTATGTTTTTGTTGACGCATTGACCGGCCGGCCACTATCGTTAATGGACGAGTGGAACGGGGGAAGCAGTTGTCCGGAGAGGCAGTCATCGAAGCGAAAGGGCTGAAGCGGGTCTTCGGCGGCCTGGTTGCCGTCGACGGCTATGAGTTGCGCCTTGCCCCTGGCGACCTCGTCGGCCTCATTGGCCCGAACGGCGCGGGCAAGACCACCGCCTTCAACCTTCTGACCGGCGTTCTGAAGCCGAGCGCGGGTGCCATCAGGATCCGCGGCCGCGACCTGACCGGCCGGCGCCCCAGCCTGTTCGCCGAAGCCGGCCTGGCGCGCACCTTCCAGAACATCCGGCTCTTCAACGATCTCAGCGTGCTCGAGAACGTGATGTGCGGCGGGCACATGCGCAGCGGGGCCTCGCTCGCGGCGACCCTGGCGAGGCTGCCGGGCTTTCGCGCCAGCGAGCGGCGGATAGCCGAGCTTGCCGTTGCCGCGGTCGAACGCGTCGGCCTCGCGGCGCAGCTCGACAGGCGGGCAGGGGATCTGTCCTACGGCGACCAGCGCCGGGTCGAGATCGCCCGTGCGCTGGCGACCGAGCCGGCCGCGCTGCTGCTCGACGAGCCGGCGGCCGGCCTCAACCCGAGCGAGACCGAGGGCCTCGTCGACCTGATTCGCACCGTCAACGCCAAGTCGGGCATCGCCATCGTCGTGGTCGAGCACGACATGCGGCTGGTCATGAGCCTCTGCCAGAGGGTCCAGGTGCTGAACCGGGGCCGCCTCGTCGCCGACGGAACGCCCGAAGAGGTCCAGTCGAACCCCGCCGTGATCGAAGCCTATCTGGGCACCCGCAGGAAGGCCGCCGCCGATGCTTGAGGTACGCGGCCTGAACGTCTTCCGCGGCGCGACGCATGTCCTGAAGGACTTGTCCTTCGACGTTGCCGCAGGCGAGCTCGCCGCGCTCGTCGGATCGAACGGCGCCGGCAAGTCGACCACCCTGCTCACGCTGTCCGGCCTGCTCCGGGCGCGGTCGGGCTCGGCTGCCCTGCGCGCCGGGGGCGGCAGCCTCGACCTGTTGCGCGCCTCGCCGGCCGCGATCGTGCGCGGCGGCGTGGTGCAGTGCCCCGAGGGGCGGCAGATATTCCAGTCGCTGACGGTTGCCGAGAACCTTGTCATGGGAGCCTATACCCGTACGGACGCGGCCGAGATCGCCCGCATCACCGACGAGGTCCATGCGCTCTTTCCGATCCTCGCCGAACGGCGCTCCACACTTGCGGGGGCGCTTTCGGGTGGCGAGCAGATGATGCTGGCGATGGGCCGGGCGCTGCTGGCCGCCCCGAAGCTGCTGCTGCTCGACGAGCCGTCGCTCGGTCTCGCGCCCAAGATGGTGGAAACGATCTTCGACGTGATCGTGGGCCTGAAGGCTTCGGGCGTCACCATCCTCCTGATCGAGCAGAACGCCGCCATGGCGCTGGAGATCGCCGACCGCGCCTATGTGCTTGAGCAGGGCCGCATCGCGATCGCCGGCACAGGCGCCGAACTCGCCGGCAATGACGAGGTGCGGCGCGTCTATCTTGGAATCGGCGCATGAGGGATCGCGGATGAGCCAGTACCTGTTCCAGCAGCTCGTCAACGGGCTGGCGCTCGGCAGCCTCTATGCGCTCGTCGCCATCGGCTTCTCGATGATCTACGGCATCGCCCGGCTGATCAATTTCGCCCATGGCGACCTGGTGATGATCGGCGCCTTCGCCACACTCGCCATGGTCGCGGCGGGCGTGCCGTGGCCGCTCGTCCTCCTCTTCGTCCTTCTGATCGGCGCGCTTGCGGGCGCCACCATCGGCACGGTGGTCTTCAAGCCGCTGATCGGCGCGCCGCAGGTGACCGGCTTCATCGCCACGCTCGCCGTGTCCATCGTCATCCAGAACACGGCGCTGATGATCCTGTCCGGCCAGCCGCGCAATTTCCTGTTCCCCGCCGTGATGCGCCAGCGCGTCGACTTCGGCGGCGTCAGCGCCTCGATCACCGACCTGACCATCATCGGGCTCACCGTGCTCATGATCTCGGCGCTGCTCTATGTCGTCTACCGCACGCGGCTCGGCACCGCGATGCGGGCCACCGCCGAGAATGTCATGGCGGCGCGGCTGATGGGGATCGCGGTCGACCGCACCATCGTCGCCGCCTTCGCCATCGGCAGCGCGCTCGCCGCCGTCGCCGGCCTGCTCTGGGGCGGCAAGTTCGGCCAGATCGACCCGCTGCTCGGCTTCGTGCCGGGGCTGAAGGCCTTCGTCGCCTGCGTCATCGGCGGCGTCGGCTCGATCGGCGGGGCCTTGCTGGGCGGCTACCTGCTCGGACTGGCCGAGGTGCTGTTCGTCGGCCTGATGCCGCAGGAGGTTTCCGGCTATCGCGATTCCTTCGTCTTCCTGCTGCTCATAGTCATCCTGCTCGTCCGGCCGTCGGGCCTGTTCGTGCGCCATGTCGAGGAGCGCGCCTGATGAGCGGCACCGCCTCCCGCAGTTTCGCATCGGCCGGGGTGATCGCCCTCGGCGCCATCCTGGTCTGGCTCGTGCAGAACACGGCGAGCGACTATGTCGTGACGCTCCTCGCCATGCTCTTCCTGAACGCCGCGCTGGCGGTATCGCTTACCTTGACCAACGGCCTCACCGGCCTGTTCTCGCTCGGCCACCCCGCCTTCATGACGATCGGCGCCTATGTCGCGGCGATCCTCACCTTCCCCGCCGGGCGCAAGGAATCCATGCTGTCCGACCTGCCGCTTTGGATCGCGCAGACCGAACTCTCCCTGCTGCCCGCGCTGCTCCTGGCCGGTCTCGCCGGGGCGGCGGCTGCGCTGCTTGTCGGCTTCCCGGTGCTGCGGCTGCGCGGCCACTACCTCGCGGTGGCGACGCTCGGCCTGATCGTCATCGTCCAGAACCTCGCCACCAACTGGGACGGCATCACGCGAGGCGGGGCAGGCTTGAGCGGCGTGCCGCGCCTCACCGGCATCTGGTGGGCGTTCGGCCTGCTTGCGATTGTCGCCATGGCGGCGTGGCGCATAAAATTCTCCTCGCTCGGCCGCGCAATGATGGCGACGCGGGAGAACGAGCTCGCGGCCGAATGCACCGGAATCCGGACGGTGCGGATGCGCATGCTCGCCTTCGTCATCGGCGCCTTCTTCGCCGCCCTTGCCGGCGCCATGATGGTGCACCTGATCGGCGTGGTGACGCCCAAGAGTTATTCGGTCCTGCTCGCCTTCAACCTGGTGGTTATGGTGGTCATTGGCGGATCCGGCAGCATCGTCGGCGCGATCATTGCGGCGAGCGCCATCACCGCGCTCTCCGAATCGCTGCGCCCGGCGGAAGAGTCGCTCGGCCTCTATGGCCTCAGCCAGGTGATCGTGGCGCTGAGCCTCATCCTGGTGCTCTATTTCCGGCCACAGGGCCTGTTCGGGACGCGCGAGCCCGAGCTGCTGCGCCGCCTGTTCGAGGGGACGAGACGATGAACGGACCGCGTGCGGCCGATATCTTCCCGGGCAGGAACCTGCCGCTGGTCGCGCGGCGCATGGGGCTGCTGGTGATCGACGCCCAGAACTGGGTGATGGA
Source organism: Rhizobiaceae bacterium (assembly GCA_036520515.1). Taxonomy (GTDB): domain Bacteria; phylum Pseudomonadota; class Alphaproteobacteria; order Rhizobiales; family Rhizobiaceae; genus Mesorhizobium_K. The sequence goes on from DATDJN010000409.1 coordinate 8,012, forward strand.
CGAGCCCAATCGCCAGCCGCGCCCGGAATTCTATGCCGACGCCCGCGCCTTCGTGCTCCCCAACATGGCCAGGCTGGCAGACGCCTGCCGGGCACACGGCGTCGAAGTGGTCTACACGGTGATGGAGAACTATACCGCCGACGGACGCGACCGCAGCCTCGACTACAAGCTGTCGAACTTCTTCATTCCGAAGGGCTCGCACGACGCCAGGGTGATCGATGAACTGGCGCCGGGACCCGACGAGATGGTCATCCCGAAGACCTCGTCCAGCCTCTTCAACTCGACCAATTTCGAGTATCTGATGCGCAATGTCGGGCTCGACACGATCGCGGTGACCGGCTTCCTCACCGACCAGTGCGTCGACCATACGATCCGCGACGGGGCGGATCGGGGCTTCCACATGATCTGCGTGAGCGACGCCTGCGCGACGGATACGCGCGTCCGCCATCAGGCGGCGCTCAACGCCTTCAGGGGCTATTGCCGGACGGAGACGACCGATACGCTGCTCGCTGCCATGCAGCGCGATTTCGCCTCCGCCTGAAAACCGCCGGCCATCAATAGGCGCGGCGGTATTTTTCGCACTGCTGCTCCGGCGAGAGGCTGCGCATCATGTCGGCCTCGAAGCGCTTGTGCGCCAGGTAGGCGGTCTTGAGTTCCACGCCGATCGCGGGAACCAGGTCGTCGTCCTCCTCGAAGCGGTCGAGAGCTTCGTCGAGCGACTGCGGCAGGCGTACGACGCCGAGCCTCTCCCGCTCCTTTTCCGTCATGTTCTGCGGCGCGCCCTCGCATACCGAGGGGATGGAGAGCGCGTTGTCCAGTCCATGGAGCCCGGCCGCGATGATGGCGCCGAGCACCAGATAAGGGCTTGCCGCGGCATCGGCGGCGCGGAACTCGAAATGGTATTGCTTCGCCACATCCGTCCCGTTGTTCCGGAAGACCGGGCAGATGCGCACGCCCGCCTCGCGGTCGCGGAAACCGAGATTGTTGTAGGCGGCGCTCCAGCGGTTCGGCGTCAGGCGGAGGTAGGAGATGGAGCCGGCAGCGGTCAGCGCCGTGATTGCCGGCAGCTTGGCGAGGATGCCGGCGATGAAGGCGCCCGCTGTCGTCGACAGGCCCTCCGGATGGGCGGGGTCGTGGTTGACCGGCGCGCCCGCCGCGTCCCAAAGGCTGAAATGCACGTGAACCCCGTTGCCGACGGCATCGGGACGCAGGATCGGCGTGAAGCTGACGTTCCCTCCGAGACGTGCCGCCGTCGCCCGCGCCAGCTCGCGCACCGCGACTGCCTGGTCGGCGGCGCGCACGCCGGTGGCGGGGCCTACCGTCACTTCGTACTGCATGGGCCCGTATTCCGGCATGAAGGTGTCGAGCTCGATCCCGGCTTCCTTCAGCGCGCCAAGGTAGGTTTCGGCGAAGCGGCCCTGGCGGCGGAAGGAGTCCAGCGCATAGCTGGCGTTCGGGCGCTCCTCGACGGCGTCGTAGGTGAACTCGTGCTCGAAGGCGGCCTTCACCGTCAATCCATGCCGCGTTCGCAGCGCCTCCAGCCCGCGCGTCAGGAAGCCCCGCGGGCAGACGTCCCAGGGCGTGCCGTCGAGATGGCGGATGTCGGCCATGACGAAGTGTTCGGCCGCATGCTCGGGCCCGAAGTCTGCCCTGACGCGTGTCTCCGGCACGGGCGCGAGCACGAGGTCGCCGAAGGGGCCCCACGGGCTGGGAGCGATCGGGCCATGCGCGGTGATCATGCTGTTGGTGGGTGTCCAGCCGATGCCCTTCACCATGCGGGCATCAAGGTCGCTCACCGGAAAGCCCTTGCCGCGCACCTGGCCGGCAAGGTCACTGGTGCAGATCATCACGATTTCTTCAGGCGTCATCTAGTCGTCTCTTGTTGGCGGAATGGGTTCGGTTGAATTTGCCTTCATGCGGCGCGAAGGGCGCGCGAAGTTCTTCCAGCGTTGCGATGCGTGCTCGGCCGGTGTCGCCGAGGCGGGCGGCCACCCCGCCGACCAGCGCCTCGGCCAGCGCCATGCCGGGCGTCAGCACGTCGAACACGGAGGGGGCCTCCACGGGTACGGTGAGCACGTGGTCGGCGACGCGGGATGCGGGCGAACGCCAGTTGTCGGTCAACAGGACCACGGTTGCGCCTTGCCGGTCGGCTGCTTCGGCGAATTCCACCACATCCTGCTGGTAGCGTCGGACGTCGATAACAAGGAGCACGCTCGAGCGGCCCATGTCGAGCAGGTGCTGCGGCCATTTCTGTGTCTGGCCCGAAATGACGAATACCTTGCCGCGGACGGACGCCAGGAGGTCGGCGAAATAGACACCGACATTCGAGGAATAGCGGCCGCCGAGCACGTGGATGTCGCGCTTCGGATCGCCGAGGAGGGAGACGACGCGGTCGAAGTCCGGCGCCATCTCGGCAGCCTGGTCGTGCATGGCGCGAAGCTGATCCGTCATGGCCGACAGAAAGCGTTCGAGGAAGGACCCGGCGGCGGTTCCAGAGGCCGCGCCGCCTTCGGTGAACCGGATCAGCGGCGATTGCAGCGTTTCCTCCAGGTGTCGGCGCAGCGACGCCTGGAAATCTGCATAGACCGTAAAGCCCAGCCGCTTGACCAGGCGAAGGATGGTCGCCGTGCTCACCCCGCTCTGCGCGGCGAATTCGGCCACGGTGGTGAGGCCGGCCACGGGATAGTTGGCGAGGAGGTGGCGGGCGGCCCGCGCTTCGCGTCCGCTCAGCGCCGCCATCTCGCCCTTCAACCTGTCGAGCACGCTAACCCCGCCGGCTTCGATCATCAGCTCATCCTCCTGCTTGTATCAAATCAGACAAATGGGCAGCGCAAAAGAAAAATGTACGATTCTGTTGACGTTCCCGACTCCGGGAGTCATCCTTCCCGCCGGAAGCTGCCATCGGCCGGAGAACCGGCGTGACAGAGGTGGCGTTTCAGCAGGGGAAAACATGACATGAAGACACTCATTGCAGCATCCGTGGCCTTTGCGGCCATGATGGGCACCGCCGTGGCCCAGGAAACCATCAAGATCGGCGCGCTCTACAACCTGACCGGCGGCATGTCGTCGCTCGACGGCCCGTCGCTCAAGGGCGCGCAGCTCGCGGTCAAGCAGATCAATGCGGCCGGCGGGCTGCTCGGCCAGCAGGTCGAGCTGATCGCGCCGGACGGCAAGACCGACCAGCAGGAGACGGCCAAGGCCGCGCAGCGCGTGCTGTCCGAAGGCGTCGTGGCCGGCATCGGCCAGTCCGACACCACCTTCGTCATGGCCGGAGCGCCCCTGTTCCAGGAGAAGGGCGTTCCCTTCGTGACCTCGGGTGCGACGCATCCGGAGCTTCCGAAATGGGTCGGCGACAACATGTTCATGGCGCCGTTCGGCGACGATGACCAGTCCTTCGCCATCGCCGACTATACCTTCGACAAGCTGGGCGCAAAGACCGTCGCGGTCTGGACCGACAATTCGATGGACTTCACCAAGGCGCTGAGCAAGTTCTTCACCGAGCGTTTCGAGGAGCGCGGCGGCAAGGTCGTCGGAACCGACGCCTTCATGATGGGCGACACGGATTTCTCCGCCCAGATCGCCCGCCTGGCATCGCTCGATCCCAAGCCCGACGCGGTCTTCGTCTCGGCGATCCCGTCGGAAGCCGGCCTCTCGGTGAAGCAGATCCGCGAGCAGGGCATCACCATCCCGATCGTTTCGGGTGATGGCTTCGACACCGAGCTGGTCGCCACCGTGCCCGGGCCGGAACTCGCCGACGAGGTCTACTTCTCGACCCACACCTACCGCGCCGACGACCGGCCGGAGGTCAAGGCGTTCATCGACGACTACAAGGCCGAATACGGCATCGACCCGGAGAATGCCTTCGCGCCGCTCGGCTATGACGCAATGATGCTGGTCGCCGACGCGATCAAGCGGGCGAACTCGGCCGAGCCGGCCAAGATCCGCGAGGCGCTTGCCGCCACCCGCGGCTTCAAGGGCGTGACCGGCGAGGTCAGCTACACGCGCGCATCCATGGTGCCGCCGAAGCCGGTGTCGGTCATCAGCGTGAAGAAGGGCGAGTACAAGGTCGAGGAGATCTGGCGCCCCGAGAGCCAGTAGCAATCGCGGGATACCGCAGCTTGGGCGGGGCCGCGGCCCCGCCCGTTTTTTTGTCGAGGAAGGACCGAAATGAACGAAACCCGCAGCAGCACGCTCGCCCGCTACGAGGGGCGCGACCGCCCGCTCAGGGCGGACCGCACCGCGATCCTGGTGGTGGATGCGCAGAAGGCCGAGCTGGAGCCGGAAATCTTCGAGAACTATCCGGAGTTCGCCGCGGCTTTGCGTGAGCGCGCGCTGCCGGCGATGAAGCGGCTGATCGACGGCGCCCGCGCGCAGGGCGTGGAGATCGTCTACACCGTGATCGAGGCGCTGACGCGCGACGGCCGCGACCGCTCGCTCGACCACAAGCTCTCTAACATCCTGGTGCCGCGCGGCTCGCGCCTCGCCCAGGTGATCGACGAGGTCGCGCCGGCCGGCGACGACATCGTCCTGCCGAAGACCTCCTCGGGCGTCTTCAACTCGACCACTCTCGACTACGTGCTTCGCAATCTGGGGATCGAGAACGTGGTGGTCACCGGCTTCGTCACCGACCAGTGCATCGACATGGCGATTCGCGACGGCGCCGACCACGGCTATTACATGGTCTGCGCGGCGGATGCCTGCGCCGCCTATACCGACGAACGCCACAGCACGGCGCTGCGCGCCTTCGGCGGCTATTGCCGCACCCAGATGGTGGACGAGATCCTCGGCCAGATCATCCGGGGCCCGGCCACCGGCGCATGAGCCTTAAGCCGGCCTGAGAGGCGGCTGGAGATCGTGCAACCCGCCGGCCTGCCCCTGAAGCGGGGCGGCCGCTTCAGCTCATGCTAGCCGGGGCAGCCGCCGGTCGCCGATCTCGGCGTCTTTCCGTCCGGACACAGCCAGGACGGCTGCACCCCCTGGATCTGGATTTGATCTGGATCGGCGAAGCAGGCGCGCACCGGGTCGGGATTCTGGCCCGACGTCGGAACCACCTCGACCGGAGTGCCGCCACTCGCCCGGCACTGCTCGCCGGTCATCTTGCCGATCAGCACCGAGTTGTCGGCGAATGCGGGCTGCCCCCAGGCCACCGCGATCGCCAGCGCGCCGGCAACAGCCGCGAGCGCCCGTCGGCGTCGCACCAGATGCGAGCCCGTTATGGATTGGTCGGCGAAGCTCCATCGTATCATCGGTGCATCCTCTGTCGTGAATGCGTGGCCCGAAACCGCCAGGACATCGATGCGTTCGGCGCGGGCCGTCACTCCGTTGCCGTCAAGGCTGCGAAGCTATCGCGAAAACCCTTGGCGGGCAAAGGCAACTGGATCGGCTTGTCGTCGTCGGAATAGATGACGACCTTCCCTGACGCCGTCTTCTCCAGCGCCTCGACGAGGGCCGCCGGCGCCTCGGCTTCGACGAGACACCCCTGCGCGGTGCATCTGCTGATCGGAAAACCTCCCGAATAGCTGCCGAGGTTCACCGTGACGCCCTTCTGGACGGAGAGGCCGAGCGGAAGCGCCATCTGGAAACGTGGGCCGTCCGCGCCCGTCCGCGCAATGGCCATGACCAGCGCCGTCTGCTTGCCGACCGTTGCCCGCA
>DATDJN010000410.1:0-17809 GCA_036520515.1 Rhizobiaceae bacterium
CGCAGTTTCTTCAGCGGCACTTCGAGTTCGGACTGCTCGAACCCGTTGGTGGCGAGAATGGCGATGCGTTTTCCGGAAATGTCCATCTGTTCCTCCTGTTTCGGATGAGGAGGGTCAACGGATGGGGAGGGGGAGTGTTCCGCGGCTATTCAGGATCGCAGGTCATGCCGTTGCGTTGGGCGTTTGTGACGCAGTTGGCGCGCTTCGCATAGGCTTCCGTCGAGGCTCCAACGATCCTGCCATTGGGCGCGGTGCGACGCCAGCGCCACCCTGCCGTGGTCGTGTAGATTTCCCACGAGTCGCCGTTTCTGTCCTTGCAGGTTTCTATTGGCCCTTCCCCTACCCAGTTGAGAAAGGGTTTGTCGGCGATTCGCAGAGGTTGCGCCACGAATGATATTCGCGTTCAGGTTGCGGATTTCTAGCCGATCGGTTGCAGTTGATGTGATCATACTGACCGCGACACTGGCCGATCGCTTCGCGGGGCAGGTGCCTGGCTACCTGATCTGCCGGAAATCGCCGGGCAGGTCGGAGAGGTCGGCGGGATGGGTGGCTACGCCGTTGACGGCGGCAGCCCGCGGGCCGGACTTGAGAAGAGCGAGCATTCTCGAGACAGCGTCCTCAGGTCCGCCGACCAGTGCCGCCACGGATCCGTCCGGCTCGTTCCTGACCCAGCCGCGCAGGCCGAGCGTCCGCGCCTCGCGCTGCGCCCACATGCGGTAGCCGACGCCCTGGACGCGACCGGTGACGGAGACGAAAAGGGCTGTATCGGGCATGGCGTCGTTCCTACGTCCGCATCCGTATCAGCACCAGCATAGGGGCAAAACCCGGTCCGGGAAGGTCTGCCGGCAAGGAATCCGAAACCACGCCGCTTAAGCGGGAAACAATTTCCGGCTGGTACGTTTCTGGCGCGTCAACGTCGGAGACAATTCGATGCGCATCATACTGACCGTCGCCGCGCTGGTGGTTTTCGCCGTCAGTACAGGGCTGCTGGAGATGGGCAAAAGCCGTCATGGGCCGTTCGCCCTGCCACCGGCCATGAGCACGTTCCAGCCAGCCGCGTGGGACCCGATGGTGACGTCCTCCATCACGCCGTACCGCCTTGACGAGAGGTGAGGGGCTCAGTCCGATAACGTCGTATGGGCCAAACGCCGGCTGATCCCTGCGCTGTGGTTATCCTCGTGCCTGAGCGAGCGATGGAAGGCTGCCGCGCAGGCACGTAGCGACGAGTATTGCCCAGTTCACCAGTAAATTTGGTGGTTTGCGCTACACCAGAATGGTGCCGGCCGAACCGGCGCGCTGGCGGATATGGGCGATATCCCCCGGCCGGAAAGAAACCGTGTCGCCGCGACGCGGGACATCGATGACGATTTGCGCATTTCCAAGAATGGCATGCAAGCGCAACATTCGCCCATGGAAGACTATGCTGGATATGGTGGCTGGCGCCGTATCGGCTTGCGCCTGCGGTTCGATCTCAAGGTCCTCGGGACGAATCCCGACGGTGATCGGACCAGAGGATATGTCTGTTGCGGAGACCAGTACCGGAAGACCTTCCGCCACCATGTGCGGCAGTTCCCCTCTGGGGCGGGCCTGCAGGATGTTCATCGTGCCGATGAAGCCGGCGACGAAGCGTGTGGCGGGCCGGTCGTAGAGCTCCGGCGGCGTCGCCACCTGTTCGATGCGGCCCTTGTGCATGACGACGATCCGGTCGGAGATCGACAACGCCTCCGTCTGGTCATGCGTGACCATGACGAAGGTGGTGCCGAGGCGCGCCTGCAGGCTTTTCAGTTCGACCTGCATCTGCTCGCGCAGATGGGCGTCGAGCGCCGAGAGCGGCTCGTCCAGCAGCAGAATTCGCGGCTCGCAGACGATCGCACGCGCCAGCGCCACGCGCTGCCGCTGTCCACCCGACAATTCGGAGACCCTGGCGCTGATCTTTTCCGCCAGCCCGACAAGGTCGAGCGCGTCGCGAACGCGCTTTGAGCGCGTGGCCGCATCGATCTTGCGAAGCGTCAATCCGAAACCGACATTTTGGGCGACATCCATATGCGGGAAGAGGGCATAGTCCTGGAAGACGGTGTTGACCGGACGGTCATAGGGCCGCAACCCGGTGATGTCGCGCCCGTCGAGCATCACGCGTCCTTCGGTCGGGGTCTCGAAGCCGGCGATGACGCGCAGGCTGGTCGTCTTGCCGCAACCGGACGGACCGAGCAGGCTGACGAACTCGCCCGGGAAAATGTCCATGTCGACGGCATCGAGTCCGACCACTCCGCCCGGAAAGCGCTTGCTGAGGTTCTGGAGTCTCAGAAGGGGCTCAGGCGCCATCGCGCGCCTCCGACGGACGGATAGTATTCACCCAAAGGATGGTGCAGCGTTCGCCGCCATCGTTGCGGAACCTGTGCGGCAGCGTGCTCTTGAAGGCGAAGCTGTCCCCGGCCTTCAGCGCATAGCGCGCCGTGTCGATGGTCAGCTCGACGACGCCAGAGAGTACGAAGCCGAACTCGTGACCGGCGTGGGAATAGGCCTCAGCAGTGCCGCCCCCTGGCTCGACGACGACCATGAGGCCGGTCAGCGCCGCGCCGGGCGGCGAGAGGAGCTGCTTGGAGATTCCTTCCGAATGCACCGGCACCGACTTGCGCGCACTTGCCCGCACGCAGAAGAGATCGCTGGCCTCGTCGTTCTCCGCCACCAGAGCGGACGGCTCTACCTCGAGCGCCGCTGCAAGCGGCCAGATGACGCGGACGCGCAACGAGGACATGCCGCGTTCGATCTGGCTCAGCGCACCAATCGAAATACCTGCCCGCGCGGCGAGTTCGGCGAGCGAAAGGCCCCTTTCCAGCCGCAGGGCGCGCACGCGTCGCCCCACGAGCAGGTCGGCATGGTGGGTGTCCTTCGCGCCTTCCACGCCGAGCGCGTCCTGGATGTTGTCTTCAGTCGTCATTGGTTGTCCGGAGGGAGTGTTGAGATGTGCGGGGCAGGATCGATACCACAGCCTCCCGGCATCATGCGCCGGGAGGCTGCAACAGCCTTGCGATCAGCCGCCCGCCTTCACGCGTTCGAACATCTTGGCGAGTTCGTCGTTCTGCTTCATCGGGCCGGTAAAGATGGTCGACTTCAGCATCACCTCCGGATCATCCGGCAACTGAAGTTCGTCGAGCGTCGCCTTCGGCACTTCGGCGAAGGCTGACTTCGTCGAACTGCCGTAGCCATAGGCTTCGATCAGATATTTGCCGGCCGCAGCCTCGAGGCGGCTGTTGATGAAGTCGTATGCGAGATCGACGTTCTTGGCGTCCTTGAGCAGAACGAAACCGCACGACCAGGTAAGCATGCCTTCCTTCGGCTTCATGAACTCGACGGATACGCCCTGCTTCTTCAGGGAGGTGGCCGATGCATTCCAGGTCATGGCGGCGACCAGCGCACCGCTGGCCAGCGACTGTTCGACGGACGTCATGTCGGTGGTATAGGCCGACAGCAGCGGTCGCTGCTCGCGCAGCTTTTCGGCGACCTTGTCCATTTCCTCGGATGTCATGTCGAAGGGATTGACGCCCGCCAGGATCGCGGCGACCAGGGGCGTGTCATGCACGGCATCGATGGTGGCGAGGCGACCGGCATACTGCTTGTCCCAAAGCAGGTTCCAGCTTTGCTCAGGATTCTCGATCAGGTCGGTGCGGTAGAGGATCGACGTGTTGCCCCAGTCCCATGGCACCATCCAGACCTTGCCGTCGCCGGCCTGGATATCCGGGAGGTCCTTGAATACCGGGAAGATGGCATCCCAGTTCTTGATCCTCGAGGTGTCGATCGGCTGCAGCAGGCCTTCCTTGTTCCAGCGCGCGACCTTGTCGTAGCAGGGATGCGCGACATCGGGGCGGAAGCCGGCCTTGACCTTGGTGAAGGCGTCGTCGTCGTCGCCAAACATCGTGGCTTCCATGCCGTCGGGGTGCGCCGCGAGGAAGCTCTGGTTGAATTCCGGCAGTTCGTAGCCGGACCATGTGAAGTATTGGAGCTTCTCCTGCGCCAGCGCCGGCAGGGCGGCGGCCAGCAGCAGTGCCGCCCCTGCCACGACGGGCAGGCTTTTGCGGTCGAAGATGTGGGTCATGCTCGTTCTCCTCTCTCGGTTTCTAGTTGTCACGCTGTTGCGGGAAGCGCGTGTCTTGCGCCCCCGGAAAGGCCGCGGCGCCGCAGCAGTTCGGCGGCGGCCGCGATAAGGATGGAGCCCGCCAGGATGACAGTGCCGAGCGCCATGACGGTTGGCAGAGACTTCGGAAAGCGCAATTGCGCCCAGATGTAGAGCGGCAGCGTCGGCTCGGTGCCGGCGAGGAAGAAGGCGACGATGAACTCGTCGAAGGAAATGAGGAACGCCAGCATGAAGGCCGAGCCGATGGCAGGCAGGCTGAGCGGCAGCATCACGCGCCGGAAGGTGGCGAAATCCGACGCGCCGAGATCCAGCGCCGCTTCCGGTATGCTTTTGGGGATGGCGCTGAAGCGGCCACGCATGATCACCACCGTGGTGGGCAGGGCGACGAGGATATGGCCGAAGACGATCGCGGTGCGGGAAGGGCCGAGGCCGACGAGGTTGATGAGGATGAGAAGGGCGATGCCGACGATGACGCCGGGAATGAGGATCGGCAGGCGCGCGAGGTTCGAGATCGCGGTTGAAAACGAAGAGCGCCCGTGAAGGTCGGCATAGGCGATGGTGATGCCGCATAGCGTCGCCGCCGAGGCCGCGACGAAGCCGACCGCCAGGCTGTTGACGAGGGCCCCGGACAGCGCGGAATTGCCGAGAAGAGTTGAGTACCAGGCGGTCGTGAAGCCCTGCAGCGGGAAAGCCGCCTGTATCGAGTCGTTGAAGGAAAAGATCGGGATGAGCGACACGGGCAGGTAGAGAAACAGGATGTAGACGAGAACGTAGACGCCGAGCCATCTGCCTGCCTCGGAACCTGTCGTCGATCCGCTCATGTGCGGCTCCCGAAGCGCCGATCGGCGCCGCGCGCGATGAGCACCACGCACAGGATGACCAGCATCACGGCGACGGCCAGCGCCGCGCCGAACGGCCAGTCGTTGGCCTTGCCGAACTGCGCCTGGATGAGCGAGCCGATCATGGTGCTGGACGGACCGCCGACGAGGGCAGGGGTGACGTAGTCGCCGACGGTCGGGACGAAGACAACCAGGGCCGCGGCCAGCACGCCCGGCATCGAGCAGGGCAGGATCACGCGCCGGAACACGGTCCATGGCCTGGCGCCAAGATCGGCTGCCGCCTCCATCTGAGACCTCGGGATCGTCTCCAGCGCGACGTAGATCGGCAGGATGGCGAAGGCCGCATAGGCATGTGCCAGCGTGACGACCACTGCCGCGGGCGTGTTCAGGAGGGCCAATGTCGGCTCCGAGAGCAGGCCGCTGCCGACCAGCGCGGAATTGAGGACGCCGTTGTAGGCGAGCACCACCTTCCAGGCGAAGACGCGCAGGAGATAGCTCGTCCAGAACGGCAGGGTCACGAGGAACAGGATGAGGCCACGGCGCCGGCCGGCATGAAAGGCCAGATAGTAAGCGACCGGGTAGGCGGTGGCGACGGTTGCCGCCGTGACCAGCGCCGCGATTGTCAACGAACGCAGCGTCACCGTCCAGTTCAGCGGGTCGGTGGCCACGGAGAGGAAGTTGAAGAAGGTGAAGCCAGCGCCGAGCAACGAACCGTCATTGATGCGGAACGCCAGGAAGACAACCATGACCAGGGCGAAGACAACGAGAAGAAGCGTGACGACGGCGCCAGGCAGCAACAACGCGAAGCGGAAACCCGCTTCGGCGCGCGATGAATCCTCCCTTGAGGCGACGGCGCTCATGATTTCGCCCAGTCACAAACGTGAAATATGACTATACTTCTTCACATTCTTGAAACCGTCAAGCTGAAAGTCTTAGCGTTCGAACGCATCCAGTGTGCGGTACCAGGTGATCATGGCGGCGACGCCGAGCTGCCGGAATGCATGGAACGGGATGGGGCGGATGGGCGTCACCGGAAAAGGCAGCGAAGCCGGATCGCCAGTCAGCAGATGCTTCGCCAGATGCCTGCCAAGCAACGTCATCAGGCCGACGCCGCGTCCTTGGCAACCTACGACGGCGATCAGCCCCGGCTCGGGCGAATGGATGTGCGGCAGGTGATCGGGCGTGATCGCCACCCTGCCAAACCAGCGCCTCTCAACGGGTAAGCCGCACAGGAACGGGTAGAGGCGGATCATGGCCCGCTGCAGATGCGCCCATTCGCTTTCGTGTCGCGGCAGCGCCATGCGTCCACGCCCGCCGAGCATGAACCGCCCGTCCGGCGTCTTGCGGTAGTAGAGGAGGATGCGGCGGGAATCCGAGACGGCCTGGCCTTCGGGGAGGATGGCGTCCGCGATGCCAGGCTGAAGAGGTGCGGTCGCGAGCTGAAAAGAATGCAGAGGGACGAGGGTGCGGGCAAGGCCGGGCACCAGTGCGTCGCTGTAGGCGTTGGTGGCGACGACAACCGATCGGGCGTGAAGTTCGAAGCCGCTGAGGGTGGAAATCCGCCAGGAGCCGCCTTCCTGCCGGAGCTTTGTTGCTTGTTGTTGTTCGGCAATGGTGACGCCGGCTTCGGTAGCGATGCGCGCAAGTTCGGTCGAGAAGGAGAGGGGATCGATCACGCCCGCGCGGCGGTCGAGCCAGCCGCCGAGATAGCCGCGGGTGCCGGTCAGTGCGGCAATCTCCGGACCGTCCAGCAACTGAACGTCGGCGCCGCGCCGACGCCACTGCCGGTCGCGGGATTCAGCGTTCTTCAATGCCGTCTGCGTGTGTGCGGCCTGAATCCAGCCATTGCGGGTGAAAGGAACCGCAAGGTGCTCATTGGCGATCAGATCGAATACGGCATCGGCCGTAGACGCCGCAAACCGCGCCAAAGCCTCGCCGGATTCAGGCCCAAAATGCCCAACAAGCCAGTCGGGATCATATTTGAGGCCGGGAATGACCTGACCGCCGTTGAGGCCCGAAGCGCCCACGCCAATGCACTTGGCTTCAAGCACCTGCACAGCAAGCCCGGACCGCGCCGCATGCAGGGCGGTCGACAAGCCGAGGATGCCGCCCCCAACAACCACAAGGTCGAACAGGCGATTGCTTTCAAGACCAGCCGCGAAGGAAAGCGCGGCCCCGGACCGCCGCCATACTGGCTCTGTGAAACGCACCGAAATTTCCTCGCGGCATGCGAATTCATAGCACGAGTTTCATAAATCTGAATAATTGTGAAGGAAAGGGCTGCGGTTGTGCCATCCGCCCAAGGCCTATGGCCCGCGCAAGACGCTCTACAGCCGCTTCATGCGCTGGAGCCGATTGGGCGCGTTCGACAAGATCTTCGTCGCGCTCAGCCAGGCCGGCCCCAGACCGCGGCGGATCATGATCGATGCCACCCCTGAAGGCCCGCCGTACCGCGGCTAGCTACAGGCAGCGCACAGGGTCGAGAACCTGTACGCCAAGCTCAAGGACTGGCGTCGCACGGCAACCCGATACAACCGATGCGCTCACACCTTCTCTCGGCATCTGCTCGCGGCAACCATCATATTCTGGATCACTTCGGACCACGATAGCTTTCAAAATTGCCGCAGACGCTGATCGATTGGCCGGAAATATGCGGCGCGAGGTCGGATGCGAGGAAAACGGCGACGTCGGCGATCTCCTTCATGTCGATCATCGTATGCATCGAGATGTTGTGCAGGAAGAATGGCATCCACTCCTCCAGGGTCATGCCGCGCTGTTCCGCCTGCTCGCGCATGACACGTTGTCCGCGGGGTCCGTCGACCAGGCCGGGCAGGATCGCGTTGACGCGTACGCCGATCTCGCCGAGTTCGACCGCCAGCACGTCGGTCAGGCCGCGAACCGCGTATTTCGACGTGGAGTAGGGAGCCCTGAGCGGCATGCCGAGGCGGCCGGCGACCGAGGAGAGGTTGATCACGCAGCCACCACCCGCCTGCCTGAACAGCGGGACCGCCTTGCGTACCATGTAGAAGTGACCCGTAACGTTGACGGCGATGGTCTGGTCCCACTCCTCGTCGGTCACCTGCTCGACACGCTTGGTCGGGCCGGAGACGCCCGCATTGTTGACGAGAATGTCTAGCTTCGAATTGCGCGCAAGAAACGCATCATAAAGCGCGGCCACCTCGGACGACTTCGAGACATCCGCCTTCAAGACGATCGCGGATGGCAATTCTTTGGTCACCACCGCCAGGGCATCGTCATCGATATCACAGAGGCAAACCTGCGCGCCTTGCTCCACGAAACGGTGAGCGATCACTCGGCCTATGCCGGACGCGCCCGCCGTGATGATGGCTGTCTTGCCGGTGAGGTTCATCGTTTTCTCCATGAATTCATAGCGTGCGCGGGGCTCGCCGGCGTCCGGGCTCGAGGTTGCGGAGAACCTGCGTCGGGCTCATCCAGGCGATGCCGCGGCGGTCAGGCCGGACAGAATGCGACCGGTCGGATCGGCGATCCCGACCCTTCACTTATGTTCAGCGGCATCGCGAGAAACAGCGATCGCGGCGAGAGGTCCTCGAGATTGGACAGCATCTCGATGATCAGTATGTCGTGCGGCAGCCAGCTCTTTATATGGCCCGGATTGGCCTGCGGCACGCCGTCGACGATGGCGGTCTCGGCTGCGACGGTGTCGGTGGCGACGGCACGGACCTTGCGCTCGCGGAAGAACTCGCAGGCGTCCTCCGACATGCCCGGCGCGTTGAGAACGTACCACTGGGCCTTCGAATCCGTGCGCCAGTAGCGCTTCATCCAGCCGTAGTTGACGATCGCGATCTCGCCCTCGGCGACCGCATGGCCGCTCTTCTTCTCTTGGTCCGCCAGCATGGCGGCCGTGATGAGATCGCCCGGCTTCAGGTCGCGATCCGAAAAATCATAGAGAACGGCGGAGGAGAAGAGGTGGTCGGCCGCGAACGTGTCGATGGTGCGGTCCATGCGATCCGGCAGCATGTGGGCCGGCGCATCCACGTGGGCGCCTGTATGCTCGGCCATCATGATCGCCTGGCAATAGTAACCGTCGTGATCGTGTGTCACCGCCTTGTCGATCGTCAGATGTGGGTGGGTCGGCCAGCGCGGAATGCCGCGCTCCAGCTTGGGCGCCAGGTCGACCATCCGCATTCCGCCTAGCGTTCTCAGAACGACGTCGATCGTCCCGGCGCTGCTGTCCGTCATCAAATCCTCCCTGCTTTCGAAAGCTGTCCCCGCCGCCTGCGCGGCTTCCTCCGGGGTCGTCGGCTCACGGCAGGAGGTAATCACAACGCGCAGCGAGCAGTCAATCGTGAAATGACTGATCTGTGATCACAAAGATTGACATCGAAATCTGCCGTGTCCAGTATCACCGTGGGAGGGGCCGCGACCGGGTGAAGGCGGCCAAGTGTAGTGGCTAAGCCAGGAGGAGACTGCAGTGGCCGAAATCCGCATGCTCGTAGATAGCAAAAACCATCTCGGTGAGGGGCCGCTCTGGGACGTGGAGGATCAGCGCCTTTACTGGATCGACAGCTCCGCGGCCGAGATCTGGAGCTGCAAGGAGGACGGATCCGATGTGAAGCTCAACTTCGTGCCTCTTCACATCGGCTCGATGGCAATCCGCGAAAAGGGCGGCGCGGTCGTGGCGCTCGCCAACGGCTTCAGCCTCTACGACTTCAAGACGCAGCGGCTGACCCACATCGGGGACCCGGAAGCCGACGAGCCGGAAAACAGGCTCAACGACGGCAAGGTAGATCGTCGCGGCCGCTTCGTCGCAGGCTACATGTCTTACGATCACGACCGTTTCGACGCCAACCGCGGCCAGCGCCCGGTTCGGAATTCGGCGCTTTACAGCCTAAACCCAGATCTTTCGATTACGAGGCTCGACAGCGGCATCAAGTGCTCGAACGGCCCATGTTGGAGCCCGGACGACAAGACCTTCTACTTTTGCGATTCCTACGACGATCTGATGTATGCCTACGACTACGACATCGATACGGGAAGCGTCTCCAACAAGCGGGCTTTCCTGTCGAACAGCGAGTACCCCGGCACTTTCGACGGATCCACCGTGGATTCGGAGGGATACATCTGGAACGCTCATGTGTTCGGCGGGCGCATCATCCGCTATTCGCCGGACGGCAAGATCGACCGAGAGATCGAATTCCCCGTCCGCAACCTCACCAGCGTCATGTTCGGCGGCAAGAACCTCGACGTGCTCTACGTCAGTTCGATGGGCCGGCCGATAAGGGGGGTGCCGCAGCGCGAGGAGCAGGCGGGCGGTCTCTTCGCCGTTTACGACCTGGGCGTAAAGGGCCTGCAGGAGCCGCGCTTCGGCGGCTGATCTCTCGATCTTGGCCGGGTGCGGGACAGCGCGCCCGGCTAACCGCGCCGCCCCTCAAAGCGCGATCTGTATCGGCTTTTCCTCATACTCGCCGAAAATCGCGATGCGATGGCGCGTGAACCATTTCGCGGTCGCCCAGATGTCCACCTTAAGGTTCGCTGCTGCCTTGCGGCCGTCGCGCCGCTCGATGGCCTGGACGACCCGCTCGTGGAACCGGGTGCCGGTGAGAAAAGGATCAGAATAGCCCATCCGGTATGCGACGCCGAGATATGGGCCGGTGCGAAGCCACAGATTGTTTATGATTTCGATCAGTTGCGGCATCTCAGCCGCCTCGTAGATGGTGAAATGAAAGCGCTTGTTACCGTCCAGAACGTCCTCGGTGAACCCTCCCTTGATCGCGGTGATCATAGAGCTGTTGATTTCGCGCAGGTTCTTCACCAGTGCAGGGGAGGAATTCAGCGCGGCGCGTTGCGTGGCCATGCCCTCGATCGTCATCCTGATGCGGATGAGTTCCCAGAAGAGTTCGGGTGTGAAGGATGCGACGCGGATGCTGCGGCTCGGCGTCTGCACAAGTGCTTTTTCGGCCACCAGGCGCTGCAGCGCTTCGCGCACCGGCATCGCGCTGGTGCCGAGTGCCGCCGCCAAGCCACGTATCGTCAGCGTGTCGCCAGCAGAGAATTTGCCCTGGTAGAGCGCTTCGCGCAACTTCAGATACACGCGCTCCTGCAGCGTGCTCACATCGACCGGCGAAAGCTTATCCGTCATTGCAACACTTTCGTCGTACGCATCCGCTTGAGCCTGCTCGTCAGCAACCGTTCCCGCCGGCAACGGCTAATCCCCGCGCGGCCATGACGCAAGTACGAGTTGTCATAAAGGAAGATTGCCGTAATGTGTGATCACAAATCAACGATTATTTATTGACGGGTTTGTGCTTTTGTGGCTCGTTAATGGTGGCTGCGGACTCGGCCAAGGGAGAGAAGGGGCGCTGATGCAAGGCTCCGGGAGGTAGTTTGCATCGAATTCGCAGAGCGACCGGAGCGATCCGGGCGAGGGAGGGCTGTTAGGCGGCCCGGCGCGAACTCCGTCGCCTAGCAATGTCCGCAGAGGTTCTGCGCTGCGCTGTGCAGCCAGTCACTAGGGAGAGAGAAATGAAGTCCAAGGTGAGGAAATTCGCCACCGGTGCGCTTGCCGCGGTGGCGGGCATGGCGCTGATGGCGCCGGCGGCTCAGGCCGCCGAAAAGTTCAAGATCTTCCTGAGCATGAGCTATATCGGCAACGACTGGCAGGCCGAAGCCGCTAACATGCTGAAAGCCATGGCTACACACAAGAGCTATGCGGACAAGGTTGACTTGCAGGTCCAGGTCGCGGGTCCCAACGCGCAGAAGCAGATCCAGCAGATCAACTCGATGGTGCAGGCGGGCGCCAAGGCGATCGTCGTCTATCCGATCTCGCCGACCGCCTTGAACAGCGCCGTGAAGAACGCATGCGCCAAGGGTGTGGTGGTCATCGCCTACGATTCGATCATCTCCGAGCCGTGCGCGTACAACGTCCACATTGACCAGAGCGTGTGGGGAACCAAGTCCGCCGAGTGGCTTGTCGACAAGCTCGGCGGCAAGGGCAAGGTCGTGATGATCACCGGCGTGCCGGGCACTACCGTCGACACTCTGCGCAACGATGGGGCGAAGGCGGTCTTCGCGAAGCATCCCGGCATCGAGATCGTTGCCGAGGCGAACGGAATGTGGAGCCAGGCCGTCGCGCGCACGGAGCTGTCGAAGATCCTCGCCACCCGCAACTGGGACCAGATCGACGGGATCTGGATGCAGGCTGGCTGCTACACTGCAAACTCGATGCAGAATGAGGCCGGGATTGCCGATGACAAGCTGAAGCCCTGCGCCGGAGAGGCCTCGAACGGCGGTCGCATCCAGATGCTGCCGGTTGGCACCGAGGTCGATGGCGCAAACGGCACCTATCGGCCGATGGGCGCTCCGCGCTGGTCTTCGGGTTCGCAGAACTTCACCGGCGCCCTTGCGCTCAAGCTCGCAGTGGACAAGCTTGAAGGCAAGGAAATCCCCGCCCTCACCGACGTGCCGCAGAACATCGTCACCAACGAGACGATCAAGCTGTGCAAGGAAGGCACCTGGCAGGAAATGAAGGACGGCTGCAACGTGTTCCAGCCGGCGATCATCCCGAACCCTGGCTGGTTTGCATCGATCTACTCCGAGCTGACGCCTGAAGTCGGCCTGAACGCGGCGCTGGTTTCCCAGCCGGAAGAATGATCGCACGCTGATCGGGCGGCCGACCGAGAGGTCGGCCGCTTCCGGCACTGCCGACACGGGTCGCATACCAATGCCAAACGAAGTTCCTGCCATTCGCATCGCCCAGGTGCGCAAAGCCTACGGCGCGACCGTCGCCCTTGATGACGTGTCGGTCGCCATAGCGCCGGGGGGCGTCCATGCGTTGCTCGGCGAGAACGGCGCCGGCAAGTCGACGATCGTCAAGGTCCTGTCTGGTCTCGTGTCGCCGGATGCGGGCAGCGTCGAGATATTCGGCAAACAGGCTTTGCTGTCGTCGCCGCGCGACGCCCAGCGTTTTGGTGTCCAGACCGCGTTTCAGGAGATGACGCTGGTCCGGAACCTGACCGTGCTCGACAACATGCTCATTCCGGATGCGCCAATGGGTTTCATTGGAATGATGAGCCGGCGCGCGGCGCGCGAAAGCGTCGCCGCGCATTTCGCCGAGCTTGGCCTGCAGGCGGTCCATCTCGATGACGAGATCGCCGATCTCGATCTCGCCGTGCGCCAGAAGATAGAGATTGCGCGCGCGGTGTATCGCAAGCCGCGCATCCTGCTCCTGGACGAACCGACATCCGCGTTGTCGGGGCCGGACGTCGACTGGCTTGGCAACGTCATCCTTGCCCTGAAGCGGCAAGGCAAGACGATCGTCTTCATCTCGCACCGCCTGCGCGAGGTACGCGATTTCTGCGATGAACTGACCATCCTGCGTGGCGGCAAGCATGTCGCCTCGGGCCGCGTCGAAGATTACAAGGACGAAGACGTCGTGCGCATGATCGCCGGCCGTTCGCTGATCCATTCCTTCCCGCCGCGCACCGAGACGCGCCACGACATCGGTGAGGAAGTGCTACGCGCCGAGAAGGTGGGCACCGAGGCAAAGCTGCGAGAAGCCTCGTTCGTGTTGCGCCAGCACGAGATTCTCGGTGTAGCGGGGCTTCAGGGCATGGGTCAGCTCGACCTCTTCCTCGCCGCGTTCGGCGCCATGCCGCTGGCGCGTGGACATTTCGCGGTGGATGGCCAGAAGGTGGCGATCGGTGGTCCCAAGGACGCAGTCTCCGCAAGGATCGGCATCAGCCTCGTTCCGGAGGAGCGCAAGACCGAGGGTCTGTTTATGCGCCTCAGCGGCAAGCACAACGCCACGGTGCCGATCATCGATCGGTTCACCCGCTTTGGGCTGATCGACAAGGATGCCGAGAACCGCGCTGTATCGGACGCCTTCAGGCGGGTCGAAGTCGATCATCGCGCGCTCTGGACGCGCGCCGACGCATTTTCGGGCGGCAACCAGCAGAAGATCGCTATCGCCAAATGGCTGCTCACCGAGAGTCACATCCTGATGGTCTATGATCCGACGCGCGGCATCGACGTCGGGACCAAGAACGAGCTCTATCAACTGCTGCGGGCCTACGCCGAGGCCGGCGGCGCCGTGGTTTTCTACTCGACCGAGATTCCGGAACTCGTCCACCTCGCCGACCGCGTCCTGGTTTTCTATGCCGGTGCGATCTCGGCAGAGTTGTCCGGCCCGGACCTCACCGAAGAAAACATTCTCGCGGCTGCCCTTGGCTCCGGCAGCACGGCGACCGCGGCATGAGCGTGGTGACATCCGATAGACCAGCGAGGCGGGCCGCCGGTGCGGGAGCGCTGCGGCTCGGCCGTCATCGCGGTCTCATCACCGCTTTCCTTGCTTTTGTCGTGCTCTTTGCCGTTGTGGCGAACCTCAGCGCCATTCCGCTCGGCTACTACGACATCTCCCAGTTGACGACGAGCGGGGCCACGCTGGCGATCGCCGCGATGGGCCAGACGGTCGTCATCCTGGCCGGCGGCTTCGATCTGTCGGCCGCCGCCGTCATCTCGCTGGTGAATGTAACCTTGGCCTCGTTCCCGGCCGATGGATCGATATCGCCGTGGACGCTCGGCGCGACGGGTGTCGGCATCGGCCTGCTGGTGGGCGCGTTCAATGGGTTCTTCATCGCCTTCCTGCGCCTCCAGTCGATCGTCGTGACCCTGTCGACCATGTTCATCCTCCAAGGCGTCACCCTCATCGTGATGGACAAGCCTGGCGGAATGATCGAGCCCCGCTTGTCCGAGGTCCTGATCGGTGACCTCGTCACGGACTGGGTTCCCATGTCGGCGGCCCTCATCGTCGTGCTGCTGCTGTTCTGGTACTGGCTTAAGCGCACCAAGCTCGGCCTCGCTATCTATGCCGTCGGCGGCGATGTCGAAAGCGCGCGTTCGGCGGGCATACCGACGCGGCTCGTGCAGTTCTCCGTCTATGTCATAGCTGGTGGCTTCTATGGCATGGCGGGCGTCTTCATCAGCGCCCAGACCGGCGCGGGCGATCCGCTGGTGGGCAATCCCATGCTGTTACAGATGTTCGCGGCGGTGGTCGTGGGCGGTACCTTGCTGGGCGGCGGGCGCGGTGGACTAACCGGCTCCGTTCTTGGCGCCTATGTGCTGATGATCATCGTCAACATCCTGCTCGTGCTGAACGTATCGGCCTACTATTCGAGCATCGCCGAAAGCACGATCCTGCTGCTTGCCGTCCTGAGCGCGTCGGCGCACCGCGGGTCGGTGTTGGCCCGCAACATCAGACAGGCGATGGCGCGGGTCTCGGCCTGGCGGCAGGGCATATTGCCGTCGCAGCTATCTCTGAGGCCGCGCAAATTGCCGCTGGCGCAGATACGCACGGATACGTCCTCCGTCAGGGTCGAAAGTGCGAAGGCGCCGTTCACGATCCGCTACGCGGAGACCATCCGCTATGCCTTGCCCGCCTATGTCTGCTTCGTCGGCGTGCTGCTGGTAACGCAGTTTGTGCTCGGCAACACGCTTTTGAATTTCAACTACTACAACTCGCTGATTGTCCTGTCTTCGTTCCTCGCGATCCTGGCGCTTGGGCAGGGAGCGGTGATCCTCACCGGGGGACTCGACCTATCGGTGCCGTGGACGATTGGCCTGTGTGGAATCCTGCTGGCCGGCCTCGTGAGCGGTTCCGACGCGGCGCTTCTATACGCTGTCCCGGTCGTTCTCGCCGTCGGCCTGTTGATAGGCTTCCTCAACGGCTTCGGCATCGTCGCTCTCGGCCTGTCGCCGATCGTCATGACGCTCGCCGTCAACGGACTACTGCAGGGTGTGGCGCTGCTGTATTCCGGCGGCACGCCGGATGGCTTCTCCTCGCCCATGCTCCGATCCTTGATGACCATGCGCGTGTTCGGAATTGCGCCGGTCGTGCCTTTCGTGCTGCTTTTCGCCGCCGCGGCGGTGCTGCTGCTTGGGCGCACTGCGTTCGGTCGGCGCGTCTATGCGATCGGCAACAGCGAGCGGGCGGCCGAGCTTTCGGCAATTCCCGTCAAACGGACGACGATCTCCGTTTACATGCTGTCAGGCTTGTGCTCGGCGATCGTCGGCATCCTGCTTACCGGCTTCTCCGGCCAGGCCAGCCTAGGAATGGGTGACGAATACCTGCTGCCGTCGATCGCGGTCGTGGTCGTCGGCGGGGCGCTGATCACCGGCGGACGCGGCTCCTACATCGGGATACTGGGCGGGGTCATCCTGCTAACCGCCCTGCAGATGCTGCTCGCCGGCACGACCATCCCCACATCCGCGCGGTCGATCCTCTACGGCGCGGTCATCCTGGGCGCGGTCATCGCGCTCAGGGACCGGCGCGGTTGACCTGGCCGAACCATTCGAGACACCAAAGCCGAAGGAATCGAAATGTCCCGTGTAGCGATCATCGGAAGCGGCTTCATCGGCCGGGCCTGGGCGATCTCCTTCGCCCGCGCCGGACACGACGTGGTTCTGTGGGACGCCGTCCCGGCCGCCACGGAGAAAGCCCGGGACTACATTGCTGGCCTCTTGCCCGACCTTGAATCGAGCGGCCTGCTCAACGACGGTCCCGAGAAGGTGCTGGCGCGGATATCCACCAGTGCCAACATGGACGCAGCGCTCGAAGGCGTCGTCCATGTGCAGGAAAACGCGCCCGAGAAGCTGGACCTCAAGAAGGCGGTGTTCTCGATGCTGGACGAAAAGGCCCCGCGCGACGCGGTGCTGGCCAGTTCGACCTCCGCGTTGCTTCCATCGGCCTTCACGGCCCATCTCGCCGGTCGTGAGCGCTGCGTGGTCGCGCATCCCATCAACCCGCCCTACCTCATCCCGGCGGCCGAACTCGTGCCGGCGCCCTGGACCTCAGCAGAGGTCATGGAGCGCACCGCCGCCTTCTTCCGCGCCGCGGGCCAGGCGCCT
Organism: Rhizobiaceae bacterium; assembly: GCA_036520515.1. Classification (GTDB taxonomy): domain Bacteria; phylum Pseudomonadota; class Alphaproteobacteria; order Rhizobiales; family Rhizobiaceae; genus Mesorhizobium_K. The sequence goes on from DATDJN010000410.1 coordinate 16,855, forward strand.
CTGGTCATGAAACGCGAAATCGACGGCTTCATAATGAACCGGCTTCAGGGCGCGCTGCTGGAGGAGGCTTTCCGTCTCGTCGACGAAGGCTATGCGTCGGTCGAGGACATCGACATCGGCCTCCGTGACGGCCTCGCTTTGCGCTGGTCCTTCATGGGGCCGTTCGAGACCATCGACTTGAACGCTCCCGGCGGGGTGCGCGACTATGTCGAACGCTACGAGGGGCTGTACGAGAACCTCTGGCCCAGCACGCAGCACCGCGTCCGCTGGAGCGGTCCTGTCATCGATGGCATCGAAAACGACCGGCGGTCGCTGTTGCCTGCCGGCAAGCTCGTCGAGCGTCAGGAATGGCGCGATCGCCGTCTGATGGCCCTCATCGCCCACAAGCGCGAAGCGGCCAGGACCATCGGTTCCTGAATTTCAACCCCCCAGCATCCGAGGCCTAGCCCATGTCCAAACCTCCATCCGGGAAAGTCATCATCACCTGTGCCGTGACAGGCGCCATCCACACGCCGTCGATGTCGGAATATCTGCCGATCACGCCGCAGCAGATCATCGACGATGCGCTGGGGGCGGCCGAGGCGGGCGCCGCGATCCTCCACCTGCACGCCCGCAATCCCGAAAACGGCAAGCCGGATCAGACCCCGGAAGCCTTCATGAAGTTCCTGCCGCAGATCAAACAGGCGACGAACGCCGCGATCAACATCACCACCGGCGGCAGCCCCTACATGAAGGTGGAGGAACGTGTTCTTCCCGCCCAGTTGCTCAAGCCGGAAGTCGCGTCGCTCAACATGGGCTCGATCAACTTCGGGCTCTTCCACCTGCTCGACAAATACAAGGATTTCAAGTTCGACTGGGAGAGGCAGCATCTCGAAGCCACCAAGGATCTCGTCTTCCGCAATTCCTTCAAGGACATCGAGTTCATCCTGAAGACTTGCTACGAGAATGAAACGCG
>DATDJN010000411.1:0-2900 GCA_036520515.1 Rhizobiaceae bacterium
CGATGGTGGTGAACAGGCTGACGGCGCCGGTCAGCCCGTCGACCTTCCAGATCGCGCCGGGCGAGCCGCCGTTCTCCTCGCCGAACTGGCCTTGCCCCGGGATGGTTGTGCCGGAAAAGCCGGTGACGGCCATGGAGCCGGGCTTGATGATCCGGACTTCCTGGGCGGGTGCGGAAACGAGGCTTGCACCAAGCGCCGACGCGAGCAACGCGATGCCGGCAGAAAGCCGGCCAGGCAGCCTTCCGCGGCTCAGGTTGCAGGCAACCGAACGCAGGTTGCCGTGGCTGCGTGGCATGACGCTCTTCCTCCCGTCAGGGGCGGGAGGAACTGCCGGTGCGTTCGCGGGGACGGGAGCGAAGCGCGCAATTCCGGCACCTTCTCCCTTTCTCACACCCCTCGGTTGAAAACTACGCGGGGGACCCACCTTGGGTCAATGGAACCGATGCGGTGTTCCGCGCGCCGGGCATTCCGCCTCGTACCCGCCCGAGCCCGGAGCCGGACGATCCCGCCGGCCCGCCACACGCGACGTGCATGGCCATGGTTCTTTGCTTCCCAATTCGCGCCGCACCATTGCTGGCCGTGCGTCCGTCGCGGCGGGGGAGGAAGGTCTATTGGATATGCTGGCGAGAACGAGCGCTTGTAAATTGACTTGGAGAGCCCTGACCTCTAAAGAAATGCGATCTATATTTGCTAGATCGACTTTTGTTTCCGTGCGCAGCAAATGCGCGCCTTGGACGAACTTCCCTTCAAAAATAGAGAAAAACCGGCCGGTTTCACTCGAAAGCCGGCGCATCAACATCGCCAATGAAAGGGTTCGTTATGGCCACTGGCACAGTGAAATGGTTCAACGCCACAAAAGGTTTTGGTTTTATTCAGCCAGACGCAGCCGGCGATGACGTCTTCGTCCACATCTCCGCCGTCGAGCGCGCCGGAATGCGCGATCTCGCCGAAGGCCAGAAGATCGGCTACGAGATGGTTCGTGACAACAAGTCCGGCAAGATGTCGGCAGACCAGCTGAAAGCGGTCTGATCGGGCTTCAAGCGCGGGCATGCGCCGCGGTGCAACCGCGGCGAACGATCTGCAGCGCGCGCTCCTGCGACAAGACGAAGGTCGGGCGGAAGCCTGGCCTTCTTCGTTCGGGGAGCGCCCAATCGAGGATGAGAATTGTACGATAATTCCAGGAAAACCCGCGACCGGGCGGAGGCGGCATTCAGCAAGACGCAGACCCAGTCGCTGTCGCTCGGCCGCATCATGTCGGAGCGAGACGCCGTCACCCTGGCGCGTGAAGAGAAGACTGCGCGCCTGAAGGAGCTGCGGCTGGAGAAGGAGGCCGCCGACCAGTTGGCAGCCGCGATCGCTCCTGTGTCGAAGCGCAAGGCCAAACGCTGATGGCCGGACGCACTCCCAAAACGACGTTGCCGGACGATTCCATCATCGCCGACGTGGTCACCGAGCTCGACCATCCCATCGAATATGTCCGGCGCGTGCTGGAGAAGCTGGAGCGCTGCCGGCGCATCCATGGCGACGCGCAGGTGCGCATCGGCGTGCGCGGCCGCTCCGAATGCCCGAACTATCTCGTCGAGTACATCGTCGAGGACAAGAAGACGCATGCGAAATCGGTGTTCGCCGACGCGGCCTACAGCGGCAGCACGCACCGGGAGCTTGCCGTCAGGCATATCGAGGACACGAAGAACTGGTCCCGCGAAGAGATGAACGTGACCGCCGTCTCCGCCCTGATCGGCCGGCTGCGCAAGCCGAGCACCCCTAGGACTTACGAGGACTGACGGTGGCCATAAAGTTCATCGGCAAGGACGAGCCTAAGGCTGCTGCTACGGTGACGGCCAAGGCTCCGCCAAAGGCCACCCGCGAGCCGGCAGCCGCTGCCAAGGACGAGGCGTCGGCCGGCGCCGACCTGTTCAGCGCCGACGCCAAGGCGCCGGCAAGCAGACGCAAGCGGAAATAGCGCGCCCACCCCACCCGTGCGAAAAGCCGGTCGGCCTTACCCGAGCGCAGGCCAGGTGTCGCTGAGGCGGTAACCCTCCGGCCAGGGATCGTCGGGATCGAGCATCACCTGGTGCGTGCCGGTGATCCAGGCGCGGCCGGAGATGGACGGGACGATGGCGGGGCGGTTGGCCACGCCTATGTCGCGCACGATTCGGCCTACGAAGCGTGAGCCGATGATCGACACCAGCGTGATGCCTTCGCCGACCTTGAGCTGGCCGCGCGCATGCATCACCGCCATGCGCGCAGAGACGGCCGTGCCGGTCGGCGAGCGATCGACCTTGCCGGGGCGGATGGCGACCGCCGAGCGCGACAGGCGCTCGCCCTTCTCCTCCAGGACAGGCCCGGCGAAGGCGCAGAAGGAGATGTGGTCCCAGCCGGCATTCTCGGGATGGGCAAAGCCGAGCTGCTCGTTGGCGGCTGCGGTGATCTTCATGCCTGTTTCGGCGAGTTCGCGGGCCTCGCTTTCCTCCAGCGAGAAGCCGAGTTTTTCCGCATCGACGATGACGAAACTGTCGCCGCCATAGGCTGTGTCGACGGTGAGCGTGCCGAGGCCGCCCACCTCCAGCTTCGCATCCAGCCTGTCGGCAAAGGAGGGCACGTTGGTCACGGTGATGCGCTCCGCCTTGCCGTTCCGGCACTCGGCCAGCACCTCGACCAGCCCGCCCGGCGCCTCCAGCGTGAGCCGCGTCTGAGGCTCGGTCATCGGCACGATGCCGCTGTCCAGGAGCACGGTGGAGACGCAGATCGAGTTCGATCCGGACATCGGCGGCGTGTCCTCCGGCTCCATGATGATGAAGCCCATCGCCGCCCTCGGATCCTTTGGCGGGACGAGCAGGTTCACATGGCGGAAGACGCCGCCGCGCGGCTCGTTCAGCATGAAACGGCGAAGCTGCTGG
>DATDJN010000412.1:0-2532 GCA_036520515.1 Rhizobiaceae bacterium
AGCGCGGCGAGGATCTCGCGCGCGAAGCTCCCGATGCAACGGCCGTCGAGGAGAAGAAGGAAAACAGGGCTGCCGCGCCCTCTGCGGCGCCAAAACGCCGGCTGAACTTCAACGAGAAGCACGCGCTGGAAACGCTGCCGAAGACGATGATGAAGTTGCAGGCCGAGATCACCAAACAGCAAAAGTTGCTTGACGACCCCGATCTCTACACCAAGGATCGCAAGAAATTCGACGCGGCCTCGGCTGCGATGGCAAAGGCGCAGGAAGAGCTGGCGGCGGCCGAGGATCGATGGCTGGAGCTCGAGGTTTTGCGCGAAGAAATAGAGCAGGCCTGAGCGTAGGATGGGTGGAGCGCAGCGATACCCATCATGAATCAACGTTGAGCGAATTGATGGGTTTCGCTGCGAGACTGGGCAAGAATTGTATTGCGCCCTGATTATGTAGCGCAGACGAAGGCCGGCCGCACTTTGGCTTGGAAGTGCGGCATACCGGCCTTTAGGCGGGTGATGATGACCGAGACCGTTTTGAGCAGCAATAGCGCCCAATATGGATGGCGATTGGCCAGATAGGCCATGAAGTTGTCGAGGCCGAGGATGCTGAGCACACGGGAGAAGTTGTAGCAGAGCGCCATCAAACTCCATTCGCCGCGCACCTTGTCGAAACCGCGGACGAGGAAGTGGCGATAGCCGGCCCGGCACTTGAGGGTGCCAAAGGGATGTTCGGCGAGTTCGGCTCGGCGGCGCATCTGGGCGTCGGCGTCCTTCATCCGTGCGCGATGCCGATCCAGCACCGCTTCATGTTCCCAGCGGTAGACGGTGCGCGTCGGCGTCTTGGTTGAGAGGCAGCGCGAGCGTATCGCGCAGGCGTCGCAATCGGACTTGCGGCTGACAAACCTGATCTCGATCCGATGACCGTTGGTCTTGCGTCCCTTCGTCGGGCGCAACTGCCTGCCGGCGGGACAGCGATAGACGTTCGCTTCCGCCTCGTAGGTAAACGCTTCATGGCTGATGCGATCTTGTACTTCGAGCCGCGCGGTTCGCTTGGCCTGCGGAACGTAGGCCACGATCCCGCTCTCCTCGCAGGCCTTGAGCGTGTTGCCGTTGTAGTAGCCGGTATCGGCGAGAGCCGTCAGCGTCTCGACGCCAAGCTCGTCCTTGGCGGCCTTGGCCATGTCGTAAAGTTGGCCGGTATCGTTGCCGTCGTTGACGACCTCGCTCGCCGCGATCAGCTTGTGCTTGTCGTCGACGGCGATCTGGACGTTGTAGCCCGCCACCACTTGACCGTTCTTCGACAACAATCGGGCATCTGCGTCGGTTCGCGACAACTGCGTCTGGCCGCTCTCTTCCAGTCGCGCCAGATCGGCTTGCAAGCTTGCGCGCTTGGCCATCAAGGCCGCCACCTTTTGCGCGAGGTCCCCGCCGCCGTCGCCCCCGCCATCCCGCCCCGCAGGCGGACGTTCTGCCTCGGCGCTGTCGTTGGCCTCGATCGCGGCACCATAGGCTTCAATATCCTGCTCGATCTCGGTCAGCCGCTTGGCGAGCTTGCGCTGCGTCTTGATGCTCGCCTTGCTGGCGTTGCCATCAAAAAATGCACCGTCGATCGCCACAACTTCCCCACCCACAAGACCGAGTTCGCGCAGCATCAACACAAACTCCCGGTTCACCGCCTTGAGCGCCTTCCAGTTCTCCTGGCGGAACTTGGCAATGGTGCGATAGCCGGGCATCAGGTGCTTCATCAGCCAGATCAGTTCCAGATTGCGGCCGGCCTCGCGCTCCAGGCTGCGCGACGACCGGATCCGGTTGAGGTAGCCATAAAGATAAAGCTTCAGCAGGTCGCCCGGGTCGTAAGGCGGCTGTCCTGCACCGCCGCTCGATCCGGCATGACGGAAGCCAAGCTTCCAAAGATCAAGCGCTTCAACGAAAGCCTCGATCACTCGAACTGGATTATCGCCAGCTACATAATCTTCCAAACGCGGCGGCAGCAAGCTCGGCTGATACCGGCTGACACCGGTCTTGAAGGTACGATTCGTCATGCCGAATCGTACCTTCCTTCGCCAAATTTGATAAGATCTTGCCCAGTCTCGAAGCGAAACCCATCCTACTTATTCCCCAACTCCCTTTTGTACGACGCATAGTTCGGCTGGTCGACGGCGAGCTTGTCCATCGTGGTCTGCCAGAGATGGTCGGCGAGACCTGGCGTCTGCAGATCGGCCTCGCCTTTGGCAATCTTTTCCGACAGCGCATGGTTGAGTTCCAGCAGCGAGCCATCCGCGCCCAGCAACTGCTTCAACCGCGCCGCTTCCGCAGCGTCGCTCCCCTGCTCCAGCGCCAGTTGCCGCGTCACCAGATCCAGCGCGTTGATGCCGACGCGGAGCTTGAAGGCGTTGTGGCCCTTGATGGCAGGCGCGATCTCGTTGCGTAGGAAATCCGCAACCGCCTTGATCAGTTCGGTGGGTGTCGGTTCGTCCTGCATCTTATTTCCCTCGCGGAGCAAGCAGCCGCAGCAGATCGATTTCCGTCTCCGACGAGCGGC
>DATDJN010000413.1:0-10642 GCA_036520515.1 Rhizobiaceae bacterium
GGACAAAGCGCTTCCCGAAAGATTCGCATCTGCCCGACCAACGCCTGCATCTCCCGGAGGATTTGCTGACGTGCCATCGAAAGTCTTTCCCGGACTTTCATGGCAGCATCGGTCCGCCGTAGGCGTTTGCACGCTTCCCGCGGTCCCGTCCCTGTGAGCCGGCGCGTGACGGGCGAACCCGCCGCCTTCCTGCCCGGTTACGGGCCCCAGGTTGCTCCCTTCACTTTCGCTTCGCCTTGCGGCTCCGTTTCGGCGTCGGGCCTGAGATGGGTTGACCTTACGGCAGGCGAGCCGTTTCGGGAATAGCCGCGGCCCTGTGGAAAACGGGATTAACGGGGACCGACCGTCGAAATCTGTCGGCTTGCCGGAAGCCACAAACTGCAACAGGGTATGTGCGGGAGGACGGCATGAAGGTCGGCGTGATCATGAATCCGGTCGCCGGAGGCGGCAGGCTGAAGCGCCGCTGGCCGGAGATCGCCGCGGCGCTGCAAGGCGCGCTGGGCGAGGTCATGTTGCGCGAAACCGCAATGCCGCGCGACGCGGTGACCCTGGCGATGGATCTTGCCGCCAATGGCTGCGGGCTGGTGATCGCGGCCGGCGGCGACGGCACGGCCGGCGAGGTGGCGGACGGCCTGATCAATGCGGCGGCGGAAGGCCACCGGGCCGCGCTCGGCGTGCTGCCCTGCGGCACCGGCACGGATTTCGCCAGAGGGCTGGGGCTCGGGCAGAACGGCGACTACCAGGCCGCGATCCGCCGCATGGCCGCGTCGACAGGGCGTGTCATCGACGCCGGGCGCATGTCCTATGTCGACGATAACGGCGCGCTCGCCAGCCGCCATTTCATCAACATAGCGAGCCTCGGCCTCTCCGGCGCGGTGGTGCGGGCCGTCAACGCCGACGAGCGCAGGAACCGCGTCTCGGCGCAGGCGCTGTTCTTCTGGCGCACCGTCACGGAATTCCTCCGCTATCGCTTCCAGCATGTGCGCATCACAGTGGACGACGGCGAGCCGGTGGAGGCGCGCATCGCGCTGGTGGCGGCGGCGAACGGACAGTTCTTCGGCGCCGGCATGATGGTGGCCCCGGACGCCGCGCTCGACGACGGCCAGATCGACATCGTCATCCTGCGCGCCGCCGGCAAGCTCGGGCTGATCCGCGATATCCGCCTGCTCTATGGCGGGCGGCACCGCAACCACCACGCCATCACCATCCTGCGCGGCAGGAAGGTGACGATCGAGCCGATCGGGCCGGACGCCAGCCCGATCCTGGTCGAGGCCGACGGGGATTCGCCCGGCCAGGCCCCGGCGACGTTCGAGGTCGTGCCGCGTGCGCTGACGCTCAGGGACTGAATCAAGCGGTTGCCGGTCTGGTTCAGGAGGCCGAGCCAAGCTGTTGATTCGGATAGGAAACCTAAATCTCAAGCTTGGCTGGGAATCCCGGCGCGCGCAGGTCGGTGCCCGTCGCATCCTCCAGGAGCTTGACGATCTGCGTCGACCATGCGCCGCCGCCATAGGCCGCCTTGCCCTCCTCGAAGATCGCGTTGACGCGCGTGGCGAGGTCGAGCGGCGCGCCGAACTCCTCGCCCATACGAAGCGCGAAGCCGAGATCCTTCAGCGCGAGGTCCATGGTGAAGCCGATGTCGTAGGAGCCGTTGAGCACGAGCTGGCTCTCGGTCTCGTGCACGAAGCTGGTGCCCGAGGACGCGCAGATGGCGTGATAGGCCTGCGCGAGGTCGAGCCCGCCGCGCCTGGCCAGCATCAGCGCCTCGCCGGCGGCGACGAGATGGATGAAGGCCAGCATGTTGGTGATGACCTTGATCACCGCCGCCGAGCCGACCGGTCCCATCAGGAAGGAGCGCGCGCACATCGCCTCGATTGCGGCGCGATGCCTTTCATAGAGGGCCGGATCGCCGCCGACCAAGGCGGTGATCTTTCCTGCGGCGGCGAGATGCACGCCGCCGGTGACGGGGCATTCCAGCGTCTCGACGCCCTTCGCCGCGGCCAGCGCGGCCAGGCGGACGATCTCGTCTCGGCCGTTGGTCGACATCTCGATCCAGGTGCCGCTGGCAGGCAGTCCGGCGAGCAGCCCGTCCGGGCCGGCCAGCACCGCCTCGCTGACGGCGGGCGAGGGAAGGCAGGTTATCGCGTTTCCGGCCTGCGCGGCCGCTTCGGCTGGAGAGCCGGCGGCGACGGCGCCAAGCGCGACGAGGCGCGCGAGGGCCGCCGGGTCGCGGTCATGCACGGTGACGGCGAAGCCATTGCGCAACAGGCTTGCCGCAAGGCTGCCGCCGAGATGGCCAAGGCCGACGAAGGCGTATGAGCGGGGAGCGGTCATGGAAACAGCGGGTCCTGCGCCATCTGCAGATGCAGGTCCTTGCCGTCATAGGGATGCGCCTCGCAGACGGCTTCGTCGAGCTCGACGCCGAGGCCCGGCTCCTTCGACGGGATGACGTAGCCGTCCTGCCATTCGATCTTCTTCTTCAAGAGCTTCTCGTGGAAGCCGTCCCACTGCTTCAGCGATTCCAGGATCAGGAAATTGGGCAGGGTGACGGCGACCTGGATGTTCGCCGCGCCGACGATCGGCCCGCAATAGCAGTGCGGCGCGATCTGGATGTGCCAGGCCTCGGCCATGGCGGCGATCTTCTTCGTCTCGAGGATGCCGCCCGAACGGCCGACATTCGGCTGCAGGATGGAGGCGGCACGGTTCTCGATGACGCGGGCGAACTCGAATTTGGTCGTCAGCCGCTCGCCCGTGGCGATGGGGATCGACGTGCCGCGCGCCACCTCGGCCATCACCTCCGGCATGTCGGGCGGCACCGGCTCCTCGAACCAGAGCGGATCGTAGGGCTCGATCGCCTTCGCCATCCTGAGTGCGCCTGACGCCGTGAACTGGCCATGCGTGCCGAACAATATGTCGGCCCGGGTGCCGACCGCCTCGCGGATCGCCTTCAGCATGCGGGCGGAAAGGTCGATGTCGATCAGGCGCGGCTGGTGGCCGTCGAAGGCGGTGTAGGGGCCGGCCGGGTCGAGTTTTACCGCGTTGAAGCCCTGCTGCACGTAGAGGGCGGCGCATTCGGCAGCCATGTCGGGATCGTTGTAGACGTTTCTCGGCGCGGCGTCCTCGGTGTGCACGCTGCCGCTATGCGGGTAGAGGTAAGTGTAGGTGCGCAGCTTCTCGTGCACCTGGCCGCCGATGAGCTTGTAGACCGGCTTGCCGGCCTCCTTGCCGATGATGTCCCAGCAAGCCATTTCCAGCGCCGAGAAGCAGCCCATGCCGGAGACGTCGGGGCGCTGGGTGAAGCCGGACGAATAGCAGCGGCGGAAGAAGAGCTCGATATCGTGCGGGTCGTGGCCGATGAAGTAGCGCTCGGCCATGTCCTCGATCATGCGCGCGGTGACATGCGCCGAGAAGGTGGCGTTGTAGGCCTCGCCGTAGCCGACGACGCCCGAGTCGGTCGTCAGCCTCACGAAGATGAAATACTTGCCGCCGATGCCGGGCGGCGGATTGCCCACGACCCAGGTCTTCGCGTCGGTGATTTTCATGCGTGTTCACTCCAGTGGCAGGCCGCCCCCTCCACCATGCTTCGCATGGTCCCCCTCCCCCGCTTCGCAGGGGAGGAACCAGAAGCGTCGCCCCGGATCCTCCCCCGTTTACGGGGGAGGGGGACCGCCGAAGGCGGTGGAGGGGGCGGAAATACAGACGCCCTCATCTCTGTTCCTCCAGAACCATCTCGCCGCCTTTCCATCCCGTCATGATGGAGGCGGCGTTGGTGTTGCCGGAAATGTTGTCCGGGAAGATCGAGGCGTCGATGACCCGCAGGCCGGCAAGCCCGTGGACGGCGAGGCGCGGGTCGACCACGGCGCGCGTGGGATCGGGTCCCATGCGGCAGGTCGAGACCGGGTGATAGACGGTGCCCGATCGCCTGCGGAAATCCAGGATCAGGTCCTCGTCGGACGTGATCGCGGGACCGGGCAGCACCTCTTCCTCGATGATCTCGGCCAGCGCGGGCTGTGCGGCGATCCTGCGCACGAACTTCACCGCCGCCAGCATCTCGGCGACGTCGTTGTCGGTCGAATAGGCGTTGGCGGTGATCCTTGGATAGTCGCGCGGGTGCGCCGTGCGGATCATGATCTCTCCGCGGCTCGACGGCCGGCAGTTGGAGAGACCGACCGAAAAGCCCGGCCACGGGTCGGGGGTGAGGATCGGCCGCTCGCCGCTCTTCGGGATGACGGTCGAGAACGCCTGGAAATAGAGCTGCATGTTCGGCCGCGTCATCGCGGGATCGGTGCGGAAGAAGCCGCCGGCCGAATTCATCGAAAGCGACAGCGGGCCGCTGCGCAGCAACAAATACTGGATGCCGACCAGCGCCTTGCCCCACCAGGGGCGCAGGATCTGGTTGAGCGTCGGCAGTCTGCCCTTGAAGGTGTAGTTTATGCCGACATGGTCCTGCAGGTTGGCGCCGACATTGGCGTTCGCGTGCACGACCGGGATGCCCAGCCCCTGCAGCAGCGGGGCCGGGCCGACGCCGGAGAGCTGCAGCAGTTGCGGCGAATTGATCGAGCCGCCCGAGACGATCACCTCGCGACCGGCCCGAACGGTGTGCCTCGCGCCGCGTTGCTCGTATTCGACGCCGACCGCGCGCGTGCCCTCGAACAGGATCTTCGTCGCCAGCGCCTTCATCTCGACCCGCACGTTCCTGCGCTTCATCGCCGGTCGCAGGAAAGCCCGGGCCGCCGACATGCGGCGGCCGTCCTTGGCGTTGATCTGGTAGGCGCCGACGCCTTCCTGGGTGGCGCCGTTGAAATCACGGTTGAGCGGCAGCCCGGCCTGCTGCGCGGCCTGAAAGTAGCGTCGCGTCAGCGGATGCCCCTTGTCGCTGGTGTCGGTGACGTGAACCGGCCCGCCGACGCCGCGCCATTCATCGGCGCCGTTCTCGTTGTCCTCGATCGCCTTGAAGACCGGCAGCAGGTCGCCGTAGGACCAGCCGGGATTGCCGGCCGCCGCCCAGGCGTCGAAATCCTCGCGCTGGCCGCGTATCCAGACCATCGCGTTGATCGAGCTCGAGCCGCCGAGGATTTTTCCCCGCGGCCAGTGGTCGGCGTTGCCGGCAAGGCCGGGATCGGGCTCGGCGCGGTAGTTCCAGTTGACGGCCGGGTCGAAGAAGGTCTTGCCGTAGCCGAGCGGCATCTGCACGTAGAAGCGCCTGTCGCTGCCGCCGGCTTCCAGCACCAGCACGGAAAAGCGGCCGCTCGCCGACAGCCGCTCGGCGACGACCGAGCCGGCCGAGCCGGCGCCGACGACGATGAAATCATAGGTCTGCATGGACTGAGGGTTGCTCCCGGACGTTTGCCGAAGCTAGTCCGGCAACCGGCGGCGCGACATGCGCCGTTCCGGCATGGCCTGTGGAAAAAGCGACCGAAGAGGGGGTGGCCGGCCCTTGGCTTGCGTGCGGCTCTGCGGCATGAGGTAGGAAGCAGGTTTCAGCAGGGATGACGCAGGTGGCTGGCGACAGGGTTCGACCGATCGGGGAATTGACGCTCAGGACGCTGGCGATGCCGTCGGACACGAATGCCGCCGGCGACATCTTCGGCGGCTGGGTGATGGCGCAGATGGACCTGGCCTGCGGCATCCGCGCCGCCGAGCGCGCCCATGGCCGCGTGGTGACGGCGGCGGTCAAGGAGATGTCCTTCGCGGCGCCGATGAAGGTCGGCGACACGCTCAGCATCTACACGCAGGTGACGCGGGTCGGGCGCACGTCGATGACGCTGAAGGTCGAGGCCTGGGCGCAGCGCTACCTGACGCACATCATGGAGAGGGTGACCGACGCCGATTTCATCATGGTGGCGCTGGACGGCGAGGGCCGGCCGACGCCGGTGCCGGAGGAATGAGGGAAGGGAACAGGGAATAGGGAATAGGGATAGAAATTCGCGGCGGTCGAACCGCCGGCCTCCTACTCCCGACTTCCTACTCCTGCTCGCACGCTCATTCCCGCCACGCCCGCATCGAACCGCGCCCGCGCCGCATTGACCCGTCCGGTGTTCTTCCGAGCCCATTCGCCGAGCCGGTTGACCGGTTCGAGCAGTTCGTAGCCGAGATCGGTCAGTTCGTAGTCGACGCGGGGCGGGATGGTCGGATAGACGGTGCGGGTGACGAAGCCGTCGCGTTCGAGCCCGCGCAGCGTCGTCGTCAGCATCTTCTGCGAGATGCCGCCGACCGCCATGCGAAGCTCGTTGAAGCGCAGCCGGCCGTCGCCGAGCTTGCCCACCACCAGCACCGTCCATTTGTCGCCGACGCGCTGGAGGATATCGCTCACTGCGCGGCAATCCTCGCTGCGGTGCTCGTGCCTAGGTTTCAAAAAAGTGCCTCCTTGTCGGGGACGTTTTCAGTATCATAAGTAGCTCAGGTATCCCTCGGATACTAGAGCTTTACAGGAGACTGATATGTCCAAACCCAAGATCGCGGTGATCGTCGGCTCGACCCGCGCCGCCCGTTTCGCCGACAAGCCGACGGAATGGATCGCCAGCATAGCAAAAGCGCGCGGCGATTTCGATGTCGAGGTTGTCGACCTGCGCGATTACCCGCTGCCCTTCTTCGACGAGGCCGCGTCCTCGCTCTGGGCGCCCTCGAAGAACGAGGTGGCGCTGCGCTGGCAGAAGAAGGTCGCCGAGTTCGACGGCTACATCGTGATCGCGGCCGAATACAATCGCGGCCCGACGGCCGCCCTGAAGAACGCGCTCGACTATGCCTATACCGAGTGGAACCGGAAGCCGGTCACCTTCGTCGGCTACGGCGGCGTCGGCGGGGCGCGCGCGATCGAGCAGTTGCGGCTCAATGCCGTCGAGTTGCAGATGGCGCCGATCCGCCATGCCGTTCACATCGTGTGGGGCGACTACATCCAGATCCTGCAGCAGGGCAAGAAAATCGAGGAATTCGAGCACCTGAACCAGGCGGCGACCGCCGCGCTTGACGACCTCTCCTGGTGGGCGAGGGTGCTGAAAGACGCGCGCCAGCAAGACGTCGCCGCCAAGCAGGCCGCCGAATAATACCGATCCATCCTCCCAAGGAAGGCAGGGGGCGGCGAAAGCCGCCCCTTTTGCTTGCCGTCAGGTCTTGCGGATGCGGTGCACTTCCGGCAGCCGCGAGGCGATGACCTTGTCGATGCGGCGGCCGTCGAGGTCGACCACCTCGAAACGCCAGCCGTCGGCATCGACGCATTCACCGGTCGCCGGCAGGCGGTGGAGATGCGACAGGATATAGCCCGCGACCGTCTCGTAGTCGCGGCTCTCGGGCAACTCGATGCCGATCTGGTCGGCCATCTCGTCGGCCTGCATGTAGCCGGCGAACAGCCAGGAGCCGTCCTCGCGCCTGACCGCCGGCGGCTCCTCCTCGGCATCGAGATCGGAGCGGAAGACGCCGGTGATGGCTTCCAATATGTCGGCCGGCGTGACGATGCCTTCGAAGTGGCCGTATTCGTCGTGCACCAACGCCACCGGCACCTCGGATTCGCGCAGCGTCGTCAGCACGTCCAGCGCGTCGGCCTGGTCGTGCGCGATCGGGGCCGAGCGCATGTATTTTCGCGGGTCGTAGGGCTCACCGGCGAGCAGCGCGGCAAGCAGGTCGCGCGTCTTGACGACGCCGACCATGTTGTCGACCGCGCCTTCGCCGACCGGAAGGCGCGAATGCTGGGTCTCGATCAGAAACTTCCTGGCCGTCGCCTCGTCCCATTCGAGGTTCAGCCAGTCGATCTCGGTGCGCGGCGTCATCACGGCGCGGACGGCGCGGTCGCCGAGGCGCATGACGCCGGCAATCATGCGGCGCTCATCGGATTCGATCGTGCCGTGATGCTCGGCCTCTGCGACCAGCATCTTGATCTCCTCGTCGGTGACCTTCTCCTCGCTTTCGCCGGACTGGCCGAGCAGCCGCAGGACGGCGCGGCCCGAAAAATCGAGCAGGAACACCAGCGGCAGCGAAACCTTCGACAATATGGTCATTGCCGGCGCGACCATGACGGCGATGCGCTCGGGGTCGCGCAGCGCGATCTGCTTGGGCACCAGCTCTCCCACGATCAGCGAGGCGTAGGTGATCACCGCAACCACGACGCCGACGCCGAGCGGGTTGGCGAGGCCGGGCGACGCGCCGTACGCAATCAGCGACTCGCTCAGCCGCTGGCCGAGCGTCGCGCCCGAGAAGGCGCCGGACAGCACGCCGACCAGCGTGATGCCGATCTGGACGGTGGAGAGGAAGCGTCCGGGGTTGGCGCCGAGCGCCAGCGCGCGGCCGGCGCCGGACACGTTGCGGTCGATCATTGCCTTGAGGCGGGCAGGGCGGGCCGAGACGACCGCCAGTTCAGACATGGCCAACAGGCCGTTCACGCAGATAAGGACGACGACAATCGCGATTTCTAAAAACATCGAGGCTCAATAGCATCCCGCCGCACGGCACAAAATAGACGCCGTGTCGATTTAAGCAATGCCGGGCCGGGTCCACGACACCGGCCCTATTCCGGCTTGCCGAGCACCCCGATTGTGACCATGCCGTCGGTGAAATAGCGGTCGCCGCCCCCGTTGCGGCCGTTTTCGGTCGCGCCGGACCCCTCGACCTCGTGCCGGGAGCCTATCCAGCCGACGGCGGCGAGGTCGCCGATGACCAAACTGCGCTCCTTGTCGAGATCGGGGCCGATGTGATGGGTGATCTGGCCGGTATCATGGCTGAATCCGACGCCGCGGTCGAAGCTCGCCGCGCCCAGCCACAACGGGCCGGCTCCACCCGGCGCGAGAGGGTCCGTCTGCCAGAAGCGGACATGGTGGCGCTGGTCGGCGCTGCCGCCGACCGGTTTCTCGAAGGCGAGATCCTGCCGCCTTCCGTCATAGACCAGCGTACTCACCGGCGCTTCCGGATCAGGCAGGCGCAGCGCAACGCTGAGCCCTATCTCCATGCTGGTCTTCAGCGTGATCGCATCGGCCGGCCGCCAGCCGGCTGCGGCGAAGGCCTGCAACACGTCCTCCTTGGTTCCAACGAGGCCGACGTTGATCGGGTCGCCCGGTATGCCGTCGGTCGTCGTCGTGCGCATCTCGCGCGGGGTGAGGCCACCGTCGCGGAACCACCAGAACTCAGGTGCGGCGATATAGGCGATGGCCAGATAGCCGAGCAGGATGACGAGACTTGCCGTGGCGACACGGCGCGAACGCTTCGGATGCTTGCTTTCCGGCCCCGCGGGAACTGTGGCCATGACCGCAGTCTACTCCCGCGGCGTGCCCGCTGCCAAGCATGGCGGGCAGCGCCTGACGCCTCACCGGCAGGCGACGTAGTTGTTGCGGCGCTGCTTGATGTCGAAGTGAAAGTGGTTGCGGTGGTCGTAATTGTAGCCGGGGCCGAGCACCGTGTTGAAGTACTGGCAGCCGTCGGCGCGCACATTGTTGAGGAAGCCGCGCTGGCGGAAGGAGAACAGCCCGGGCTTCTTCACGTCGATGTCCTTGCCGCTGTTGAGTTCGATGCGCATGATGTCGAGCGCATTGCCCTTGCCGTGCTCGGAGAGCACGCCGCGGCTGTCGGCGATCTTGCGGCAGGAATAGCTGGATCCCTGGTGGATGGTCTTGACGCCGCTGAAATAGCGCCGGCGCGCCGACGGCACGAGCTCGTTCTTCGTCCACTGCGCAAAGGTCAGGGCCATGGCGCAGGTGAGCGTCGCCGCCGGCTTCATCCCGACGCTGCCGATGGCCGAGACCTTGATGGGATGAGCGATGCCGCACGTGCCCTCATTGATCGGCGCAATGTCCTGGTACTCGACCTTCAGCCGCTTCAGCTCGCGCCGGCAGTCGATTTCCTCCGGCGGCAGGTAGCTGCTGTCTGGCGCGGCCATCGGCGGGTCCATCCGGGGGTAGCCGACGAGATAGGGATCGGAGGGCACCAGCCTCTGCAGCCCGGTTGTCTGCGGCGGCACGACCGCGGCCGTTACGACAGGCGCAGCGACTGGCGCGGCATAGGTGGGCTCGACACGCGGGACGGCGGCCGTGGAGGAGCCGACATCTACGGCCGGCTCGAGCGACAGCACGCTGCCGGTGGTGCACGCGGCCAGCAGCAAGAGCGCGCCGCCGCATGCGCTGCCCCGCAGAAGTCGCTTCGCACGCGAGGATTGTGGCTGGCTGGTGCCAGGGTTCGCCATCGGGCGGCTCCGAACTCGATACTGAGAGCGGCCTGGCGTCGTCCCAGGAATGATGCTCTGGAATGCCGCAGCCTACAATCGAAGTGTAAAGGAAAACTCAGCGCCGCGATTTACGCGTGCGGCCAAATTGCGGCGCTGCCTACTCGCAGACGGCCGTTCCGCTGCGGCGCGGCGCAAGGTCGAGGTGGAAATGCTCGGCATGGTCGGCGTTGCTGCCGGGGCCAAGCACCGTCTTGAACGGACCGCAGGCGGCCCTGCGCACCTCGCCGAAGAAGCCGGCCGCCTTCGCGTCCGGATGGGGTTCCACGCCGACCACCGCCCCCGACGATAGGGTGAAGGAGGCGATGTCGAGCGCGTTGCCGAAGGCGTGCTCCGACAGCTTCTGCGTGCCGGCGCGCGGGCGGCAGACATAGGCGGATGCATGCGAGATGGATTTCAGCTTCTGCCCATAGGCCTTCTCGGCGGCAGGCGAGACGACATCCT
>DATDJN010000414.1:0-8557 GCA_036520515.1 Rhizobiaceae bacterium
CCACCGATATCCTCCGCCAGCCAGACCGTGTCGAACAGCGCGGCCGGGGCGGCGCCGGCGTCCTGGCTGACCATCCTCAGCGCGCCGGGAGGCAGCGCGACGCGCTCGCGGGGCGATGCCTCGCCGGCGATCGCCACTTCCTCGGCCGCGGTGGCGGCCGGCATGAGGAGGCCAGCGAAAGCGAACGGGGCCAATCCGAAAAGGAACAGTTCAGCAAGCTTGCCGAGCATCCGACGTCCTCCTGTCGCCAGGGGCGCAGGGTCCGAAGCGAATGCGTCGGTTCCGTGGCCTTGCCGGCGGGGGAGCGTAAAATTTTCGAGAGGTCGGGCAGAAGCGGCGGCGGGTCCACGGGACGACGGCTTCATTCTTCAACGTCATTCCGGGGCCGCGAAGCGGAACCCGGAATCCAGTGCGCTGGCCCCTTCTCCAGTTGTGCGACAGCGTCCGACGGCGCAGCGATTGCCCACGGATGCACTTCGCTCTTCACTGCCGGCCCTCTGGATTCCGGGTTCCGCTTCGCGGACCCGGAATGACGGACGGGGTGGCTGAGTGCATGCGAGAGGAGGACGGCTACTTTCGCCAGCGGGCGGCGGCGTCCTCGTCGGTTTCCTTGGCGTCGACCCAGCCGCCTTCGGCGCCGTCGGCGCGATGCTCCTTCTTCCAGAAGGGGGCGCGCGACTTCAGGTAGTCCATCAGGAAATCGGCAGCCTCGAAGGCCGCGCGGCGATGCTTCGACGCGGCGGCGACCAGCACGATGTTCTCGCCGGGTTTTATCTTGCCGTAGCGGTGGATGGCGGTGAGGCCGGCGAGCGGCCAGCGTTCGGCGGCTTCGCGCGCGATGCGCAGGATCTCGGCCTCGGCCATGCCGGGATAGTGCTCGAGTTCCAGCGCGGCGAGCGTGCCCTCCTCGTCGCGGCAGATGCCGGAGAAGGTGACGACGGCGCCGACATCGCCAGCGTTGCGCAGCCGCTCGACCTCGGCGGCGACGTCGAAATCCGCGGCCTGGATGCGCACGACCGGTACGACGGCACCGACTGGGCCGGCCATCGCCGTCAGCCGCCCGTCATCGGCGGGAAGAGCGCGATCTCGCCGGCGCCGGCGATCTTCTCGTGGTGGTCGACATGCTCGTGGTTGATGGCGACGCGGATGACTTCGGCATGCCGCAGCGCATGCGCATACTCCTCGCCCCGGCCCTTCAGCCAGTCGAGGAGATCGGCGACCGTCACGACGTCGGCCGGAAGCGAGACATCCTCCTCCGGCTTGCCGATCCGCTCGCGCACCCAGGCGAAATAGACGAGCTTCGTCATCTCATTCGTCCATGATGTGCTTGGCGCCGGCGCGGAAATAATCGTAGCCGGTGTAAAGCGTCACGATCGCCGCGATCCAGAGCAGCGCGATGCCGGTCTGGGTGGAGTATGGGACGATCTTGTCGAGCGCGGGGCCGGCCAGCAGCACCGCGATGGCGATCATCTGGATAGCCGTCTTCCACTTGGCGAGCTTGGTCACCGGCACGCTGACCTTCAGCGCCGCCAGGTATTCGCGCAGGCCCGAGACGAGGATCTCGCGGCACAGGATGATGATCGCCGCCCACAGCGTCCAGCCGGCGATGGTGCGGTCGGTGTCGGCCGCGAGCAGAAGCAGGCAGGTCGCGACCAGAAGCTTGTCGGCGATCGGGTCGAGCATGCGGCCGATGTTCGACTGCTGCTGCCAGGCGCGCGCCAGATAGCCGTCGAGGTAGTCGGTGATGCTTGCAACGATGAAGATGACCAGCGCCGACCAGCGCGCGAAATCGGAGGATTGCAGCCGGCCTTCCAGGAAAAAGCACAGGACCACCAGCGGCACGGCCAGGATCCGCCCGTAGGTCAGCATATTCGGCAGGTTGAACGCGCGCTTGGCCATGATTTTCAGACTTTCCTCTCCCCTACTGAAATCAGAATCGGATGTAGGGGGTCAACAGGCTGAATTCGATGGGACCAACGCTATTCGCCGCAGGCAATTGATGACGATCGCAATTCCGGACGGAAAACCGGGAGCCACTTTCCCGCAATCGCCCTCTAATTCTCGTGGAAGTGGTTGTAAACAAGGCGGGCGACCGATTCCGATATGCCGTCCACCGCCATCATGTCCTCGATCGCGGCGTTGCGCACGGCCTTGGCGGTGCCGAAATGCAGGAGCAGCGCCCGTTTGCGCGCCGGGCCGATGCCCGAGATCTCGTCGAGCGGGTTCCTGACCATCTCCTTCTTGCGGCGTGCCCGGTGGGAGCCGATGGCGAAACGATGCGCCTCGTCGCGCAGCCGCTGGATGAAATAGAGAACGGGATCGCGCACCGGCAGCGTGAAGGGGGCCTTGCCCCTGGCGAAGAAGCGCTCGCGACCGGCCTCGCGGTCCTGGCCCTTGGCGACGCCGATCGCCACCACCTTGTCCTCGATGCCGAGGGTCTGCAGGATGGTGCGCACCGCCGTCATCTGGCCCTGCCCGCCGTCGATCAGGATGACGTCGGGCCAGGCCGGGAAAGCGCTGTTCTCCGCGTCCTCCTCGCCGCCCGGTCCCTCGCCGTGCTCCTTGATCAGCCGCGAGAAGCGCCGCTCCATCACCTCGCGCATCATGCCGAAATCGTCGCCCGGCGTGATGTCGGTCGAGCGGATGTTGAACTTGCGGTACTGGTTCTTCACAAAACCTTCGGGACCGGCGACGATCATGGCGCCGACGGCGTTGGTGCCCATGATGTGGGAGTTGTCGTAGACTTCGATGCGGCGCGGCGGCTTGTCGAGGCCGAAGGTCTCGGCGAAACCGGCGAGCAGGCGCGTCTGGGTCGAGGTCTCGGCGAGCCGGCGGCCAAGCGCCTCGCGCGCATTCTGCACGGCGTGATCGACGAGGTCCTTCTTCTCTCCGCGCCGCGGCACGATGATGGACACCTTGTGCCCGGCCTTGGTCGCCAGCGCCTGCTGCAGAAGCTCCTCCTCCTCGACCTTGTGCGACAGCATGACGGTGCGCGGGCACGGCTTGTCGTCGTAGAACTGCGCCAGGAACGACGACAGCACCTCCTGCGCCTCCAGAGCCGGATCGGCCTTCGGGAAATAGGCGCGGTTGCCCCAGTTCTGGCCGGTGCGGAAGAAGAAGACCTGGATGCAGACCTGCCCGCCGTCCTGGTGGATGGCGAAGACATCGGCCTCGTCCACCCCTTGCGGGTTGATGCCCTGGTGGCTCTGGACATGCGACAGGGCGGCGAGACGGTCGCGGTAGACGGCGGCGCGCTCGAAATCGAGGTCCTCGGCCGCCTGCTGCATCTGTCCGGAAATCTCGGTCTTCACCTTCTGGCTGCGGCCGGAGAGGAAGTCCTTCGCCTCGTCGACGAGCTCGGCGTAGTCGGCCTGCGAGATTTCGCCGGTGCATGGGCCCGAGCAGCGCTTGATCTGGTAGAGCAGGCACGGCCGGGTGCGGCTTTCGAAGACCGAATCCGTGCAGGTCCGGAGCAGGAAGGCGCGCTGCAGCGAGTTGATGGTGCGGCCCACCGCGCCGGCCGACGCGAACGGGCCGAAATAGTCGCCCTTGCGCGAGCGCGCGCCGCGATGCTTGAAGATGCCGGGCGCCGGATGGTCGCCGGTGAGCACGATGTAGGGGAACGACTTGTCGTCCCTGAGAAGCACGTTGAAGCGCGGCCGCAACCGCTTGATCAGGTTCGCCTCGAGCAGCAGCGCCTCGATCTCGGTGCGGGTGACGACGAATTCCATCGTCGCCGTCTCGCGCACCATGCGGCCGATGCGGTTGGTGTGGAAGCGGCCGTTGGCGTAGTTGGTGACGCGCTTCTTCAGGCTGCGCGCCTTGCCGACATAAAGCACGTCGCCGGCGGCGTTCATCATGCGGTAGACGCCCGGCGCGTTGGGCAGCCGCCTGACCAGCGTCTGGATGACCTCGGCGCCGACCTTGCCGTCGGCGTCGCCGGCATGCGCCGTCCAGTCGATCGCCGTGAAGGGCAGGTCGACGCTGGACGCGGGAAGGGCTTCAGGCTCGTCGGACCCGATATCCTCGACAACATCCTCGTCGTCGGCTTCGTCGCCGGGGGCGAAACCCGCGATGTCGTCCGCCGCCCTGGCGTCCTTGGGATGTCCCGGTATGTCGTTTCGCGGACTCATTCCACCATGCCTGTCACATCCGGCGTCTGCCATGCAAGATGCTGGCCGCCGTCGAGCGCGATCATCTGTCCGGTCACCGAGCGCGCCTCCCACAGATAGCGAATCGTCGCGCCGAATTCATGGAGCTGGGGCCCGCGCTTCAGGATCAGCCCGTCCACCTGCGCGTCGAAATCATGCGGGTCCTGCCGCGTGCTGGCGAGTGTGGGGCCCGGACCGATCGCATTGACGCGTATGCGGGGCGCCAGCGCCTGCGCCATCGTCCGCGTCGCCGTCCACAGCGCCGACTTCGACAGCGTGTAGGAGAAATAGCGCGGGGTGAGCCGCCAGACGCGCTGGTCGATGATATTCACGATCAGCCCTTCCCTGTCCGCCGGCAACCCCGCCACGAAGCCTCGCGCCAATATGGACGGCGCGACGAGATGGATGGCGAAATGCCGGTCGGCCACCGCCGGGTCGAATTCCTGAACGGAATCGTCGTGGAAGATCGATGCGTTGTTGACGAGCAGGCCGACCGGCCCGAGCGCCCTCGCCGCTTCGGCAACCAGCGCGCCCGTCGCCGCCCTGTCGGTAAGGTCGGCCTCCAGCACCGCCGCGCGGCCGCCCGACCTGCGGATCTCCTCGGCAAGCGGCTCGGCCTCGTGGCGCGACCTGTTGCAGTGGATCGCGACCGCAAAGCCATGCGCGGCGAGGTCCTCGACGATCGCCTTGCCGATGCGTTTAGCTCCACCGGTCACCAGTGCCGTGCAAGCGGCTCCCGACATCATCAATATCCCTGCTGTTCCGATGCCACGGCCTGCCTGAGAAATAGGGCAGCCGCATCGTATGAATCCGTTCGCTCTTTTGGCGGCTTTGTGGCCAAACGCCCCGATAGTGCGCCGTCAAGGGGTGCGACGCACCGCCTCAGTACCGGCTGATATAGGCTGCGCGACGCCTTGCACCAAGCGGGCTGCGGCTTTCCGCCCCAACTCTCCTGCCACCCCGTGTTGCGCGAAGGACACGCCAAGCTTCGGCCTCATTGGCGCCGGGCAATCACCCGATTTCAGGGTCGCTCGAGCCACATTTGGGCATGACATTCGGAACCGTCAGGCGACCGATCCGTTCACCTCCCCACGGGCGGTACGCCGCACCGAACCCACATGTCATGTGGTCATGGAGTAGAGAATGAAAAATACCACCAAAATCGCTCGGCCGGCCGTGGCTGCGATCGGGCTTTTGGCCTTCCTCGGCACGGTACCCGCCTTCGCCGCCGACGCCGTCCTCGAGGTGCCGCAGGCGCCGGCCGCCCCGATGCTGGAGCCGCCGGTCAACACCTGGTCCGGCCCCTATGCGGGCGTCACGCTCGGCTACGGCTTTTCCGGAAAAACCGAGGACGAGACCTTCGGCAACACGATCGATACAGACGGCTTCCTGCTCGGCGGCTTCGCCGGCTACAACTGGCAGGCCGGCAACATCGTGGCAGGCGCGGAAGCCGACATCGGCTATAGCTGGGACGAAGGCTCGAATGCCGGGCTGAGATCCGAATCCGGGGTCGAAGGCTCGCTGCGCGCCCGTCTCGGCTACGTCGTGTCGCCCAACATCCTGCTGTACGCCACCGCCGGTGGCGCCGCCAAGGACCTCGAGGTCTCGGGCGGCGGCTTCAGCGACAGCAACACGATGATCGGCTGGACGGCGGGCGTCGGCGGCGACGTGATGGTCACCGAGAACATCTTCGGCCGGGTCGAGTATCGCTACACCGACTTCGGCAGCGAGGACTTCACCCTCGGCGGCACCACCTCCGACGTCAGCAGCAAGGATCACCGCATCAACTTCGGCCTCGGCATGAAGTTCTGATCGGGGCGATCTCCAGAGATGGCAAACCGGGCGCTTCGGCGCCCGGTTTTGTTTTGCACATTCGGGACCGCGAAGGTCAGGCGGGCAGCAGCGGCTTCAGCTCCGGGAATTTCTCGTCGAAGCGCGCGGCCCAGCGCTTCAGCTTGCCGCGGCCCTTCTCCCATTTGCCGGCGAAACGAAGCTCGAGATAGCCGAGCACGGCGCGCAGCGCGATGTGCCCGCCGGTGATCTTGCGGCCGAGCTTCGGCGGGGCGGCGTTGAGCGCGTCGAGCCCGCGCTCGACCTTGGTCCACTGCTTGTCGAGCCAGGGCTGGTGGACGATCTCCTCCGGCCGCGAGCGGCGCTCGTAGACATGCGCCAGCGCGCAGTCGGCGATGCCGTCGGCCAGCGCTTCCAGCCGCTCGGCGTCGGTGCGCCTGGCGGGGTTGCGGGGGAAGAGCTGGTTGCCGGACTGGCGGTTCAGATATTGCGTGATCGCGCGGCTGTCGAAGATCGTCTCGCCGTCGTCGGCGACCAGCACGGGGATCTTGCCGAGCGGATTGGCGGCCAGGAATTCGGGCGACGGGCTGGACGTATCGAGCGCGACCGCGTCGAGCGGGATGCCCGCATAGGCGGCCGCCATTCGGACCTTGCAGCTGTAGGGCGAAGCGGAGGAGACGAAGACTTTTGGCATCTGGCTTTCTTGAAGGGTTGGGACGGCGCGGACGTTAAGGGCGCGCGGCCGGAAGGCAAAGGCCAGCCGCGAGAAATCGATCCGCCAGCGCGCAAGCCCCGCGCATCTACCCTCCCCGCACGGGCGGCATGACGACCTTGGGCAGGCGGCAGCCGCGGCGGTCGATCTCGGGGCAGGAGCGGAATTCGAGGTCCCTGGTCATGCAGATGCGGACCTCGCGCAGGAAGCGCCGGTCGCAGGTGACGGCGACGGCGTCGGGCGGCAGCGACGGATTGGCCTTCAGGAAGGCCCGCTCGGCGTCGTCGGGGTCGAGCGTCCTGTAGGCGTCGAGGCGGCGGAATTCGGCGGGAATGCTGACGCTCTCGCGGGCGGCGCGCAGCACGGCGAAATAGTCGTCCTGGTCGAGGCCCGCGCAGGAGCCGTGCTTCCTCCACTGGTGGCGGATGAGGCCGGCGGCCGGCATGATGTCGTAGAGGGAGCGCAGCCGGGCGTTGGGAACGTCGGGCTGGTCGGTCAGGCAGCGCTCGGGGAAGCCGCGCTCGAATTGCGGCCAGAGGCCGTGGACGACGAAGGCGTAGGGCCGCGCGGTGGAGCATTGCTGGCGGTTGGCGTCCTTGCCCTCAGCCTCGCAGTAGCTCGGCGACCAGGAAAGCGCGAGCACGTAGAAGTCGAAGCCCTTGCCGATCGGGACGGATGGCGCGCGCGCTTCCGGCGGTTCGGTCCCCTCGGGCGGCGGCCTGGCGGCCTCCTGGCTGCAGCCGGCGATCAGAAGGGCCGCGAGCGCCGAAAGCCAGGCACGGCGCGGCATGATGAGGATCAGCGCAGGACCCGGCAGCGGCCGTTATAGACGTACCAGCGGTCGAAGCCGGAGACGCAGAACTCGACATTGTCGCCGATCGAGGCATAACCCTGCCCTTCCTCGATCAGGTACCAGATGTCGCGCGTGTCGCCGTCGGAGAGGATGACGGTCGCGCCGCAATAGATGCGGCCGATCGGCCAGTTTTCCCTGGCCGGCAGATAGCGGTTCAGGCGGATGTTGCGGAAATCGGTGATGGCGACCAGCGGCAGGTGCGGCACGTGGCGCACCTGGTAGGCGAAGCGATGCCTGATCTTGCCGAGCACCCAGTTCTCGGAGCAGACGCTCGAATCGCCCTCGACATAGACGCCGAGGTCGGCGGCGCGGACCGAGGGCGTGGCGCCGATAGCGGCGGCAAGGCCAAGCAGCGCGGCAAGGACGGGACGGGCGAAGCGGTTCATGTCGGCCTCTCCTCGGGCAGGCGGCGGCGGGCAGGCCGGGCCGCTCCCATATTCGGTTCTGTGCGGGTCGCGGTCAAGCGGGCGCAGCCTCCCCGGCCAGCCATTCGAGCGACCATTTCGCGCCGGGGTCTTCGGCCAGCGCCGTCTTCAGGGCGGGCAGGAGCACGCGCATCTCGTCTTCGAAGACGAAGGGCGGGTTGACGACGACGAGCCCGCTGCCGTCGAACAGCGCGTCGCGCGAGGGCGAGCGGACCTCGAAGGCGACGTCGAGGATCTTCGGGATGCCTGATACCTTCAACCCCTCGCGGAACTCCCTGACGGCGGCGCGGTCCTTGATCGGATACCAGAGCGCATAGATGCCGCCAGGCCAGCGGCGGTGGGCACGCACGAGGCCGTCGACGAGGCGGCCGAACTCGCCCTTCTCCTCGAAGGGCGGGTCGACCAGCACGAGGCCGCGCTTCTCCTTGGGCGGCAGCTGCGCGCCCAGCGCCAGCCAGCCGTCGAGCTCGATCGTGCGGACCTGGAAGTCGCCGGCGAAGAGCGACTTCAGCCGCCCGGCGTCGTCGGGGTGCAGCTCGATCGCGGTGAGGCGGTCCTGCGATCTCAGCAGCCGGCGCACGATGAGCGGCGAACCGGGATAGCTCTCGATCCCGCCGTCGGTATT
>DATDJN010000415.1:0-3696 GCA_036520515.1 Rhizobiaceae bacterium
CTGCTGGTCTTCAGGCCCGGCGACGAGATCGTCGTTTCGTCCGAGAACGGTGCGCACTTCATGCTCTTCGGCGGCGCCTCGCTCGGCTCGAAGCGCTACATCTGGTGGAATTTCGTCTCGTCGTCCAAGGAGCGCATCGAGCAGGCCAAGGAAGAATGGAAGACCGGCCGCTTCGACATTGTTCCCGGCGACGACAAGGAATTCATCCCCCTGCCGGAAGGCTAAAAGCTGCCGCGCCGAAGGTTAACGCTTGAATTGCGTCGATAAACTTCTGTTTACGCTACATGTTGTCAGATTGCTTACCCTGTCTCTTGGCCTATTCTTAGTGCCGCACTGATATCGAGTTCTCCCAGGCAGGGGAGAATTTGGCGGGATGAAAGCGCTTGTTTGCGCCGTCTTGGCGCTTGGGTTGGCGGGGTCGGCCACGGCCGAGCCGCGCTACGATCGCAAGCTCGAAGAGGCGGTCATGGCGATTGTCGCCGCCAAGATCGGCGACATTCGGGGCGGCTTCGCCCTCGACGCCCGGCCGGTCATGGTCATCGTGCAGGACGACGCGGTGATGGCCACCACCGACATGAGCAGGGGGCCGAAGGTCGCGCTGCCCGAGGGCATGGCCCGCGCGACCGAGCGGCGTCTGGGGCCGGTGACCTTCTGACGCACGGCTTGCCTTCTGGCCGGTCCTTCTCCAATGAAGGCCCATGTCGGCGCCACCCGCACCCCGAAAAAGCGAACACCGCATCAGGCTGGACGAGCTTCTCGTCCTGCGCGGCCTTTATGCGACGCGCTCGCGCGCCCGCGACGCCATCGAGCGCGGCGCGGTGACCGTCGATGGCGCGGCCGTCACAAAACCCGGCCACGCCGTCCAGCCGTCGAGCGAGATCGGCATCGATGACCCCGCCGCGCGCTACGTCTCCCGCGCCGCGCTCAAGCTGATCGCCGGCCTCGACCATTTCGACTTCGATCCGGCAGGTTGCGAGGCGCTCGACATCGGCGCTTCGACCGGCGGCTTCACCCAGGTCCTCCTGGAGCGCGGCGCCGCGCACGTCACCGCGATCGACGTCGGCCATGGCCAGTTCGACCCAAGTCTGCGCGGTAATTCCCGCGTCACCGTCATCGAGGGGCTGAACGCCCGCGACCTCACCGCCGAAAACCTTGGCGGCAAGGCGCCGGACTTCCTCGTCTGCGACGTCAGCTTCATCTCGCTGACGCTCGCCCTGCCGCCTGCGCTTTCGCTCGCCGCTCCCGGCGCGAAGGGCGTTTTCCTCGTCAAGCCGCAATTCGAAGCCGGCCGGGAGGCGATCGGCAAGGGAGGCCTGTTGAAAAACACCGCCGAAGGTCCGCGTATCGCCGAAAGGCTGCGTGCCTGGCTCGACGCCCAGCCGGGCTGGCGCGCGCTCGGCATCTGCGATTCGCCCGTAGCCGGCGGCGACGGCAATCGCGAATTCCTCCTCGCCGGGGTCAAGGATCGATGAGCACCACCTTCGAGATCGCGCGCCTGGGTGCGCAGGGCGACGGCATCGCCGACACCGAGACCGGACAGGTCTTCATCCCCTATGCGCTGCCAGGCGAGACGGTCACCGCCGCGCGGGTGAAGGACCGCGCCGACCTCATTGCCGTCCTCTCTGCCTCGCCGCAGCGCGTCACGCCGCCCTGCCGCCATTTCGGCGTCTGCGGTGGCTGCGCCATCCAGCACCTGGAGGAGCGCGCCTATCTCGACTGGAAGCGCCAGAAGGTGGTGCAGTCGCTCCGCACCGCCCACATCGATGCCGAGGTCGCCGACATCGTGCCGTGCGCGCCGCATACGCGTCGCCGCGTCACCTTCTCCGCCCGCCGGACCGGAAGCGGCGTGGTCCTGGGCTTCAACCGCGCGCATTCGAACGAGATCGTCGACATCGCCGAATGCCCGATCTCGGTTCCCGAAATTGTCTCGGCGCTGGATCGCCTGCGCGTTCTGGCCGGGATGATCGGCCCGGTGGCGCAGCCTTTTCACCTGACGGTCACGGCCACCGAAGCCGGGTTGGACATCGCGGCCCAGGACGCCGGCCCGCCGGGCGAAGGCAAGCGCCGGATCATCTCCGAATTCGTGGTGCGTGAAGGCTTTGCGCGCCTGTCCATCGACGGCGAGATCATCATCGAGCCGCGCAAGCCCGCGATTGTGTTCGGCCAAGCCGCGGTGCCCATCCCGCCGGGCTCGTTCCTTCAGGCCACGGCCTTCGCCGAGCAGGCTATGGCCGACCTCGTTCTGTCGCATCTGTCGCGGGCGAAAAAGGTCGCGGACCTCTTCGCCGGCTGCGGCAGCTTCGCGCTTCGGCTTGCCAGGAAGTCCGAGGTGCATGCGGTGGAAGGCGACGCCGCGGCTCTCGCCGCGCTCGACCGCGGCTTTCGCCAGGCGTCGGGCCTGAAGCGGGTCACCCATGAACGCCGCGACCTCTTCCGCCGTCCGCTGACCTTCAAGGAGCTCAACGCCTTTGATGGCCTCGTCTTCGATCCGCCGCGCGCCGGAGCGGAGGACCAGTCGAAGCAGCTCGCGCGTTCCGACGTGCCCTTCGTGGCGGCGGTGTCGTGTAATCCGGGCACCCTCGCGCGCGACCTCTCGATCCTCGTCGCCGGCGGCTACCGCGTGAAGAGCGTCACGCCGGTCGACCAGTTCCTCTGGTCGCCGCATGTCGAGGCCGTGGCGCTCCTGGAGAAGCCGAAGCGGCGGCGGTGACGAGGTCTGATGGGTCGGGCGGGCAGGGCGACCGCCCGCCGAAGACGCCGCCTCATGTCAGTAGACTTCATTGCCTGCACCGACTCGTGGCCTAGCTTCCGTAGCGTTCGCAACGAGGAGGCACCATGGAAACCCAGGAACTGCACCGCGGCCGGCTGATCGATCACATCCAGCTCGTCGTCAGGGACATCGAGGCCAGCCGCCGCTTCTACAAGGCCGTCTTCGATGCGCTCGGCATCCCGGTCGGCGGCGACGAGAAGGATTATTTCTGGGTCGATGAGCTTTTCGTCTCGACCGCCGACAGCGAGGCGGCGGCCGGAAAGCTGACCGGACGCCATCATCTCGCCTTTCAGGCAAGGGACCGCGCGATGGTCGATGCCTTCCACGCGGCGGGTCTCGCGGCCGGCGGCGTGGACAACGGCAAGCCCGGCGAGCGCCCCTACCACCCCGGCTACTACGCGGCCTTCCTGCTCGATCCCGACGGCAACAACATAGAGGCCGTGTTCCACGGCGAGGCGAAGCGCAGCGCGCCCTCGGTGAAGATCACCTTCTGACGCCGCAACGCGTCACGTTCTCCGCGCGAGCTTCTGGAACTTCTTGACCAGACGCTCGCGCTTCAGCGGCGACAGCCGCTGGATCCAGAAGATGCCGTCGAGCTGGTCGATCTCGTGCTGGTGGCAGACCGCGCGCAGGCCGTCAGCCTCCTCGAAACACTCGTTGCCCTCGATGTCGCGGTAGCTGACATGGACCACGCGGCTGCGCTCGATCTCGTCGTTGACGCCGGGCATCGACACGCTTCCCTCGGTCTGCCGGATCGTCTCCTCCGACGCCCAGGTGATGACGGGATTGACGTAGGTCACTGGCTCCTCTCCGTCGCCCAGCCGCAACACCACCACCCGCTCGAGCACCCCGATATGCGGCGCGGTGATGCCGATCCCGGGCGCGGCCCTCATCGTGTCGAACAGATCGGTCGCGAGTTGCCTGAG
>DATDJN010000416.1:0-4087 GCA_036520515.1 Rhizobiaceae bacterium
GGCAGATGAAGACCGGCCGGGCGCCGCGCTCGCGCAAGGCCTGCGCGATGCCGATGCAATTCAGCGCAGCGCCGAAGCTCGCTTCGGGAAAGAGCGCGACGGTCGGCGCGGCCCGGCTCATCGGCCGTTCCGTTCGCCGGCCGCTGCGCGCAGTACCGGTGCGCCGCGGCTCGCCGCTTGCGGCCGCTGGCTCCGGGACAGGCGAAGATGCAGCCGCAACAGATCCGCGGCCGCCTCGAGTTGCTTTGCCTCGAGCTGGTCGAGGATGGCCAGATGCTCGCGTGTCGACTGTTTCAGCCGGAACACGTTGACGCCGGAAAGCGCGCCGGGCAGGCGGCGCAGCTTGAGATGATCGGCGAGCGCCTGGCCGACGAAGCGATTGGAGGAGCCACGCGCGATCATGCCGTGGAAGTCGAGATCGAGGCGCTGGAACTCCCTGACGTCGAAGGACGCCTCCGGCGAGGCGATCTGCGCCTCCATGGCCAGGCGCAAGGCGCTGGCCTCGACCTCGTCGAGGCAGAAACCCGGCGCGAGCAGCGCGGACGGCTCCAGCATCAGGCGGAAGTCGTAGCTTTCGGCGAGCGCTTCGGGCCCTTCATGTGCAGCACGGAACACCCAGGACTGGCCGGGCGCCTTCCCGATCCAGTTGGCGGCCTCTAGTATTCTTAGCGACTTTAGTACCGTCCGGCGATCCGCCGAATAGCGTCGCGCCAGCCCGCTCGCCGTCACCGTGTCGTCGAGCCGGCGCGCGGTTCGGTCGCGCAGGATGGATTCGGCCAGCATCTCCTCCTCGGCGCTGGGGAGATCGGCGGCGGCCTCCATCGTGGACGCGGGATCGATGGCAAGCGTGTAGCCGCTGTCCTTCTCCCATCGCACGGCGCCTTGGTCAGCGAGGAGGCGCAGGGCGGCGCGAACGGGGGTGCGCGAGACGCTGCAAAGCGAGGCTATCTGCTGCTCGGCCAGATGGTCGCCCGCATGGAAGCCGCCACGGCGCACCGCCTCCAGGATGCGCTGGGCGAGATCCAGATGGTTGGAGCGGGGGCGTGTCGACTGCATGCGTCGGTGTCTCGGGAGGCGGAGCGAAAGTTTTCACTGTAATTATGGATTGACGTTCTTTTTGCGGCAATAGTACAGTCAAACAAAACGGCAAAAAGCCGGGGGAACATAAACAACGACTTCGCCCATCGATGGCGAGGCGTCAAAGCCGGATTCGCGATCTGTAAGGTCGCGACAAAATGGGAGTCTGCCATGAACACCACGAACGAACGCCGGGCTCGGGGCGCGCGCGCGATCCTGCTTGGCTTGAGCCTCGCCGCGCTGGCCTCGACGGCAAGCGCCGCCAACCTCGTCATCTCCAACTGGGACGGCTACATGGCGCCCGACGCCATGGACGCCTTCAAGGCCGCGACCGGCAACACCGGCGAGGTGGTGAAGCACGCGACCAACGAAGAGATCATGGGCAAGCTCGTCGCCTCAGGCGGCAAGGGCTATGACGTGGTCTTCGTCTCGTCGCCCTTCGCCGAGGTGCTGAACAAGCTCGGCCTCACCGAGCCGATCGATGCCTCGAAGGTGCCGAACCTGGCCAACCTCTATCCGGAGGCCGCGTCGCTTGCCTACGATCCCGGCAACGCGTTCTCCGTCCCCTACACCTGGGGCACCACGGGCCTCTGCTACCGGTCCGACCTGGTGAAGGCCGAGCCGGCCTCGTGGAACGATCTCCTGAAGCCGGCCGACGACATCAAGGGCAAGACGACGATGCTGGCGACGGACCGCTGGCTGCTCGCTGCCGGCCAGCTCGCCAACGGCTTCTCCGTCAACGAGGTCGACCCTGCCAAGATGGAGCAGGTGAAGAACACGCTGATCGACGCCAAGAAGACGCTTCTCGCCTATGACGACACCACCTTCTACTCCAAGCTGGTGTCCGGCGAGGCGTTGCTCGTGCAGGCCTGGGACGGCTGGTGCAACTACGGCATCACCGACAACAAGGACATCAAATATGTGGTCCCGAAGGAGGGCTCGGATCTCTGGGTCGACACGATGGTGGTGATGAAGGCCTCCGAGAACAAGGACGCCGCCTTCCAGTTCATCAACTTCATGCTGGACACCAAGAACCACGCCTGGGCGGCCGAGAACATCCTCTACAAGGTGCCGAACAAGGCGGCGATGGACAGCCTGCCGGCCGAGCTCGCCACGACCTATCCGAACATGGCGATGCCGGTCGCCGAGCTCACCAAATACGAGGTGCTGCGCGACGTCGGCGAAGCGCAGAAGGACTATTCGCGCATCGTCAGCGAGATAAAGGCGGCGCAGTAGCCAGCCGCCGGGGTCAAGCATTCGGGAGGGGCGGACATGACGGCCATCGGCACCCGCCCCGCCTTCCTGATGGCGCCGGCGCTGGCGTGGCTCGTCGGGTTGATGGTCGTGCCGTGCGGCCTCGTGCTGGCGCTCGCCTTCTTCCAGCGCGGCGTCTATGGCGGCGTCGACTACACCTTCACCCTGGAGAATTTCTCCAGGGCTTTCGACCCGCTCTATGCCGGCATCTTCCTGCGCTCGGCGCGCATCGCCGGCACCGCGACCTTGATCGCCGTGGTTCTGGGATATGCGGCTGCCTACGCAATCGCATCGTGCCGGCGCTCGCTGCAGCCGGTCCTGCTCTTCTTCGCCGTGCTGCCATTCTGGTCGAACTACCTGATCCGCACCTATGCCTGGATCGTTCTCCTGAACCGTGAAGGGCTGGTCACGCAGTTGCTTCGCTGGTTCGGCTACGAGGGCGAGCCGCCGTCCATGCTCTATACCGAAGGCGCCGTCATCGCCGGGCTGGTCTACAACTACCTGCCGTTCGTCATCCTAGCCTGCTATGCGCCGCTCTCCCGCCTCAACCCCGAGCTTGCGGAGGCGTCGCGCGATCTCGGCGGCTCGGCCTTCACCACCTTCCGCCGCATAGTCCTGCCGCTGACGCTGCCCGGCATCGCGGCAGGTGCGGTGTTCGTCTTTGTGCTCTCGATCGGCAATTTCGTCACGCCGGCGCTGCTTGGCGGCGGCCGCTTCCAGATGATTGGAAACCTCGTCTACGACCAGTTCCTGACCGCCAACGACTGGCCCTTCGGGGCGGCGCTGTCGATGGCGCTGATCGCGATCATGATGCTGCTTCTCCTTGTGCAGGCCTATGCGTCGGACCGCGCCTCGGCGCGTACCGCGCCCGTCAGGGAGGATGCGTGATGGCCGAACGGAGCGCAGCGGCGCGCCGAAGCGGCACGACGGTGCTCGTGCTCGTCTTCGCCTTTCTCTACGTGCCGATCGCCGTGCTGGTGGCGCTGTCCTTCAACGAGGGCGGCCTGCCGACCGTATGGTCCGGCTTCTCGACGAAATGGTATGTTTCGCTGGCCTCCAACCGCGACATCCTGTCGGCGGCGCTGAACACGCTGATCGTCGCGGTCGCCTCCACCGTCATCGCGACGCTGCTCGGCACGCTGCTCGCAATCGGCATCGAGATACGGCGGCGGCGAGGGACCGCGCTCGAAGCGCTGGTCTTCGCGCCCATGATCATCCCGGACATCGTGCTCGCGGTCGCCCTGCTCTCGTTCTTCTCCATGCTCGACGTCACCATGGGGCTGCACACGATCGTGCTGGCGCATGTCGTGTTCAACCTCGCCTTCGTCTGCGCGGTCGTGCGCGCCAGGCTGAAGACTTTCGACTGGTCGATCACCGAGGCTTCCGCCGATCTCGGCGCCTCCGCCTTCACCACCTTCCGGCGCGTGACGGTTCCGGTCATCCTGCCGGCGGTGATCGCCGGCGCGCTGCTTGCCTTCACGCTCTCGGTCGACGAATTCATCATAGCATTCTTCACCGCGGGCGCTGGCCGCGCCTCGACCACGCTGCCGATGCAGATCTATTCGATGATCCGCTTTGGCATCACGCCGGAGATCAACGCGCTCGCAACCATCGTCATGGCCGTCAGCGTGATCGCGCTGGCGATCTCGCAGCGGCTGAACCGCGGGATGGTCGGGCAATGACGCGCGCCGTGCTGGACATAGACGGCGTGAGCAAGAATTTCGGCCGGCTGACCGCCGTCGACGGCGTGTCGCTG
>DATDJN010000417.1:0-2569 GCA_036520515.1 Rhizobiaceae bacterium
GATGCTCTTCGGCGCCTATACCGGCTTCCTCGTCGCCTGGGCGAGCGGCAATACGGCCCTCGGCTTCCTGGCCGGCGCCGGCGGCGGCATGCTGGTCGCGGCGGTGATGGCGCTGCTGTGCGTGCGGCTCGGCCTCAACCAGATCGTGACCGGCATCGCGCTGACCCTCGCGGCGGAAGGACTGACGGCGCTTTTCCATTTCGTGCAGTTCTCGCGCACCTATCCGCGCCTCGACGGCGTGGCGACGCTGCCGATCTGGCCGCTGTCCGAAATCCCGTTCGTCGGCCCCATCCTCTTCAGCAACAACGCCGTATTCTATCTCGCCATCGTCCTGGTCGCGGTGTTCGCCTGGATCTACCGGCAGACGCATCTCGGCGTGGCGCTGCAGGCGGCGGGCGACAAGCCGGCCGCGCTCGACGCCGCAGGCGTCGACGTGGTCGCCACCCGCAGCATGGCGGTGCTGGTGACCGGCGCGCTGGCCGGGCTCGGCGGCGCCTACATGTCGATCGCGGTCGCCGGCGTCTTCGTGCCCTTCATGAGCCATGGCAACGGCTTCATCGCCATCGTGCTCGCCATGCTGGCGCGCGGACGACCGCTGTGGGTCCTCGGCGGCGCACTGCTGTTCGGCGGTTCGCTCTCGCTGACCACGGCGCTGCAGGTCGCCGGCGTCGCCGTGCCAACCGACGTGATCCAGATGCTGCCCTTCGCCATGGTGATGATCGTTCTCCTGGTCGCCGGCCGCAAGGCCGCCCTGCCCCAGGCGCTCGGCGAGAGCTTCGTGCGCGGCGCGCGGTAGGGGCGCAATCCAGCCGGATCGCTGCTGCCCGAGCGATCAAGTCGGCCAAGCTCCTCTACTTGCAATTGAACCCGAAACCTCTCATTCTTCTTCGTTGCGGTCGTTAGACGACCAACAAACCGGGAGGAGCATATGAGATTACTTCGTCTGTCCGGAGCGCTTGCCGGCTTTCTCGCCGCGGGCACGGTTGCCGCCAGCGCCGACAACCTGACGCTCTATTGCTCCGCCGACGAGGCGTGGTGCCAGCAGATCAAGACCGGCTTCGAAGCCGAGACCGGCATCACCGTCAACATGACGCGCAAAAGCTCCGGCGAAACCTTTGCGCAGCTGCGCGCCGAGGCTTCGAACCCGAAGGGCGACGTGTGGTGGGGCGGCACCGGCGACCCGCATCTGCAGGCGGCCGAGGAGGACCTGACCGAGGCCTACGAATCCCCCATGCGCGCCGAGCTTTACGACTGGGCGATCAAGCAGGCGGAGGCTGCCGACAACAAGACGATCGGCGTCTATTCGGGCGCGCTCGGCTTCGGCTACAACAAGGACCTGCTCGCCAAGAACGGCCTGCCCGAGCCCAAATGCTGGGCCGACCTGATCAAGCCCGAGTTCAAGGGCCAAGTGCAGATCGCCAACCCGAACTCGTCGGGCACCGCCTACACGATGCTCGCCACGATGGTGCAGCTGATGGGCGAGGACGAGGGCTTCGAATACATGAAGGCGCTGCACAAGAACGTCAACCAGTACACCAAGTCCGGCTCGGCGCCGATCAAGGCGGCAGGCCTCGGCGAAACGACGGTCGGCATCGTCTTCATGCATGACGCGGTGGCGCAGACGGCCGCCGGCTTCCCGATCGTCACCGTGGCGCCCTGCGAAGGCACCGGCTACGAGATCGGCTCGATGTCGCTGATCAAGGGCGCGCGCAATCCGGACCAGGCGAAGAAGTTCTACGACTGGGCGCTGACGGCCGACATGCAGGGCAAGGCCAAGGACGTGAAGTCGTTCCAGCTTCCGTCCAACAAGTCGGCCGCCGTGTCCGAGCTGACGCCCGACCTGTCGACGATCAAGCTGATCGACTACGACTTCAAGAAGTACGGGTCGAGCGACGAGCGCAAGCGCCTGCTGCAGAAATGGGACACGGACGTGTCGTCGCTGCCGCAATAGGCGATGCGCGCACGCAACACGTCGCAGGCCCTGCACCCGACCGTCGTCCTGTGGACGGCGGTCGGCCTCGTAGGTTACTGCCTGCTGCCCTGGTATGGGCTTGACGACAATTTCTTCACCTTCGGCTGGCTGCTCGACGGCTGGCCGCTGTCGGACGATGTCGCGCCGGCGCTCTTCCTCGTGTTGCAGGGCGAGAAGCCGTGGCTGGCGCCGATGGGTCTCGTCCTGCTTCTGCCATTCCTGTTGTGGCGACGCCCGAAATCCGATCCGTTCTTCGGCCGCCTTCTCGTCGTCGCCGGAGCGCTCGGCGCTCTCTATTTCCTCCTACAGGGTTTCGGCATCGGGCTGCGCGGCTTCCAGTGGCAATGGCTGATCGCGCTCTTCGGCGAGCTCGACATCAGGCAGTTAGGCATGGGCTGGGGCGCGGTGCTGGTCGGCACCGCCTTCCTCTTTCTCCTCACCAGCGGCCTTGCCGCTCGCGGCGCGGTCGGCGGCGACGAATTCGTCGTCGGCTCGATCGGCTTCGTGATCGCGGCGGTCGCGCTTTTCATCTTCATGCCGATCCTGCAGATGTTCTCCAGCGCGCTGGTGACGCAGGAAGGCGACTATTCGCTTGGC
>DATDJN010000418.1:0-23265 GCA_036520515.1 Rhizobiaceae bacterium
GTTCTCCTCGATGAAGACGTCGACCAGGCCCTTCTTGAAGGCCTCGAACATCGAGTTCTCGTCGCGGAAATAGGTGAGCGTCATCGTGTCGTAATTGTCGAAACCGCGCTTCGACGGAATGTCCTTCGCCCAGTAGTCGGGGTTGCGGCGGAAAGTGAGCGAATCGCCCGCCTTCACCGTCTCCAGCCTGTAGGGACCGCTGCCCACCATCGGCTTCAGCGTCGACTTGTCGAAGGTGTCGGCATCGATCGCATGTTTCGGCAGCACCGGAAGCAGGCCGAGGATGAGCGGCAGCTCGCGGTCGGGCTGCTTGAAGGTGAAGCGCACGCCGTGGGTCCCGACCTTCTCGACCTTGGCGATCTTGCTGGCCGTGATGCCATAGCGCGGCAGGGCCTTGTCGGCCAGCAGTTCCAGGGTGAAGATCACGTCCTCCGGCGTTACCGGCTGGCCGTCCTGGAACTTCGCGCGCTCGTCCAGCGTGAACTCGGCGAAGCTGCGCTCGTCGTCGGTCTCGATCGTCTTGGCCAGCAGCGGATAGAGCGTGAACGGCTCGTCGGCCGAGCGCATCATCAGCGTCTCGAAGACGTTGTTGCCGAAGACGAGGTCTAGGCTGCCGCGCGCGCCGCTGCCCTGCACGATGAATGGGTTGATGCTGTCGAAGGTGCCGGGCCAGGCATAGTTGATCGTCCCGCCCTTGGGCGCATCCGGGTTGGCGTATGGCATGTGGGCGAAGTCCGCCGGCAAGGCGGGGTCGCCATGCATGGCGATCGCATGGGAGGGTTCTGCGCCCGCAGTCCCGCTCCAAAGGGGGATGGCCAGCGCCATTACCAGGCTCGGAACCAGGCGCCGAAACAGGCGTCGCATGCAATAAAGTCTCCAGAACGCGGGCACGGGGGCCTTTTCGTTGATTCGCGGCCTAACCTATCACGCCAAAATGGCGCACTTGTCGGGCAGAGCCCGTTTCGACCGCCGAAACGCCCTTAACGGAGCGAAAAGCCGGCGCCGGACTGGATTCGCCGCCTTCGGCGGTGTACAGGCGAGACAAGTCATCCTGTTGCCTCAATTGGGAAACAGGTAGCGCACATGAGCGGCACGGGCCGCCTCCCGGATCAGTTGAGAGGAATCGAACGAGATGACAAGCCTGAAGACCGACGCTTACCGTATTTCGGTGATGGCTGCCGGTGTGCTGGGCGTGCTCGCGGCCGGGCTGGCGCCGGCCGGTGCGCAGCAGCAGCCTCCGCAGATTCCGAAGGGCTGGTTCAAGGCCTGCGCCAAGCAGGAAGACGTGGATATCTGCAACGTGCAGAACATCCTGACCGCCAACACCGGTCAGGTCATCACCGGCATCAGCCTGCTCGAGCTGAAGGGCAAGGTGAACCGCAAGGTCTTCCAGGTTACCGTGCCCAGCGGCCGCCTCGTGCCTCCCGGCATCGGCCTCCAGATTGATGGCGGCAAGGCGCAGAAGCTCGACTACGTGCTCTGCTTCCCGGACCGCTGCATCGCCGAGGCCCAGCTCTCCGACCAGCTCGTCAGCTCCTTCAAGAAGGGCTCGGAGCTGACGCTCACGTCCGTCAACTCGCAGAACCAGGCGAACCCCGTGAAGGTGTCGCTGCAGGGCTTCACCGGCGCCTTCGACGGCCCGCCGCTGCAGCAGTCCGACCTCGAGGATCGCCAGAAGAAGCTGCAGGAGTTCGTTGCCAAGAACAACGAGGACTTCGCCAAGAAGCTCAAGGAAGAGCAGGACAAGGCCAAGAGCGGCGCGGCTCCGGCCAACTGATTTCGGCTAAGGCCGCAAACCAAAAAAGCGGGGCATTGCCCCGCTTTTTTTGTTGTCCAGTAGCATCTCCGATCAAGCGGGCTTCGCCCGGCGTCGACAGCTCAATGCCGCGCCAGCACCTTCGGCGCGTATTGCCCGTCCGGCGTGCGGTCGAACATCTCGCGCAGCTGCGGGTGCCTCACCGGATCGCCCGACGCATCCTCGAGCAGGTTCTGCTCGGACACGTAGGCGATGTATTCCGTCTCCGAATTCTCGGCGAGCAGATGGTAGAAGGGCTGGTCCTTGCGCGGGCGCACTTCCTTCGGAATCGCCTCGTACCATTCCTCGGTGTTGTTGAATTGCGGATCGACGTCGAAGATGATGCCGCGGAAGGGGAACAGCCGGTGGCGAACCACCTGGCCGATCGCAAACTTAGCTGTTTTGATATCGTTCATGATCCAAGCCTCACGCCCTATTTGGCGCAGTGCAACACGCAATTCAATACCGGACGCTTGACGGGGCGGCAAAGCCGCGGCTACCGCAGCCTCTGAAGAGGATGAAGCGGGCAGGGGTATGTCGGACGTCATCGGTCTCGTTCTGCCGTTCTTCGGCTTGATATTCCTCGGCTTTTTCGTCGCGCGCATCACGCGCCAGCCGGTCGAGGCGCTCGGCTGGATGAACACTTTCATCGTCTATGTCGCGTTGCCCGCGCTGTTTTTCCAGCTTCTCGCCAAAACGCCTTTCGAGCGGCTGACGGAATGGACGTTCATCCTCGGCGCGGTGCTGTCGACCTACACGATCTTCCTCATCATGTTCGCCGGCTCGATGCTGTTTGCGGGCAGGAACATCGCGGAGTCCACGATCAAGGGCCTCGCGGCGGCCTATGGCAACATCGGCTATATGGGGCCAGGGCTGGCTTTGCTCGTCTTCGGCCCGGAGGCGGCAGTGCCTGTCGCCCTCATCTTCTGCTTCGAGAACATCGTCCACTTCGCCGTCGCGCCGATGATGATGGCGCTGTCGGGCGGCGAGAAGCGGCCGCCGCTGCAACTGGCCATTGGCGTGGCGAAGAAGATCGTGCTGCACCCCTTCATCATCGCGACCGCCGTCGGGGTCGCCGCCGCCTATCTGCAGGTGAGGCCGCCCGTACCTGTCGAGCGGCTCCTCGAATACCTCTCGGCCGCGGCCGCGCCCTGCGCGCTCTTCGCCATGGGGGTGACGCTGGCCCTGCGCCCGCTGAAGCGCGTCCCGCACGAACTCGCGCCGATTGCCTTCCTGAAGCTCATCCTCCACCCGCTCGCCTGCTATGTCATCCTGAGCTGGGTCGGGAATTTTTCGGAAGTCTGGCTGTATTCGGCAGTGCTGCTGGCCGCGCTTCCCACCGCCACCAACGTCTTCGTGCTGGCGCAACAATATCATGTCTGGGTCGAACGGGCCTCGGCCAGCATCCTGCTCACGACCTGCATCTCGGTCGCGACCGTGACCGGGCTGCTCTACCTGATCAAGGCCGGCATGCTACCGCCGGATCTGTTCCCGTAGGTCGGTGAAGGCCTTGGCGAAGCCGCTGCCCGGCTGCAGCCCTTCACGCATGAACAGCGCCCGGATCGGCGCGAAGCCGCCGACGACGCCGAGCCCCGCGCTGCGGGCAAGCTGGGCCGGAAGCATGTCCGACAGCAGCGACAAGTTGAGCAGGTTGACCGCGCCGGCGCGCGCCAGCACGTCGGGGCGCCGCTTGCGGTCATAGGTCGCCAGGGATTTTTCCGCACCTGGGTCGATGCGATTTTCCGCAACAGTCGCAACCAGATCGCGCACGTCCCTAATGCCGAGGTTGAGCCCCTGCGCGCCGATCGGCGGGAACACGTGCGCTGCCTCGCCGACCAGCGCGACGCGGTTTTGGGCGAAGCGCGACGGCAGGGTGGCGCCGAGCGGATAGACCTGGCGGCCGGGCTCGACCTCGACGCGCCCGAGCATCGATTGCATCTGCTCCTCGACCCGCCTCGACAGCGACTGGTCGTCCAGCGCCATCAGCTCTTCGGCGGTCTCGGGCTTCACGACCCAGACGAGGCTGGACCGGTTGCCGGGCAGGGGAACCTGGGTGAACGGCCCGGTCTCGGTATGGAATTCGGTCGAGACGAAGCCGTGGGCGCGGCTATGCACGAAATTCAGCACCAGCGCCGACTGCGGGTAGGACCGCGCCGACGTATCGATGCCCGCCGCTGCCCGGGCCGGCGACAGGCGTCCGTCGGCGGCGACGGCAAGCGCGCCCTCGATCGTGGCGTCGTCGGACAGCCGCGCCGTCACCCTGTCCGGGCCGACGACCCACCCGGTGACCAGCTCGCGCCGCCAGTCGATGGCCGGGCGCGACGCGACCGCCGCTTCCAGTGCTGCATTGAGGTCGCGGTTCGGCATGTTCAGGCCGAAATGGTCTTCGCCGATCTCGGCGGCGCGGAAGGTCACGACCGGGCTGCGTATCAGGCGCCTCGTCGCATCGATGATCCGCATGACCTTCAGCGGCGCCGTCTTCGGCTTGAGGGCGGCAAGCACGCCGAGCCCGTCGAGTTGGGCAAGCGCCGGCGTCATCAATGCGGTCGTGCGCCGGTCGTCGCCGGACGCCGGCGGCCCGACCAGCGTCACCGGCATGCCGAGATCGGCAAGGGCTGCCGCCGCGATCAGGCCGGTCGGTCCGGTGCCCGCAACGATGATCGATCCGTTGTGCTCGCTGGCCAATGAAGTGCTCCACGATGTCCAACCGCGTATATGGCAGGGTCCATGCCCAGATCAATGCGACGGTCGGACACGGCGGAGTTGGGCCGACTTCCGGGGATCAAGCCAAGACACGGGCTTGTGCGGGCAACCGGCCTGCTATTACTGTCGGATGCAGTTGCCGGCTGTTTTGCCGAGACAAGAAAAAGGAATGGCACGGCCGTTGAAACCTAGAAGAAAAGTCACCTGGCCGCAGGCACGCGCCTTTTCGGTCCACCTGCTGACGGCCTCGGGTTCGTTTCTCGCCTTCCTCTCGCTCGTCGCGGCCAGCGAGGAGCGCTGGACGGCGATGTTCTGGTGGCTCGGACTGGCGCTCTTCGTCGACGGCATAGACGGCCCGATCGCGCGCAAGCTCGAGGTCAAGGAAATCCTGCCGACATGGTCGGGCGAGCTGCTCGACAACATCATCGACTACGTCACCTACGTCCTGATTCCTGCCTTCGCGCTCTACCAGTTCGGGCTGATGGGCGAGGGGCTCTCCTTCCTGTCGGCGGCGATCATCGTCGTGTCGAGCGCCATCTACTACGCCGACACCGGCATGAAGACCGACGAGAATTTCTTCAAGGGTTTCCCCGTCGTCTGGAACATGATCGTGTTCACCCTCTTCGTCATCGAGCCGGGCGAGTGGGTGTCCTTCGCGGTCGTCGTCGTCGCAGGCATCCTAACCTTCGTGCCGGTGCATTTCCTGCATCCGGTCAGGGTGAAGCGGCTGCGGCCCCTCAACCTCGGCGTCACGCTCGCCTGGTGCGCCTTCGGAGCGCTGGCGCTGCTGGAATCCTTCCTGGCGCAGTTCTATACGCAGATCGGCGTGCTGGCCGAGAATGTCAGCGCCTTCACCAAGGTTGGCATCGGCGTGACCAGCGTCTACCTGTTCTGCATCGGCGGCGTCATGCAGCTGTTTCCAAATCTCGGCGCGAAGCCGGAGCCTCAGAAGTCGTGACCATGTCCAAAGCCATCAAAGTCCACGCCCATGGCGGGCCCGAAGCGCTCTCCTACGAAGACTACGATCCGGGCAAGCCAGGTCCCGGACAGGTTTTGGTCCGGCACACGGCGATCGGCCTCAATTTCCTCGACACCTACTACCGCAGCGGCCTCTATCCGGCGCCGGGCGACCTGCCGCTGATCCCGGGCAGCGAGGCCGCGGGCAAGGTGGTCGAGGTGGGCGTGGGCGTCGACGGGCTTCGGCCCGGCGACCGCGTCGCCTATACGACTCCGCTCGGCGCCTATAGCGAAGAGCGCGTCGTCCCGGCCGACCGGCTGGTCAAGGTCCCCGATGGCGTCAGCGACGAGCAGGCGGCCGCCATGATGCTGAAGGGCATGACCGCGCAGTACCTGCTCCAGCGCACCTTCAAGGTGAAGCCCGGCGACACCATCCTCTGCCACGCCGCCGCCGGCGGCGTCGGCCTCATCCTCGGCCAGTGGGCGAAGCACATCGGCGCGACGACGATCGGCACCGCCGGCTCGCCCGACAAGGTGGAACTCGCCCTGGCGCATGGCTACGACCACGTCATCAACTACCGCGAGCAGGATTTCGCCACCGAGGTGAAGCGCATCACCGACGGCAGGCTTTGCGACGTCGTCTACGATTCCGTCGGCAAGGACACCTACATGGGGTCGCTCGACTGCCTGCGCCCGCTCGGCCTGTTCGCCTGCTTCGGCCAGTCGTCGGGGCCGATCCCGCCCTTCGACCTGTCGATCCTGGCGCGGAAGGGCTCCCTCTACGCCACCAGGCCGACGCTCTTCGTCTACATCGCCCGGCGCGAGGAGCTGGAGGCGTCGGCCGCGGCGCTGTTCGACGTCGTCGCGTCCGGCGCGGTCAAGATCCCCATCAACCAGCGCTATGCGCTGAAGGACGCAGCAAAGGCGCATGCGGACCTCGAAAGCCGCAAGACATCCGGCACGACCATTCTCATTCCGTGAGCAATCCGGGCCGCACTTGCTGAAAAACTTGAAAATCTTTCACGCCGGGACGTATTTTGCGTTGCAGCGTGGGTGGAACTACGATGCCCTGGGGAACAACGACCATATCTGGCGAACTGATCGGGAGGCACCGTGAGTGCTGACGCCAACGGCGCGAACCTGCTGGAGGTTCGGGGCCTGACGAAGATATTCGGCGCATTGAGGGCGTGCGATGCGGTCGACCTGACCATCCGCAAGGGCGAGATCCACGCGCTGCTTGGCGAGAACGGCGCCGGCAAGTCGACGCTGGTCAAGATGCTGTTCGGCTCTCTCGAACCCTATTCCGGCGAGATCCTCTGGAACGGCGAGCCGGTGAGGATCACCAGCCCGGGCGTCGCAAAGAAACTCGGCATAGGCATGGTCTTCCAGCACTTTTCGCTGTTCGAGGCGCTGTCGGCTGCCGAAAACATCGCACTCTCCGTCGACGACAGGGCGCCCATCTCCACCATCGCGGCCAAGGCCCAGGCGTTGTCCTACAGCTACGGCCTGCCGCTCGATCCTCACGCGCTGGTCGGCGACCTCTCCGTCGGCGAGCGCCAGCGCATCGAGATCATCCGCTGCCTGCTGCAGGCGCCCGATCTCATCATCCTCGACGAGCCGACGTCGGTGCTCACCCCGCAGGAGGCCGACAAGCTGTTCGAGACGCTGGAGCGCCTGCGCTCCGAGGGCAAGTCGATCCTCTACATCTCGCACCGCCTCGAGGAGGTGAAGCGCATGTGCGACGCCGCGACCGTCATGCGACACGGCAAGGTCGTCGGCCACACCGATCCGCGCAAGGAGACCGCCGCATCGCTGGCCCGCATGATGGTCGGCAGCGAGGTGCACGCCGTCGTCCGCGCGCCCGTCGAAGGCATCGAGAACGCCGCGCCGCTGCTCGAGATCAACAGCCTCAGCCGCAAGCCCGCCACGCCGTTCTCCATGCCGCTCCGCAACATCTCGCTCGCCGTCAGGGCAGGGGAGGTCATCGGCATCGCCGGCGTCGCCGGCAACGGCCAGGGCGAGTTTTTCGAGGCCGTGTCGGGCGAGGTCGTGCAGCACGACGCCGGCACGATCCGCATCCGCGGCAAGAACGCCGGCCGCCTCGACATCACCGGCCGCCGGCTGCTCGGCGCCGCCTTCGTTCCCGAGGAGCGCCTCGGTCACGGCGCCGCGCCGCGCATGAAGCTGTCGGAAAACCTCTTCCTGTCGCGCTACGCGACCGACCGGAAGGCATTCCTCGGCGCGGGCGGGCTGGTGAAGGAAAGCGCGATTGACATGGCGACGCAGCGCATCGTCAGGGAAATGGACGTGCGCAAGAGCGCGCGCGACCCGGAGGCCGCCGCGCTTTCGGGCGGCAACCTGCAGAAGTTCATCGTCGGCCGCGAGCTCGACCGCCGCCCGACCGTCCTGGTCGTCAACCAGCCGACCTGGGGCGTCGACGCCGGCGCCGCGGCGAAGATCAGGCAATCCCTCATCGAGCTTTCCCGGGCCGGCTCCGCCGTCCTCGTCATCAGCCAGGACCTCGACGAGCTGTTCGAGATTTCCGACGCCATCGCCGTCATGCACAATGGCGAGCTGTCGAGGCCGCTGCCGCGCGCCGAGGCGAGCCTCGAGAAGATCGGCCTCCTGATGGGCGGCGCAGAGCCCGGCCACGTAGAGCACGCGGCGGAGGCGGTCTGATGCGCATCGAACTCGTCAGGCGTCCGCAGCACTCGGCCCTCTTCTCGGCGCTGTCGCCCTTCATCGCGCTCGGCCTGACGCTGATTGCCGGCGCGATCATGTTCTCGCTGCTCGGCAAGAACCCCTTCGACGCGCTCTACTACTATTTCATCGACCCGCTGACCGGCATCTGGGACCCGGGCAACCGCTGGCAGCTCCACGAGCTCGCCATCAAGGCCGCTCCCCTCATCCTGATCGCGGTCGGCTTGTCGGTCTGCTTCCTCTCCAACAACTGGAACATCGGGGCGGAAGGCCAGTTCATTGCCGGCGCGGTCGCGGGCTCCTTCATCCCCGTGCTGTTCCCCGGGTTCCAGAACTGGGCAACGCTGCCCTTGATGCTGATCTTCGGCATGGCGGGCGGCGCCGCCTACGCCGCGATCCCGGCCCTCTTCAAGGTCAGGTTCAACACCAACGAGATCCTGACAAGCCTGATGCTGGTGTATGTCGCCCAGCTCTTCAACGACTGGCTGGTGCGCGGCCTCTGGCGCAACCCGGAAGGCATGAGCTTCCCCGGCACGATCCGCTTCAACGAATACGCCGTCCTGCCGCAGATCTGGCCCGACGCCGGCCGCGCGCATTGGGGCTTCGTCTTTGCTCTCGTCGCCGCAGTCGCCGTCTGGTTCATGCTGTCCAGGATGCTGAAGGGCTTCGAGGTGAAGGTGCTCGGCCAGAGCC
Source organism: Rhizobiaceae bacterium (assembly GCA_036520515.1). Taxonomy (GTDB): domain Bacteria; phylum Pseudomonadota; class Alphaproteobacteria; order Rhizobiales; family Rhizobiaceae; genus Mesorhizobium_K. The sequence goes on from DATDJN010000418.1 coordinate 8,849, forward strand.
CGCGGGCAGGGCGCTTCGCCGGTTTCTCCTCGGCCAAGATGGTGTTCTTCGCCTTCCTGCTGTCGGGCGCCCTTGCCGGGCTTGCCGGCATCAGCGAGGTCGCCGGCCCGATCGAGCATCTGAACGAGAAGATATCCATCGGCTACGGGTTCACGGCGATCATCGTCGCCTTCCTCGGTCGGCTGAACCCGCTCGGCATCGTCGCGGCGGGCATCATCCTGGCGCTCACCTATCTCGGCGGGGAATCCGCCCAGATCGCCATAGGCGTGTCCGACAAGGCCGTGCGCGCCTTCCAGGGCATGCTGCTCTTCTTCGTGCTCGCCTGCGACACGCTGATCCACTACCGCATCCGTATGGTCAGGCCGCAAGCCGCGTCGGCCGACACGGCAGCGACGGGAACCACCTGACATGATGGCCGAGATGATCCTGCTCACCATCGCGACGGCCGCGACGCCGCTGCTGCTCGCAGCCATCGGCGAATTGGTCGTGGAACGCTCGGGCGTGCTGAACCTCGGCGTCGAGGGCATGATGATCATGGGCGCGGTGACCGGCTTCGGGGTCGCGCTGACCACCGGTTCGCCCTGGCTCGGCGTTTTCGCGGCGATCATCGTGGGCGCCCTGTTCTCGCTGCTCTTCGGTTTCCTGACGCTGACGCTGGTGACCAACCAGGTGGCGACCGGCCTTGCGCTGACGCTGCTCGGGCTCGGCCTGTCCGGCATGATCGGCGAGGCCTTCGTCGGCCAGCCGGGCGTCAAGCTGACGGCGATCTATATCCCCGGCCTCACCGGCCTGCCGTTCGTGGGCAAGCTGCTTTTCGGGCAGGACCCGATCTTCTACATCTCGATCCTGCTGACGTTCGGCGTCGCCTGGTTCCTGTTCCGCACGCGCGCCGGCCTGACGCTGCGCTCGGTCGGCGACAACCATGCGTCGGCGCATGCGCTCGGCATCAACGTGATCGGCATCCGCTACCTCGCCGTGATGTTCGGCGGCGCCTGCGCCGGCCTGGCGGGTGCGTTTCTGTCGCTCGTCTACACGACCCAATGGATCGAGAACATGAGCGCCGGCCGCGGCTGGATCGCGCTGGCGCTGGTCGTCTTCGCCTCGTGGCGGCCGCTGCGGGTTCTGGCCGGCGCCTATCTGTTCGGCGCGGTCTCGATCGGCCAGCTCCATGCGCAAGCGCTGGGGATTGGCATCCCCTCGCAGCTGCTTTCTGCGCTTCCCTATCTGGCAACCATCGTCGTCCTTGTTCTAATCTCCAGGAACAGGCGACTGACGATGATAAACACACCGGCATCACTGGGGCGGCCGTTCGTGCCAGATCGCTAAAAAAATTGACGGGACAGACCCCAATAAGAACCAAGAAGGATCTACACGAATGAAATCAAGATTACTCGCAATCGCGGCGGCCACGGCCGTCATGGCCTTCGGGACGATGGCCGCGGAAGCCAAGGTCAAGGCCTGCTTCATCTATGTCGGCCCGATCGGCGACTTCGGCTGGTCGTACCAGCATCACCAGGGCGCGCTCGAAGCGCAGCAGGCCCTGGGCGGGGAAGAGCAGGTCGAACTCGCCTATCTCGAAAGCGTGCCCGAAGGCGCCGACGCCGAGCGCGCCATCGAGCGCTTCGCCCGCTCGGGCTGCAACATCATCTTCACGACCTCCTTCGGCTTCATGGATGCCACCAACGCGGTCGCCAAGAAGTTCCCGGACGTGAAGTTCGAGCATGCCACCGGCTTCAAGCGCGAATCGCCGAACGTCTCGACCTACAACTCGCGCTTCTACGAAGGCCGCTACATCCAGGGCATCATCGCCGCCAAGCTCTCCAAGGCAGGCGTCGCCGGCTACATCGCCTCCTTCCCGATCCCGGAAGTCGTGATGGGCATCGATGCCTTCGTGCTCGGCGCGCAGACGGTGAACCCGGACTTCAAGGTGAAGGTCGTGTGGGCCAACACCTGGTTCGACCCCGGCAAGGAAGCCGACGCTGCCAAGGCGCTGATCGACCAGGGCGTCGACATCATCACGCAGCACACGGACTCGACGGCTCCGATGCAGGTCGCGCATGATCGCGGCATCAAGGCGTTCGGCCAGGCTTCGGACATGATCAAGTTCGGCCCCGAGACCCAGCTCACCTCGATCATCGACGACTGGGGTCCGTACTACACCCAGCGCATCAAGGCCGTGATCGACGGCAACTGGGAGCAGATCGACGTCTGGCACGGCATGAAGGAAGGCAACGTCGTCATGGCGCCTTACACCAACATGCCCGACGACGTGAAGAAGGCCGCCGAGGAAGTCGAGGCCAAGATCAAGTCCGGCGAATTCAATCCCTTCACCGGCCCGATCGCCAAGCAGGACGGCTCGGAATGGCTGAAGGACGGCGAGGTCGCCGAGGACGGCGTGTTGCTCGGCCTCAACTTCTACGTCAAGGGCGTGGACGACCAGCTGCCGCAGTAAGCCTGTCACAAGCGACGATCAGGAAAGGGCGCCTCCGGGCGCCCTTTTCGTTTATCCCGCAGACTTTTCCCATTGGCAGGCAGACTTGTACCCCTGAACGGGTTGCCGAAATTCCATAACGCGATATATGATCAAGTATCGTTGGTACTCGGTCAGGAACTTCGGAAATGCTGTATTGCGCTACGGTGAGAGCAGTTCTCATCCCGGCATTGCTTGTTTTGAGCCTTTGCACACCGGCCTCCGCAGGAGACAGTTCTCCAGGCGAAATCGCGGCCTCCGCTTCTTTCAACTGGACGGGCTTTTACGTCGGCGCGCATGGCGGCTACGGATGGGGCGAGGGAAAGGCCGCAAACCCGGACACGCCCGGCCAGGAGCCTGAAGGGCGCTTCGGCGGATTGCAGATCGGCTACGACCATCAATTCGCAAGCAACCTGTTGCTCGGCATCGTGGCGGATGTCTCGTACGGAAAGCTCGACGACGCCGTACTGGCGGGCAACTACCTCGGGATGCATGCCGAGGTCGATTATCTCGGCACGGCAAGGGTGAGGGCGGGCTATGCGATCGATCGCTTGCTCCCCTATGTCACCGGCGGCTTCGCCTGGGCCCACAGTGCGGCCGGCGCAGCCTGTCCGACCGGCGTGCAATTCGGCGTCTGTTCCCATCCCGACTATGCCGGCGAGGCGCGCAAGGACAATACGGTCGCCACCGGATGGACGGCTGGCGTCGGCCTCGACTATGCATTCGCCGACCACTGGTCGGCCAACGTCGAGTATCTCCGCGTGGACTATGGCACCGACACCTACGATCTCGACATCTTCGGCAATGGCGACGTCAAGACGAACCTCGACATTCTGAGGGCCGGCATCAACTATCGCTTCTGACGGTCGGTAACGGCTGGGGCCGCGCCGCTCGGCGGAACGGCTCCAGCATCCAGGTCCCAGTATCCCCAGCATCCAGGCCCCGTATCCAGGCCCTCGTATCCAGGCCAGCGTCGGGCCTTTCCCTTGTCGCGAACCCGTTCGGGGCCGCCACGACGGCCGCCCCGGGCTCCGATCAGACGGCGATGCCGTACAGATCGTAGGCGTCGGCGCGATCGATCTTCACCGTCACGATGTCGCCGGTGCGCAGCGGGCGCCGCGACTGGATGTGCACCGAGCCGTCGATCTCCGGCGCGTCGTATCTGGTGCGGCCCTTGGCCGACGTGCCGTGCGCCTCGTCGATGATGACGGGCAGGCGTTTTCCCACCTTCTTCTGCAGCAGGCCGGCCGAGATTTTCTGCTGGCGCTGCATGAAGCGGTGCCAGCGCGCTTCCTTGATCTCCTGCGGCACCTGCTCGAGCCCCATCTCGTTGGAGCGCGCGCCGGTCACCGGCTCGTACTTGAAGCAGCCCGCGCGCTCGATCTTGGCCTCGTCGAGCCAGTCGAGCAGCATCTCGAAATCCTCGTCCGTCTCGCCGGGGAAGCCGACGATGAAGGTCGAGCGGATGGCGAGGTCGGGGCAGGCGTCGCGCCAGCCGCGGATGCGCTCAAGCGTCTTCTCGCCATGCGCCGGGCGGCGCATGTTCTTCAGCACCTGGGGCGAGGCGTGCTGGAAGGGAATGTCGAGATAGGGAAGGATTTTTCCCTCGGCCATCAGCGGGATGACGTCGGCGACGTGCGGGTAGGGGTAGACGTAGTGCAATCTCACCCAGATGCCCATCTCGCCCAGTTCCTGGCAGAGGTCGAGGAATTTTGCCTTCACCTCGCGGTCCTGGAACAGGCTCGTCTGGTATTTCACGTCGACGCCGTAGGCGCTGGTGTCCTGCGAGATGACCAGCAGCTCCTTCACGCCGGCCTTGGCGAGCTTCTCCGCCTCGCGCAGCACGTCCGCCGCGGGTCGAGAGACGAGGTCGCCGCGCAGCGCCGGGATGATGCAGAAGGTGCAGCGGTTGTTGCAGCCCTCGGAAATCTTGAGATACGCGTAGTGGCGCGGCGTCAGCTTCACGCCCTGCGGCGGCAGCAGGTCGACGAACGGGTCGTGCGCCGGGGGGGCTGCCTCGTGCACCGCCGCCATGACGCTCTCATAGGCCTGCGGCCCGGTGATGGCGAGCACGTTCGGGTGCCTCTCGCGGATCAGATCGGGCGTCGCGCCCATGCAGCCGGTAACGATGACCTTGCCGTTCTCCTTCAGCGCCGTGCCGATCGCGCCGAGCGACTCCTCGCGCGCCGAATCCAGGAAGCCGCAGGTGTTGACGACGACCAGGTCGGCGCCATCATGCTTGCGCGCGATCTCGTAGCCCTCGGCGCGCAGGCGCGTCAGGATGCGCTCGGAATCGACGAGCGCCTTCGGGCAACCGAGACTGACGAAACTGACGCGGGGCGCGGCCATGAAATGCTTTCCATCGACTGTGGGAAGGCGGCGCAGTATCACAGTTCTGGCGGTTTGTAATCACCGCCGCAAGGGAGCGGATGACGCATGGAAAGCAGGCTCGGCCTTACCGGCATCGGCCATGTGGCGCTGAAAGTGGCAGATGTCGGTCGCTCCCTCGAATTCTACCGCGACCGGCTGGGCTTTGCCGAGATGATGCGTCTCGACAATGACGACGGCAGCCTCTGGCTGGCCTATCTCCGCATCACCGACACGCAGTTCCTGGAACTGTTTCCGGGCGGGCAGGGTGGTCGCGCTCCCGACCGGGACAAGACCGCGATCAACCATTTCTGCCTCGAATGCGCCGACCTCGACGCCACCGCCGCTCGGCTCAAGGAAGCCGGCGTCGGGCTGACCGTGGAGCCGAAGCTCGGCCTCGACGGCAACCGCCAGTGCTGGATCGAGGATCCCGACGGCAACCGCATCGAGTTCATGCAGATGTCGCCGTCGAGCATGCAGGCGAACGCGATCAGGCGGCTCCGGGGAGCCTGAGCGAAGGTCAATGCCCGCCGCCGTGGCCGCCGAACCAGGGGCTCAGGAATCCGAACTGTTCCGGGAACTGGTCGACCGCGCCGTCGAGCAGCATCTTCAGCGCGACATAGAGGATGATCAGCAGTCCGATATAGGCGATCCAGCGATATTTGTGCAGCAGCCGCGCCACGTAGGATGCGGCAAAACCCATCAGCGCGATCGACAGCGCAAGGCCGAAGATGAGGACGGTCGGATGCTCCATCGCCGCGCCGGCGACGGCAAGCACGTTGTCCAGCGACATCGATACGTCGGCGATGACGATCTGCCACGCGGCCTGGGCGAAGGTCTTGCGCTGTGCCTTGCCGGCGACGGCCCCGTCCTTGTCGTGGTCGGTGTTGGCGAGCGCCTCGGTCGCCGCCTGTTCTTCCTCGTGGCTGGTGCGCAGCTCGCGCCACATCTTCCAGCACACCCAGAGCAGCAGCAGGCCGCCGGCGATGAGCAGGATCGGGCCGATCTGCAGCAGCCATGTGGTGGCGAGCGCGAAGCCGATGCGCAGCACCGTCGCGGCGCCGATGCCGACCAGTATCGCCTTCTTGCGCTGGTCGGACGGCAGGCCGGCCGCCGCGAGGCCGATCACGATCGCGTTGTCGCCCGCGAGGACGAGATCGATGGCTATGACCTGAAAGAGTGCGGCAAGACCGGCGGCCGTGAAAATCTCCATCTGGTCCGCTGCCTCACTGCTGCTGGTCGCCGACGCCCGTAAATATGCACCGGCATCGCTTCAAGTCGAGTGGATTGTAGCAAGCAGCCGCGACCGCAACAGCGGGCAAGCACTAACTGGTTTCCCGACAGCAGGTTCCAACGAGGCCGGCCAGGCCGCTCCGGCCATGTCCACGGTCGCGGGGGCTCCATGGACGGCGAGGCACTGCGATCATCGACCACATTCCCGAATTGGAAGCGGCGCGCCACGCATAGTGAGATCGACGGAGCGAGGCAGCAATGACGCCACGATACTGGCCTGGATTACGCAGGCCCCATCAGCACGGGCACTGGAAGGGAAGCTCTGCCGCGCCTCTTTCTAAAACTTCTCTTTTTGAAGAACCAGAAGGAGTTCTTTCGGCGACCTCGTGCACAAATGCTGGCTTATTGGGCAAAATGATGCGAAATTTTAAGCAGTATCGAGGCGAAAGGAACGGGCAATCCTCCTTTTGAATTTTTCCTATTGTGGAGTTATGAAAACAAAATAATGATGTTGGGACGATGATCGCGAACCCTTGTGAGCCCCTGTCGGGAGGGAAGGACTCCAATGACGGTAAAGTTGACCGCACGCTGGGTTCTCGGCTTCGATGGAGCCGACCACGTCCTGTTCGAGGACGGTGAGGTCGTCTTCGATGATTCCGGCGTGCGTCACGCGGGGCACCGCACCGACTGTCCGGCCGACACGCATCAGGCGCTTGGGCACGCGCTGATTGCGCCGGGCTTCATAGACCTCAACGCACTCGCGGACGTCGACACCACCATCCTCGGCTTCGGCGGAAAGTCTCCGCCGGGCGCGAAGACGTGGGGTGCCCGCTACGCTGCCTCCGCGCATGATGTGCTGACGCTGGACGAGATCGTCACCGGAGCGCGCGGTGCGTTCTGCCAATTGCTTCTGTCCGGTGTCACCACGGCGCTGCCAGTCACTTCCATTCTGTTCCGGCGTTGGGCCGAGAGCGGCGACGAATTCGATGCGATGGCGGATCTCGCCCAAGAACTAGGCATCCGGCTGTTCCTCGGGCCGAGCTTTCGCTCTTTCGTCAATGTCGAAGAGGATGACGGCATCGTCGGTCAAAGGGTTGATGAAGCGGCTGGGTTGGCTGGGCTTGCCGATGCGGTCGCCTTCATCGAGCGCAGCCGGGGGTCCCGAGGCGGCCTCGTATCGGGGCTTCTTGTGCCGTCGACCATCGAAACCTGTTCGGACGAATTGCTGCTGCGCACTGCTGCTGCGGCGGAGGCGCTGGACGTGTCCTTCCGGCTGCATTGCTGTCAGTCCAGGACGGAGGCCAATCTGATGTGGCGCAGGTCCGGCAAATCGTCCCTCGCGCATCTCGGTGACCTGGGCATTCTGTCGGATCGTGCCTTGCTTCCCCATGCCATCCACCTTGGCGGCCCTGACGCCGATCCCGCCTTGGTCCGTGCGGACCGCCTCGCTTTGCGGGAGAGCGGCGCCGTGGTCGTGCATTGTCCCCTGGTCATCGGGCGCGGCGGACGGCGGCTGGAGAGCTTTGCAGCGTTCCGCGACGAGGGCATCCGAATCGGCATCGGTACGGATACGGCGCCGCCCAACATGCTCATGAACCTCCAGTTGGGTCTCGCCATGGCGCGCGCGGGTGATTCAGCCTCAACAGCGCCGGCCGACTATCTTCGCGCTGCAACGCTCGGCGGGGCCGACGCACTGCGCCGATCCGATCTCGGCAGGCTGGCGACCGGGTCGTCGGCCGACATCGTTGCCTGGGACCTGTCGAGCCTCGAGGTTCAGCCGGTGCACAATCCGCTCGAAGCGCTGTTCCTGATGCCGCCGGGCCGCGCCAGGCATGTCTGGGTCGCGGGCAGGCAGGTCGTTCGGGACGGCCGCGTGGTCGGCGTCAACGAACTCGAGATGGCGGCCGCGATGCAGGAAATCTTCGAGGTACTGCGCGCGAGCTTTTCCGAACGCCACAGGCATGGGCACGCATGGCCGGACCTGTTCCCGCCGCCTTTCCAGGTCGTCCCGAAGGCTGCGGCCAACAATTAAGGACAACACTCATGAAGCAAGGAGAACATTCATGAAATTGAGTCGAAACTGGGCGGGGAGGTTGTTGGCAGCGACTGTCCTGCTGGCTGCGCCGGCGCTCTCGCCGAGCTGGGCGCAGGACGCCAAGCCGATCGTGATCGCGTCGTCGGAGGATGTCATCAGCCTCGACCCGCATATGCTGGACAGCAACAATCCGACCGGATCGGTGATCTGGTCGGTGTTCGACAGCCTCGTGCGCCGCGATCTCGACGGATCGCCCCAGCCGCGGCTGGCGACCTCGTGGGAACGCGTCGACGACGTCACCTGGCGCTTCAAGCTGCGAGAGGGAGTGAAGTTCACGAACGGCGAGCCGTTCAACGCCGAAGCGGTGAAGATCAATTTCGCGCGCATGGATACGGCGCCGTTCAATTCCGTGCAGCAGCTCCACGACCAGACGGGGCTGAAGGAAGTACGCGTCGTCGACGACTACACGATCGAGCTCGTTACGGCCGCACCGACGGTCAACATGCTCTATTGGCTGGAAGAGGCGTTCATCGCCGCTCCCAAATACATCACCGAAACGTCGCCTGACGAAGTCGCCAAGGCTCCGATCGGTTCCGGACCCTACAAGTTCGTCGACTGGCGGCGCGGCGACGCGCTGGTCTTGACGCGCAACGACGACTACTGGGGTGAGAAGCCCGCCGTGAAGGACGTCGTCTTCCGCAATATCCCGGAGGTTTCCTCGCGCCTCAACGAGCTGCGTGCCGGTACCGTCGACCTTGTGATAGGCATCACTCCGGACTCTGCCGATCAGGCGAATTCCGATGTCAGCGATCTGGTGAAGATCGAAGGCCTGCGCAAAATGCACATGGGCATCTCGATCAAGGGCGAGCAGCCGGCTCTTGCCGACGCGCGCGTGCGCCAGGCGCTGAACCACGCGGTCGACGTGCCGACGATCATCTCGTCGCTGCTCGGCGGCTCCACCAGCTCGTTGCTCAGCGTCGTCAACCCGCCGAACAACAACCCGGCGCTGACGCCTTTCGCCTATGATCCGGAAAAGGCGAAGGCTCTGCTCGCCGAGGCCGGCTATGCCGATGGCTTCCCGCTGACGCTGCAGTGGTCCACCCGCTTCGACGGCGGCAAGGAAGTCTCCGAGGTCGTCGGCTCCTTCCTCGAGCAGGTGGGAATCAAGCCGACCTACGAAGCGGTCGAACTCGGCCAATTCCGCGAGGGCCTCTCGAAGGCTTCGCTGAAGGGCATCTACTTCCAGGGCTGGGCTGCGCTGATCAACCCGTCGGTCGAACTCGTCATCCTGACCTGCGGCCACGTCGACAATTCGAGCGGCTATTGCAATCCCAAATACGACGAACTGGTGCTGAAGGCGTCGCAGACGCTGGACGACGCCGAACGTCAGACGCTCGAATTCCAGGCGCAGGAGATCATCTGGAACGATGCGCCCTGGCTCTATCTGTGGCGTCTGCCGAGCTTCTTCGGCTTGTCGAAGCAGCTGAGCTATGAGTTCCGGGCCGACAACTATCTCGAGCCGTATCTGATCACCTACAAATGACGTGACTACCCCTGCCTCGAACAGCTTCGGGGCAGGGGACTCATTTTCACCTGACGGACTTCATGCTCCCCTTTCTCATTAAGCGCCTCCTCCAGGCGATCCTGGTTCTGATCGGGGTTTCCTTTTTGACGTTCATCGTCGCCCACCTGACCGGCGATCCGGTCGAGCTGATGGCGCGCGAGAACGCGACGGAGGAAGACAAGCAGCAACTGCGCGAGTATCTCGGGCTCGACCGCCCGCTGGCGGAGCAATATCTGAGCTTCATCGGCAATGCGCTGCAGGGCGACCTCGGCTATTCCTTCGTGCAGCGCGCGAAGGTGACCGAACTCATAGCCGAACGCGTTCCCGCCACTCTGGAGCTCGCGGCAGCCGGTTTTCTCCTCTCGCTGGTCATCGCCATTCCACTCGGCATCATCATCGCGCTGAAGCGAAACACCTTCTGGGACCTCGTGGTGACGGCGCTCGCCATGATCGGACAGGCGGCTCCGGGTTTCTGGATCGGGTTGATGCTGATCGTCCTGTTCGCCGTCGAATTGAAGCTGTTGCCGGTTTCCGGCTACGGCGGCGGCGCCTATCTCGTCCTGCCCGCGATCACGCTTGCGCTGCAGTCGGCGGCCCGGCTGACGCGGCTCGTGCGGGCGAGCATGCTCGAAGTTCTGGATGCAGACTACATCCGGACCGCCCGCTCCAAGGGGCTGCGCGAACGGACTGTCCTTTTTGTGCATGCCTTCCGCAGCTCGATGATTCCGGTCGTCACCATGGCCGGGCTTGAACTCGCCGAACTCGTCTCGGGCGCATTCATCACCGAGACGATTTTTGCATGGCCTGGCGTCGGCCGGCTCGCGGTCAACGCGGTCTACCAGCGCGACTTCCCGCTCATCCAGGGCGTCGTGCTGTTGGCGGCCGTGTTCTTCGTCGTGATCAACTTCCTGATCGACGTGCTTTACGTCGTCATCGATCCACGGGTGAAGCTCAAATGAGTGACGCACCGCTCAGCCTTTTCCTCCGCCGGCACACCATCGGCATGATCGGTCTGGCTATCCTCGTCTGTGCTGTCGGATCGGCGTTGCTTGCGCCGTGGATCGCCCCCTATTCGCCAACCAAGATCGATCTGATGGCTCGCCTGGTGCCTCCGTTCTGGGTGGAGGGCGGGTCGTTCAAGCACCTGCTCGGCACCGACAATCTCGGCCGCGATGTGTTGAGCCGCGTGATCTACGGAGCGCAGGTTTCGCTGTCGGTGGGGGCAGGGGCGGTTGTTCTCGGAGCAATCATCGGCTCCACGGTCGGGCTTCTGGCCGGCTATTTCGGCGGGCTTGTCGATGCGGCGCTGTCGTTCCTCATCAACGTCCAGCTGTCCTTTCCCTTCACGCTGCTCGCCATCTTCCTGCTCGCCACCTTCGGCGGCGGTTTCGTCCCGGTCGTCGTCGTGGTCGCGCTGGCAACCTGGGTGAATTACGCACGGGTGGTGCGCGGCCAGGTGATGAGCGTCAAGAACCAGGAATATGTGGCTGCGGCATTGAGCGTCGGTGTCCCCACGCGCGGTATCTTGCGGCGGTACATCCTGCCCAACACCATGTCGTCGATCATCGTCGTGGCCAGCTTCTCGATGGCGCAGGCAATCCTGACCGAAGCCGCGCTGAGCTTCCTCGGGGTGGGCATCGGCGGCGCGACGCCGTCTTGGGGGACAATGCTCAATGACGGGCGCAACTACCTGCAGAACGCGTGGTGGATGACGGCGATGCCTGGCCTGGCGACGGCCTTGACGGTGCTTGCCGGCAATCTTTGCGGGGACTGGCTTCAGGACCGCGCCAATCCGCGGCTGCGCAAATGAGCGGGATGGTTCTCGAGGTCGAAGGCCTGAACATCAGCTTCCACGGCGGCTCAGGCACCGTTCACGCGGTGCGCAACCTGTCGCTGTCGGTCGCTCATGGCGAGGTGGTCGGCGTGGTCGGCGAAAGCGGATCGGGCAAATCGGTGACGATGATGTCCGTGGTCCGGCTGCTCGACACCCGCCGCACCGACATTCGCGCCCGACGTATGCAACTCGACGGAAAGTCGTTGCAGGATCTTCGCAGCAGGCAGCTGGAGTCGGTGCGCGGGCCGGTCGTTTCCTACATCTTCCAGGATCCACTCAGCGCGCTAAATCCGCTGCTCACCGTTGGACGCCAGATCACCGAGGGAATGCGCCGCCACAAGGGCATCTCACGCAGTGAAGCGCGGCGGCGGGCAATCGATCTGCTTCGGCGTGTCGGTATCCCGTCTCCGGAAGTGCGCATCAACCAGTTGCCGCATCAGATGTCGGGCGGCATGCGCCAGCGGGTCATGATCGCCATGGCACTGGCCACCGACCCGAAGCTCCTGATCGCCGATGAGCCGACCACCGCACTCGATGTGACGGTGCAGGCGGAGATCGTGCGGCTTGTCCAGTCGATCCAGAGCGAGCGCGGCATGGCGATGGTCTGGGTCACGCATGATCTCGCGCTGCTGGCCAAGCTCGCGCACCGCGTGGTCGTGATGTATGCGGGCCGCATCGTCGAAGATTCCTCGGCGGAGCAGCTCTATGCGCAACCAAGCCATCCCTACAGCGCCGGACTGCTCGCAAGCACGTCGCGCATCGACGATCCCTTCACCGAACAGGATCCGATTCCCGGCACGCCGCCAGACCCGAAGGTGGTGAGCCCGGGCTGCAGTTTCGCGCCGCGTTGCAACCGTGCACTGCCGCGTTGCCTGGCGGAGGTTCCGGAGCTCTCGGCCATGGCGAACGGGTCGCGGGCGGCCTGCTTCAATCCATTGACGGAGGCGGCCGCATGAGCACTCATCCCGTCATCAAGGCTGAGGGGCTGACCGTCGAGTTCGGTGGACGGCGTTCCATCTTCCGGCGCGAGCCGACTGCCGTTGTCCAGGCGCTGAGCGGTGTCAGCGTCTCCGTCGACCGCGGTGAGACTGTCGCTGTGGTCGGCGAAAGCGGTTGCGGCAAGAGCACCCTGGGCCGGGCTCTTTTGCGCAGCGCGCCGATCACCGGCGGCAAGGTGTTGTTCCAGGGACAGGACATCACCGCCCTGGAAGGCGAGGCGCTGCGCGCGATGCGGCGGCATTTCCAGATGATCTTCCAGGACCCGTACGCCTCGCTCAATCCCAAGATGACCATCTTCGAGACGCTGGCCGAGCCTTTGCGCGTCCACACGAACGAAGACAGCAAGGCAATTCGCGAGCGCGTGCTGGAGATGCTGGAGGCGGCGGGACTCGACCGCAATTTCGCTGAACGCTATCCGCACGAATTCTCGGGCGGCCAGCGGCAGCGCGTCGCGATTGCGCGGGCGGCGATCCTGCGGCCGGATTTCATCGTCGCGGACGAGCCGCTGTCGGCGCTGGACGTTTCCCTGCAGCTGCAGATCCTGAAGCTCTTCGCGAGCCTGAAGCAACAGTTCGCGTTGACCTACCTGTTTATCTCGCACGACCTGGCGCGGGTGTTCGGCTTCGCCGACAGGATCGTTGTCATGTACCTCGGCAAGATCGTGGAGACCGGCTCGGCGCGGGAGGTCTATCACGCGCCCGCGCATCCCTACACGCGGGCGCTGATCGCGGCGGCGCCCTCGCCGACCTCGACGGCAGAGACACCGGCGCTGAAGGGCGAGATCCCCAGTCCCCTCAACCCGCCCAAGGGCTGCCGTTTCCATACCCGCTGTCCCTTGGCTATGGATGTTTGCAGCCAGGTCGAGCCGCGCATGACGGCGCTCGGCGGACAGCATAGCGCTGCCTGCCATCTCGTCACGCCGGCATGAACGAGACCGAGGCACGCTCACCTTCTGCCGGTCGAGAGCTCCACCCAGCGTTCGAGCAGCACCTCGGCCGTCGCCTCGGGCGAGGCCCTGTCCGCAGAGTGCAGGTCGTCGCGAACGGTGCCGTCGCAAAACGCCGACCATTCGAGGAACCACGGCGCGTGTGTGGGCGGCGAGACGACGGCGGCTTGCCGTGCCAACATCAGGCGCTGGACACAGGTGTCGGCGATAGCGGAGGGGAACGCGAGCGCGGCGGCGGCACGCATGTCGTCGGCATGGTCGAGTTCGGGATAAGGCACGGCGAAAAGTCGCTCCGACAGCCAGCGGGCATGAACCCTGGGCGAGCCATCGGGTGCGAGCCCGCCCAGGTAAGCGAGCAGGCTCGTCGCTCGCCTCTGCATGTCGGCGTCGAGACCTGCGCGGGTGCAGAGGAGGGCATGGCCCGGCATCAGTGGGGTGCCGGTCCGGCCGGGCAGACGTGCTGCCGGGACGTTGATCGGCCGGCCGGCGCGTTCGCGCGCGTCCATGGCCAGATAGTCCATGGTAAAGGTAATGGCGTGTTGACCCGTTACCCAGCGATCGAGCGCGGCGGCGTCGCCTCGGTCGGCGAGACAGGACGGCGGGACGAGGGCTTCGTCCACGAGGGCGCGCAAGAAGGACACCACGGCGCTCAAGGCCGCCGGAGCGCCGGGCATCGAGAAATCGAGCACGCCCTCCGTGGCGAGGTGGCTGAGGAGGCTCCACACGAGGCCGGTCTGGCTGCTGTGCCAGCGCGGCGAGAACGGATGGGTGCAGATGCCCTCGCGCTTCAAGCGACGCATCGCTTCAAGCAGATTTTCCCAACTGCCGACGGCGTCGAGCTCGATATGCCCGGCGAAGTCCTGGTGCGCGAAGAGCGCGAACGGTCCGCCATTGTAGTAGGTGAGGCCGATCAAGCGACGGTCACCATCCCGGGCGCCGGCGACGAGGTGCGGATTCATCCGCGCCAGC
>DATDJN010000419.1:0-2227 GCA_036520515.1 Rhizobiaceae bacterium
GAGCGCGAAGGCCGAGAATGTCCATTCCGGCGGCACGTTGTTCACCATCGCCATGAAGGTGTTGAGGTCGTCCGGCGCACCCCACGGCACGCCCATGCAGAGCTGCACCAGCGCGTCGGGCCGCAGCACGCCTTCGGTCACGAGTTGCTTGGCGAACCACAGGTGCCCGGTGTCGAACGCCTCGATCTCCGGCTTCACGCCCAGCTCGGTCATCATGCCGCCCATGGCGCGCAGCATGCCCGGCGTGTTGGTCATGACGTAATCGGCTTCATTGAAGTTCATCGTGCCGCAGTCGAGCGTGCAGATCTCCGGCAGGCACTGGCGCACATGCTCGACGCGGTTCGACGCGCCGCCCATGTCGGTGCCGACTGCCTTCAGCGGCAGCGGATTTTCTACATCGCCGAACACCATGTCGCCCCCCATGCCGGCCGTCAGGTTCAGCACCACGTCGACATCGGCGTCGCGGATGCGCTCGGTCACCTCGCGGTAGAGCGACACGTCGCGGCGCGGCTTTCCCGTCTCGGGATCGCGCACATGGCAGTGCACGATCGCCGCACCGGCCTTGGCTGCCTCTATCGCGGACTCGGCGATCTGCCTGGGCGAGCGCGGCACATGCGGGCTCCTGTCCTGGGTGCCTCCCGATCCGGTGACGGCGCAGGTGATGAATACCTCGCGATTCATGGCTAACGGCATGTCCATCTCCCTCGATTAAGGACGATCTTGCCGCGACTTGCGGGGGCTTGCTTCGCGTTTTACGAATAGCTCATGGCAAAAACCGAAAGACGCAGCGTCTTCCAGGCCGAGCGGACGCCGCTCGACGTGACCTTCCTGGTCTTCTCCGGCGCTTCGATCATGTGCGTGGCTTCCGCCATCGATCCGTTGCGCGCCGCCAATCGCATCGCGGGCGAGGAGTTGTTCCGCTACAGGCTCGTCTCGGCGGGCGGCGAGCCGGCGATCACTACCTGCGGCCTGCCGGTCGCCGTAAGCGGCAGGTTCGATCCTGCCGCCGAGACCGACATGATCGTGGTCGTTGCCGGCTTCGGCACGCAGGGTTATGCGACGGCGGCCTTCCTGCAAGGCTTGCGCCGAGCGGCGCGCTCCGCGCGCGCCTGCGGCGGGGTCGAGGCGGGCACCTGGCTCGTCGCGCGGGCCGGCTTGCTGGAAGGTCGCTCGGCGACCACCCATTGGGAGGACATGGAGGATTTTGCAGCCGCATTCCCCCGCACGGACGTGCGACCGGACCGCTACGTCATCGACGGGCCGGTCTTCACCACCGGCGGCGCCTCGCCCACTTTCGACCTGATGCTGCACCTCGTCCGCTCGCGGCTCGGCATGGCGGTGGCGCTCGATGTCGCCAGCGTGTTCATCTACGACCAGTCTCGCGCCGCGACCGACGCGCAACCGCTGGTGTCGCTCGGCCGGCTGGACGGCTACGACCCGCGGCTGGCGCAGGCTATCCGATTGATGGAGGCGCATGTCGACCGGCCGCTCGGCGTCGACGCCATCGCCAGGCGGACCGGCGTCACCGCACGGACGCTGGAAGGGATCTTCCGCAAGTCGATCGGCGAAACGCCCGGAGCCTATTATCTCCGCTTGAGGCTGACCGCCGCGCGCAAGCTTGTGGTCGACACCCGCGTTTCCATGACAGATATCGCCGCCCGCACCGGTTTCTCGTCGGCGGCTGCCTTTTCGCGGGCGTTTTCGCGAAGTTTCGGCAATCCGCCGACCGCACTGCGCAACGGCTAGGCGCTGCGGCGTTGCGGCTGGCCGGGCTCGATGATGGCCCGCATCGTGTCGGCGAGCCGGCGCTCCAGCCGCCGCGTAACAGCCGCGTCCCACTCCGGCGACGCATCGTCCTCGCTACTCGGCGGCATCGCCATCAGCCTGTCGATGATCGACGCCGTTTCATCGTTTCGATCGAGCAGCGCTCCGACCTGCGCGTCGAAGCCGCTCTGCGGACGAGTCTTCGTGCGGTTCGTTTCCATGCCAGTAATATAACCGTCGTTCATGACGGCCAGAAGGCAAAGACATGTCGAACCGACGACAGTGACATTGCTGCCGTTGCGGCGGGCGCGGTCTGAAGAGGACGGCTTTGCCGCGCCGGCTACACGTAGCGGTTGACGATGTTC
The DNA here is from genome assembly GCA_036520515.1 of Rhizobiaceae bacterium. GTDB lineage: Bacteria > Pseudomonadota > Alphaproteobacteria > Rhizobiales > Rhizobiaceae > Mesorhizobium_K. The sequence continues at coordinate 2,130 of DATDJN010000419.1, forward strand.
TCCAGGAATTCCTGCCGGCCGGATTTCGGCTGCGGATCGACCGCCTTCTTCACCACGCGCTCGGCGATCTCTTCCAGCGAACGCTTGCCGGAGAGCAT
>DATDJN010000420.1:0-4878 GCA_036520515.1 Rhizobiaceae bacterium
GATCGGCACGTAGTCGCGTTCGGTGGCGCCGGTGTAGAGCTGGCGCGGGCGGCCGATCTTCTGCTGCGGATCCTCGATCATCTCCTTCCACTGCGCGACCCAGCCGACGGTGCGCGCCACGGCGAAGAGCACGGTGAACATCGAGGTGGGGAAGCCCAGCGCCTTCAGCGTGATGCCCGAATAGAAGTCGACGTTCGGGTACAGCTTCTTCTCGATGAAATACTCGTCGGTCAGCGCGATCCGCTCGAGCTCCATGGCGACGTCGAGCAGCGGATCGTCCTTGATGCCGAGTTCGCCCAGCACCTCGTGCGCCGTCTTCTGCATGATCTTGGCGCGCGGGTCGTAGTTCTTGTAGACGCGGTGGCCGAAGCCCATCAGGCGGAACGGATCGTTCTTGTCCTTGGCGCGGGCGATGAATTCGGGAATGTGATCGACCGAGCCGATGTCGCCCAGCATGGTCAGGGCCGCTTCGTTGGCGCCGCCATGCGCCGGCCCCCACAGCGATGCGATGCCGGCCGCAATGCAGGCGAACGGATTGGCGCCCGACGAGCCGGCGAGACGGACCGTCGAGGTCGATGCGTTCTGCTCGTGGTCGGCGTGAAGGATGAAGATTCGCTCCATCGCACGCGCCAGCACCGGGTTGATCTTGTATTCCTCGCAAGGCACCGCGAAGCACATGTGCAGGAAGTTCGCGGCGTAGCCGAGCTCGTTCTTCGGATAAACGAAGGGCTGGCCGACATGGTATTTGTAGGCCATCGCCGCAATCGTCGGCGTCTTGGCGATCAGACGCATGGAAGCGATCATGCGCTGGTAGGGATCGGAGATGTCGGTCGAGTCGTGATAGAAGGCCGACAGCGCGCCGACCACGCCGCACATCACCGCCATCGGGTGGGCGTCGCGGCGGAAGCCGGTGAAGAAGCGGCTCATCTGCTCGTGCACCATCGTATGGCGCGTCACGCGGTAGTCGAAATCGTCCTTCTGGGCCTTGGTCGGCAGTTCGCCATAGAGCAGCAGGTAGCAGACCTCCAGGAAATCGCCGTGCTCGGCCAGCTGGTCGATCGGATACCCGCGGTGCAGGAGGATGCCCTGATCGCCATCGATGAAGGTGATCGCCGATTCGCAGCTCGCAGTGGAGGTGAAGCCGGGGTCGTAGGTGAAGGCGCCGGTGGTTGCGTAGAGCGAGGAGATGTCGATGACGTCCGGGCCGATGGTGCCGTTTCGCACCTTGTATTCATGGGTCTTGTCGGCAAATTCGAGTTTAGCAGTTGTCATCGCAACCTCCTTCAGCCTGCCCATTTGTTGTTCTTGGAACACTTGTCCCGTCCGGGCCCTCGATCTTGCGTCGGGTAGCGCGGACAAAGTCCCAACCCCTTGTCATTGCAGACAATGTTGCATCGCAAAAGTCGGGATTCAATGCAAAAAATGACAGGGTCATTGTCCTAATCGATTTGATCGGCGATGCGCGAGAGGCTCTCCTCGCGGCCCAGCACCGCGAGCACGTCAAAGACGCCTGGCGACGTCGTCCTTCCCGTAAGAGCGGCCCGTAACGGCTGCGCGACAGCGCCGAGCTTCAAACTCTTTTCCTCGGCAAAGGTTCTGATCTTCGCTTCGGCCGAAGCGGCGTTCCAGTCGCCCTCGACCGATCTCAGCGCCTCGATCGCGCCCTTCAGGACCTCCTGGTTTCCGGTCAGCAGCGCCTTGGCTTTCTCATCTACCGGCAGGGGACGGGCCGCAAACAGGAAGGCCGCGCCATCGGCCAGTTCGACCAGCGTCTTGGCGCGCTCCTTGAGGCCTGGCATGGCGGCAAGAAGCTGCGCCTTGCGCGCCTCGTCGAGCCGGTCGGCAATGAGTTTGCCATTCTCCAGATACGGCAGCGTCGCGATGAAGATGTCGAGCAACTCGGCGTCGTCCATCCGGCGCATGTGGATGCCGTTCAGCGCTTCGAGCTTGGCGAAGTCGAAGCGCGCCGCACCGCGGTTCACGTCCTCGATCTCGAACCAGCGGATCATGTCGTCGAGGCTCATCACCTCGTCGTCGCCGTGGCTCCAGCCGAGTCGCGCCAGATAGTTGCGCAGCGCGGCCGGCAGATATCCCATCGCACGGTAGGCGTCGACGCCGAGCGCGCCATGCCGCTTCGACAGTTTTGCGCCGTCGGCGCCGTGGATCAGAGGGATATGCGCCATCACGGGGATGTCCCAGCCCATGGCGTCATAAATGACCTGCTGGCGCGCCGCGTTGGTGAGGTGGTCGTCGCCACGGATGATATGGGTGATCCCCATGTCGTGGTCGTCGACGACCACCGCATGCATGTAGGTCGGCACGCCGTCCGAGCGCAGGATGATGAAGTCGTCGAGATCCTTGTTGGGGAACGTCACGTCTCCCTGAACGCGGTCGCGCACGATCGTCTCGCCTTCGCGCGGCGCCTTGATGCGGACGACCGGCCTGACGCCGACCGGCGCCTCGGAGGGATCACGGTCGCGCCAGCTTCCGTCGTAACGAGGCGGGCGGCCTTCGGCGCGCGCCTTCTCGCGCATTGCGTCGAGGTCTGCCGGAGTCTCGTAGGCGTAATAGGCCTTGCCCAGCCGCACGAGCTCTTCCGCCACCTCCCGATGGCGCTCGGCGCGCGCGAACTGCGAAATCGGCTCGCCCTCCCAGTGAAGCCCCAGCCACGAGAGGCCATCGAGGATCGCGGCGGTCGCGGCCTCGGTCGAACGCTCGCGGTCTGTGTCCTCGATGCGCAGCAGCATCTTGCCCTTGGTGTGGCGGGCATAGAGCCAGTTGAACAGCGCCGTGCGCGCGCCGCCTATGTGCAGATAGCCGGTGGGCGAGGGGGCAAAGCGGGTGATGACGGTCTCGGACATGGTTTTCCCGGATGGCAGGCGCGCAGGTCGCCGCGATGGGGCCCGGGCCAGAACACCGGGGCCGATGGATAAAAGTCGGCGTTCATGTAGCATAGGTCACCCGTCGTGCAAGTGGCGGGCTCTACGGGGGCGGGAATGGCGAAGGAAGGATCGCCTGAAAGCGTCGGCGAACGCGCTATGTTCGCTCCCGACGCCGCGCCTTTTTCGCTACCGGGTGCAGCGCCCATTCACTTGCCGGCACCAGCGGAAACCCCACGGCTGCCATCGCTTGAACCAGCGCGCGACGGAGGAGAGTCAAACATCGATTTGCAGCCTGCCGGGTCGCCGTCTTCACGCTGGTTTCCCGGGCGACTTCTGCCTCGGCCGCTTTTGCCGTCGGGGCGCGCTATCGGTTCGGGAATCGCAGACGCCGTCGCCCGCATTCCATCGCGTTCTGTCGCTGCCCGTGCCTTCAACCTTGCGGTCGCGATGGAACTCGACAGGGGAATCGCCTTCCTCATTGCGCCGGTGTTTCTCGCTGCCGGCGCTCTGGTCTATTTTTCGCTCGCCAACGAGCCAACCTTCCTCGCTCTCGCCGGGAGCGCCTTGGTCCTTGCCCTCTGCGCTTTCGCCGCTCGCCAACGGCCGGCGCTGCACATGGCGATTGTCGCCGGACTGCTTTGCGTGCTCGGTGCGTTGCTGGCGAAGGCCGAAACCTGGCGAGCCGGTACCAAGATGCTCGGCGGCGAGGTGACGACGCAGCTTTCCGGCCGGGTGGCGGAGGTCGAGCGCCTCGCCGACGGCCGGGTGAGGCTCACCATCGACGTTACCGGCACGGAGCGTCCCGTTCTCCGCTACGCGCCGGATCGCGTGCGCGTCTCGGCGCGAAAGATTCCCGACGGCGTGGGGGCAGGGACGGCAGTCACCGGCCTCGTCCGGCTCATGCCGCCCTCCGGTCCGGTGCGGCCCGACAGCTACGATTTTTCGTTCGAGAGCTATTTCGACGGCATCGGCGCCAGCGGTTTCTTCCTGCGCGGTCCCGACCTCGCGGCATCGCCGCAGTCGCCGTCCTTGGCTGCACGTTTCCGCGCCGAGGTGGAGCGGGCGCGAAATGCCATCGCCGACCGCATCCGCGAGCAGATCGGCGGCCCGGAGGGAGAGATCGCCGCGGCGTTGGTCGTCGGGGTGCGCGCAGGCATCCCGGAGGAGGTCAACGAGGCGCTGCGACGGGCGGGAATCTACCACATCATCTCCATTTCCGGTCTGCATATGGCGCTCGTCGCCGGCACGATCATGGGCCTGCTCAGGGCCGGCTTCGCGTTGTTTCCCGACCTCGCCTCGCGCAGGCCAGTGAAGAAATACGCAGCCGCGCTCGCGATCGTCGGGCTGGCAGGCTACCTGTTCATTTCCGGCGCCGAGGTCGCCGCCCAGCGCAGCTTCATCATGCTCGCCGTGATGCTGACCGCCGTGCTCTTCGACCGCGCGGCGCTTACGCTGCGCAACCTCGCCATTGCGGCGATCTTCGTCATCGCACTGTCGCCGCACGAGGTCGTCGGTCCCAGCTTCCAGATGTCGTTCGCAGCCACGGCGGCGCTGGTGGGCGCCTATGCCGCCTGGGGCGACTGGCGGGCCGATCACTCCGGCCAGCCGCCGGCCAAACGCTCACTGCCTGGCCGTGCCTTCCACTATCTGCTCCTTGCCGGCGCCGGCCTCGCGGTCACCTCGATCGTCGCCGGCGGGGCAACGGCGATCTATGCCGCCTGGCATTTCCAGCAGATGCCGTCGCTCGGCCTCTTCACCACTCTCACCGCCATGCCGATCGTCTCGGTCGTCGTCATGCCAATGGCCGTGCTTGGTGCGCTGGCAATGCCGTTCGGGCTCGACGGCCCGTTCTTCGACCTCATGGGGCTCGGGCTCTCGGCCACCATCGCGATCGCGAAATGGTTCTCCGAACGCTCGCCCGCCGACATCGTCGGGGTGATCCCACCGGCGGCGGTTGCGGCGCTGACGGTCGCACTGCTCATCGCCACGATCTGCT
>DATDJN010000421.1:0-2790 GCA_036520515.1 Rhizobiaceae bacterium
GGCCGGATAAAACCCTGCTGGCGCGAGGCGAAGACGCCGGACATGCCGATGCCATAGGCCGACAGCAGGCCGGAGAAGGGATGGATCAGCACCGACTGCATGCCCAGCGCATCGGCCACCAGGCAGGCGTGCTGGCCGCCGGCGCCGCCGAAGCAGTTGAGCAGGTAGCCGGTGACGTCGTAGCCGCGCTGCACGGAGATCTTCTTGATGGCGTTCGCCATGTTCTCGACGGCGATGGTGACGAAGCCTTCCGCCACCGCCTCGGGCGAGCGCCCGTCGCCGATCTCGCCGGCAAGCGCGGAAAACTTCTCGCGCACCGCATCGGTGTCCAGCGGCTGGTCCTGGCCGGCGCCGAAGATCGCCGGGAAGAAGTCGGGCTGCAGCTTGCCGAGCATGACGTTGGCGTCGGTGACGGCGAGCGGCCCGCCGCGGCGATAGCAGGCGGGGCCGGGATTGGCGCCGGCCGAATCCGGGCCGACACGGAAGCGTCCCGCCTCGAAATGCAGGATCGAGCCGCCGCCGGCGGCAACCGTATGGATGCGCATCATCGGCGCGCGCACGCGCACGCCGGCGACCTCGGTGTCGAAGGCGCGCTCGTATTCGCCGTCATAGTGGGCGACGTCGGTCGAGGTGCCGCCCATGTCGAAGCCGATGACCTGGTCGAAGCCGGCGAGCCGCGCCGTCTCCACCATGCCGACGACGCCGCCCGCCGGACCCGACAGCAGCGCGTCCTTGCCCTGGAACATGTCGGCCGCAGTCAGCCCGCCCGACGACATCATGAACATGAGGCGGGGCGATGAAGCGCCAATCTCCCCCCTTGTGGGGGAGATGCCCGGCAGGGCAGAGGGGGGCGCCGTAGAGCGAGAGGTCGGCGGGACAGCGCCCCCCTCTGTCGGCTCCGCCGACATCTCCCCCACAAGGGGGGAGATTGGCGTCTGCGCTACTCCCAGCTCCTCGCTCACCTGGCTGACATATCGCGACAGGATAGGCGAGAGATAGGCGTCGACCACCGTGGTGTCGCCGCGCCCGACGAGCTTCACCAGCGGCGAGACTTCGTGGCTGACGGAGACCTGCGCAAAGCCTGCCTTGCGGCACACCTTTGCGACCGCCTCCTCGTGCTCGGGGAATTTCCACGCATGCATGAAGACGATGGCGACCGCGTCGATGCCGTCCTTGCGAGCGGCATCGATGGCCGGCTTGACCGCCTCGATGTCGAGCAGCTTTTCCACGGTGCCGTCGGCGCGCACGCGCTCATCCACCTCGACGACACGCTCATAGAGCTGCTCGGGCAGGATGATCTCCTTGGCGAAGATGTCGGGCCGCGCCTGGTAGGCGATGCGCAGCGCATCGCGAAACCCCCTGGTGATCAGGAGCAGCACGCGGTCGCCCTTGCGCTCCAGCAGCGCATTGGTCGCCACCGTCGTGCCCATCTTGATCTCGCCGACCGCACCGGGGGGAATCGCGGCGCCGGCCTTCAGCCCGAGAAGGTCGCGGATGCCCTGGATCGCGGCGTCCCGATAGGCCTCCGGGTTTTCCGATAGGAGTTTCCGCGCATGCAGCGCGCCGCCGGGATCGCGGCCGATGATGTCGGTGAAGGTGCCGCCGCGGTCGATCCAGAAATCCCAGCTCTTCGGCTGCATCGGCGCTCTCCCGCAATCGGTCTTTGATTTTCGTGCGAAGTGCTATACAAAACAGAACGACGACATTTCGTCAACGTTTTGTCGATAAATCGTGAGGATTGCCTTGGCCAAGACCGCGTCTCCGATCGGCCCCGTCGTCTCCGCCGCCCATCTCGCCGACGGGGCAATCCCCGCGCTATCCGAGGTCGAGTTTGCGCTCACCGTGCTCTCCAACGCCTTCCAGCGCTGGATGGTGCGTTGCATGAGCGCGTCGGGGGTGCCGGGGCTGGCGGCGATCGACGTGCTGGTCCTCCATGCCGCCAACCATCGCGACCGCGAAAAGACGCTGGCCGACATCTGCATGATGTACAATGTCGAGGACACGCACGTCGTCGCCTATGCGCTGAAGAAGCTCGAGGGGCTGAAGCTGGTCTCCACCGGGCGGCGCGGCAAGGAGAAGACCGTGAAGGTGACGAAGGCGGGCGCCGAGGCGTGCCGGCGGTACCGCGAGGTGCGCGAGGGGCTGCTGGCGTCGAGCGTCAAGGGTCTCCATTTCGACGAGGCGGACATGAGCCAGGTCGCCGCCCTGATGCGGGCGCTGTCGGGCCAGTACGACCAGGCGGCGAGGGCTGCCGCCAGCCTTTGAGCGCCCCAAGCCGCCACGCTTTTTGCGCCCTATGACGAATTGTTAAAGGCCGTTGGATGTTGTGACGCAACCCAGCATAGGGAACAGCATTTCTACACTGACCGCCTCATGGGGTGCGGGCGGCCAACAGGAGAGATATGTGATGAAAAAGCTCGTTCTCGCTTCTGTGTCGGCTGTGGCCCTTTTGACCGTCGCTGCGTGCAGCGACTCGAAGGATGCCACGACCACGCAGGGTGTCCCGAACACCACGACAACCGAGCCGGCCCCGGCTCCGGCCGAGCCGGCGACCCCGCCGGCCACTGAGCCTGCCCCGGTACAGCCGGCGCCTGCACAGTAATGCTCAGTCCGATCTGATGGAAAAAGCCGGCTCGACCGGCTTTTTTCACATTCGCCGGTCTTGATGAACCATCCCCGCAGAGAACCGGCTTAAGGCCAACGCATGGCCATTTAACGCAATCGTTACCTCGCCAAGCGGCGCGTTTCCCCTTAAGGAAGCGGCATGTCCGTATGGCACTTCCTGAAGCG
>DATDJN010000422.1:0-3438 GCA_036520515.1 Rhizobiaceae bacterium
CCCAGGGTGCCGCCCGCGCCGCCGACGTTCTCGACGATCACCTGCTGGCCGAGGTCCTGAGACATGGCCTCGGCGACGAGCCTGGTCACCGTGTCGGTCGGGCCGCCTGCCGAGAACGGCACGACCACGGTGATGGTGCGCTCCGGATAGCCTTGCGCCGATGCGGCTTGTGGCAGCGCGAAGGCAACTGCGGCCAGTGCTATCGATGCGATCAGCGATTTCATGGTTCTCTCCCTGGAAATTGTATTCACCGTCCGGGCTTCGTCGCGCCGGGCTTTGCACCAACATTCGGGTTTCGCCCGGAAAATCAACCGTGTTCGCCGCGGCCGACGTCATTGTCGGCGTCTTTATAGACGAAAGGCCTAGATAGCGGACGACTTGCCCAAAGGAAGGGTCAGCGGGTGTGGTTTACAAGGGGGCGGACGCTTGCCGCGCACCGGTCACCGCGCGCCGATGGTGAATATCCTGAGCGGCGTGGTGACGACGATCGCAGCAGCCTGGCCCAGTCCGCCGGCGAGCTGGTTGATCTGCTCGTTCGCCTGTTCGGGCGTCGCCCGCAGGCTTTCGGGCATTCGCAGGCGCTCGCCGAGCAATTGCACCAGCACAGGATTGTCCGCGAACTTCGCGTGATTGAGCTTGTCGCCGCCCTGCGTCGCCGACAGGTCGACAACGGTCACGCCAAGTGCCGCCAGTTCCGCGGCGTTGGAGTAGTCGCCGACGCGCTCCTGGCGGCCCGCTATGAAGCTGGAGATGCGCAGCGCCTTGTCATCGGAGGAGAGCAGGACGACGAAGGGTTTGTCCGGCTTGCCATAGCGGGCCATCTGCTTCCTGAAGATGTCGACGTCGATGTCGGGAGAGGCGAGCACGACATAGCCGAGCTTGCCGTCGAGGTCGCGGTCGCCGGCGATGGCGAGCTGGCGCAGCGCCTCCATCGCCAGCCAGTTGCCCATCGAATGGGCGATGATGTCGATGCTCTTCACTCTGGGCGACTTCGAGAGCATGACCAGCGTCGCCTCGAGGTCGTCGCGCGCTGCAGTGCTGGAGTCCTTGTCGTAGACATAGTCGCGCGTCTTGGCGCCCGACGCCCAGGAGAACAGCACCGGAGTGCCCGGATATTGGGTGTCGTGCGCGATCTGGGTGAGGCGGTAAACGCCGTCGTCGAAGCCGGTGTTGTAGCCGTGGACGAAGACCAGCACACGCTGGCCGGCCTCGGCCACGGCGGCGGTGAAGGCCGGTCCGGATTCGTAGATGGTCAGGTCGACGGCAGTGAAATCCGTCGCGGGGTTGCCGGGTAGCCCGTCCTTGGCGCGCTCGATGCTGCCGATCACGTGCTTCTTCGGGACCGTCACGCCGACGCGCGCAAAGCCCAGCGCATCGGAGCGCTGGCGATCGAAGACGACGCGCACGTCGTCGGCTCGTTTCCGCGTCGTTGCGACGAAGATCTCGTGCTTCGCGGCGACTTGCGCGGGAGGCGGCGCCGCTGGATCGGCCGCGATGAGCTCGTGCTTGCGCTCGCTTATGCAGCCTGAAACGGCAAGCGCAGCCAGCACCACTATGAGCAGCCTTGAACGCACTACAAACAGGCCTCCGCGCCGATCCCCAACGGCGTTGCCGGAATCGATAGGACCAGAAAGCCATGCGGTCCAGCTAAAACAGCCGCAGCCCTCCGTAAGTTACAGTAGGAATCGCGGCTACATGCCCTGGTTCATCATCTTGATGCGGTCCGTCACCTCGCGGTCGGAAGCAAAGCCGTCGTCTTCGCGCAACCGCTGACCGAGCAGCTTCACGAGCTCGGGGTTGTCGGCGAACTTCGTGTGGTTCAGGCTGTCGCCGCTCTTCTCGTGCGACAGGTCGACCGCGACCACGCCGAGTTCGGCGAGCAGCGCCGGATCGCCGAAATCACCGACCCGCTTGTTGCCCGCCAGAATGCTGGAGAGCTTGAGCGCGCGGTCGTCCGACGACAGCAGAAGGAAGAACGGCCGGTTCGGCTTGCCGTAGCGCCGCATCTGGCTCTTGAACACGTCGACGTCGATGTCGGGCGAGGCGAGGATGACATCGCCAAGCTTGCCGCCGAGGTCGCGGTTGCCGGTGAGCGCGAGCTGGCGCAGCGCCTCCATCGTCACCCAGGTGCCCATCGAGTGCGCGACGATGTCGATGCGGCGCGCCCCTGTCTGGGCCAGCAGGCGCAGTGTCACTTCGAGCTGGTCGCGCGCCACGCTGGCGCTCTCCTTGTCGTAGACATAGTCCTTGGTCGAGCCGCCGGAGGCCCATGAGAACAGTACGGGTGTGCCCGGATAGCCGGAATCGTGCGCAATCTGCGTGGCCCGGTAGACTGCGCTGTCGAAAGAGGTGTTGTAGCCGTGGATGAAGATCATCGCGCGGCCGCCGCGCGCAGCGATGTCGGCGCTGAGGGCCGTGGAGAATTGCGGCTGCGCATCGTAGGCGACGACGTCCGTCGCGGTGAAGAATTTCAGCGGGTCGCCGTCCTTGCCCGGCTTCTTGCGCTCGATCCTGCCGGTTTGATGGGAGTTCGGGACGGTGACGTTGACGCGCGCGAAGTTGAGCTTCGGCGAGCGCGCATTGTTGAAGACCTTCGCGTCGGCCGATGGCTCGCGCGTGGTGGCGACGAAGATCGAATGGTTGCCTGCGATCTCTGTGACGGGCACCTGCATGGCTGCCGTGCTGACAAGATCGGTCGCGCCATCGTTGGTCATGCAGCCGGCGCCGAGGAGTGCCGCGGCGAGAATGAGAAGCTTAGGGTTCAACACGAACAAGGTCTCCGGCCATTCGGCCTGTTTGTTGACACTACCCCTCCCGACCCTCCGATAAAGGCATTAGCAAGGCGCAAGGGCGATAAACGGGTTCAGCGGCGGGCGACGGCCACGACACTGTTGCGCGAAAGCCAAAATGGCTGCGCGAAATGGCGCTCCCCGCAGGTGTCGGTGGTTTCAACGACAGTGGCCGTGGCTGGGCGGATATGCAATAGCGACCAGTTGTGACGGATGCCGGGAGCAATTCGATGACGGGTTTCGCTGAGCGCGTTTCGAGTGCCGCGGCCGCGGTGCATGCGCTGTTCCCGCCGACACCGCTGCAGCAAAACGACTATCTGTCGAAGAAGTACGGCGCTCGCGTGCTGTTGAAGCGCGAGGACCTGACCCCGGTACGCTCCTACAAGATTCGCGGCGCCTTCAACTTCTTCCGCCATGCACTGGCCGCCGGCAACGACGCCGAGCTGTTCGTCTGCGCCTCGGCCGGCAACCATGCGCAGGGTTTCGCCTTCGTGTGTCGCCACTTCGGCAAGAAGGGCGTGGTTTACATGCCCGTCACCACGCCGCAGCAGAAGATCGACAAGACGAAGCTGTTCGGAGGCGAGTTCGTCGAGATCAGGCTGTTCGGCGACTTCTTCGACGAGTGCTACCGCGCCTCGCTGGAATTCGC
>DATDJN010000423.1:0-2934 GCA_036520515.1 Rhizobiaceae bacterium
GCATCGTCGGGGATCGACGAGCGCAGCGACACGATTGAGGGCAAGACTTGTTCGATCTTCATGGTTCAATCCTGACGCGGCATCGCCTCGCTTCCAGAGCGCTCGCAGTCTGGACGGCACAGGCCGCAGCCGCCGTAGGCACCATATCGCATAAGGTAGTGCCTGGATCGGACGACGCAAGGCTTGCCGCCCAGCCGCAAGATAGGCTCCCGTGCGTGGCGCCGGGCGCAGGGCTGCTGCCCGCGCCGGCGAGAAGGCCGGGGCTTCTACACGCCGATCGGCATGTGCTCGGCCGAGCGCGTCACGGCGCGCGGCGCGGTCAGCTCCTTCCAGGTCGACAGCGCCTTGTTGACGGCCGCGAAAGGCTTGCGCTTGACGAATTTGCCGCGGCCGGGCTGCGGCTGCGAGTTCTGCCCGTGCTGCCAGACCACCTCGCCGCGCGACAGCGTATAGCGCGGCAGGCCGCTCACCTTGAAACCCTCGAACACGTTGTAGTCGATGATCGACTTCTGGGTGGCGACCGAGATCGTCTTCGACAGTTTCGGGTCCCACACCACGATGTCGGCGTCCGAGCCCGGCAGGATCGCGCCCTTCTGCGGGTAGATGTTGAGGATCTGGGCGATGTTCGTCGAGGTGACCGCGACGAATTCGTTGGGCGTCAGCCGCCCGGTCTCCACGCCCCGCGTCCACAGCACCGGCATGCGGTCCTCGAGCCCTCCGGTGCCATTGGGGATCTTGCGGAAGTCGGTCAGGCCCATCTTCTTCTGCTCGCTGGTGAAGGCGGCGTGGTCGGTCGCCACCACCTGCAGCGAACCCGACGCAAGCCCGGCCCACAGGCTCTCCTGATGCGACCTGTCGCGGAAGGGCGGGCTCATCACCCGGCGCGCGGCATGCATCCAGTCGGCATTCTGGTACTCGCGCTCGTCGAGCGTCAGGTGCTGGATCAGCGGCTCGCCGAACACGCGCATGCCCTTCTGGCGCGCGCGCCTGATCGCCTCGTGGCTCTGCTCGCAGGAGACGTGCACGATATAGACCGGCACGCCTGCCGCGTCGGCGATCATGATCGCGCGGTTGGTTGCCTCGCCCTCCACTTCGGGCGGGCGCGAATAGGCGTGCGCCTCCGGCCCCGGAATGCCGGCATCCATGTATTTCTGCTGCAGCGCGGCGACCACGTCGCCGTTCTCGGCATGCACCAGCGGCAGCGCGCCGAGGGCTGCGCAGCGCTGGAACGACGCAAACATCTCGTCGTCATTCACCATCAGCGCGCCCTTGTAGGCCATGAAGTGCTTGAAGGTGTTGATGCCGCGCTCGACCACCCTGGGCATCTCGTTGAAGACCTGCTCGGACCAGCCGGTCACGCACATGTGGTAGGAATAGTCCGACGATGCCTGCCGCGTCGCCCGGCCCTCCCACTCGTCCATGGCCGCCAGCATGCCGTCCGGCCCCGGAATGACGAAGTCGACATTCATGGTGGTGCCGCCCGACAGCGCCGCGAAGGTTCCGCTTTCCCAGGTCTCGGCCGCCGTCGTGCCCATGAAGGGCATTTCGAGATGCGTATGGGGGTCGATGCCGCCGGGCATGATGTAGGCGCCTTCGGCGTCGACCACAGTGTCGCCCTTCAAATTCTCGCCGATCGCGGCGATCTTCTCTCCCTCGATGAGGATGTCCGCTTCGTAGCTCCGGTCGGCGGCGACGATGGTGCCGCCCTTGATCACAGTCGACATGCTTGGTCTCCCTTGGTGGTGCCATACTGCCCGGCTGGCATCGACTTGTCAGCCCTGATCCGACGGTGACGAGAGCGCGAATCGTTCGCCGATTTTTCTTCCGCTGGGGAACATTTTACCGCCTCCGCCGTTAACTCCTGCTAAGCTCCCAAAGCGCGGGGCTCCGGGAGGAATCCATGCGGAAGATGCCCTTCTTTTCACCGGTATGCGTATCGTCGCTCGATGAGCGTACCGCCAATGATATCCAGGATCTTGACCAGGCGCTTCAGTTCCTGCGCAGTTGGCCGGCAAATCGGCGCGGCCCCGTCTACCAGGCCGCCTACAATGCCTGCACCGCGGCGCGCGAGGGCTACCTGACGGTTGAGGAAGCGAGGAAGTCGCTCTCAGGCTTCGCCCGCATAACCGGTATATTGCGGATAGAGGAATCCCTCCCCGCCGCGCCGGCGCGCAAGGCGGCCACCGGGCACATTCACTGAACGAACGGTCGCGCGGGCCTGCGGACGGAGCCGGCTGCGCGTCGGTCCTCAGCCGCCGGCCGCGGCGGCGATCCTCGGCTCCGCATTGGGCAGAAGCTCGAAGCCTTCGTAGAATTCGCGATAGTTGCAGGTAAGCTCTTCGCCCGCTGCGATGTCCCGCGTCGCCCGGCCGACGCCATATTCCGAAAAATCCGTGTTCGGCGTGTCCGAATGGTTCATGAAGCGGCCATTGTCGACCTCGTAGACGAGGTAGCCGGGCCTGTCCGGGCTCGGATAGGCGTAGCGGTCGATGAGTTCCTTCATCGTCTCCGGCATGTCGTCATAGCTGTCGGCCGGGATCAGCCTGTCGAAATCGGGATTGAGCCGCCAGATCGACGCGCCCATGCCGATCGGCGCCGCAGCGAAGACGCCGACCCCTTCGATGTCGCTCGCGGCGACATAAGTGCTCACCAGAAGCATCCCGTCCCCCTCACATCTGGTCGTTGTAATGGTCCTTCGTCTTGCCGACCATGCGCGCCAGTTCCGAGAATCCCATTACGCTGGTCTCGCCCTGGCTGTTGTTCGCCAGTTGCAACAAGCGGATCGGAAAGCAGATCGCGTCGCGGTTTGCGGGAGACATGTCCTCGAACAGCCCTTCTTCGCCTGTCAGGCTCGCTTCGGCTTTTCGCAGCGCGATGTCTATCTCGTCAATGCCGAGCAGGCCCTTGTGCACCAGCGCGCTGTTGATGGAGGCG
>DATDJN010000424.1:0-2935 GCA_036520515.1 Rhizobiaceae bacterium
AAGGCCTTTTGACAATGGCAGCCTTCACACCGCACTGCGCATCGGCGCCGATGCCGTCTTCGCCGACAATGGCGACGTCAGCGCCATACTGCTTGGCGAGACGCTCGACTTCAGCGTCGGCGGCAAGGACACCGTGCGCGGTTTTGCCGGCATCGACCTCAGCTATCGCGCCGACGGCGGCGCCAGCTTCTCCCTCGGCGCCGAAGCCGGCTACGACACCGGCAACGCCACCACCTTCGACCTCCGCGGCGGCCTGCAGATCGCGCTGTAGGGCGGGGCGGCGGGGCCGAGGAGCTATACGGGGCAGTTCCTCACTGCTGGGCAGACGGCCGGGGAAAAGGGCGCAGGCGGCGGAGTGACGGGGCGGCCGTCAAGTCAGACGGGCGCGATCTCCGCCCGTCTCGATTTCGGGATCGTTTTGCTGTAGAAGCCTGGCGGGGAAACGCGGTTGGCGAGAAGCATGTGGTAGGAAATCCTGGCCCGAAGCTGACGTTCGCCCCCGACTATTCCCATGCCCAGCGCGGCGACGGCGTCGTGATAAAATTCACCCGGGCGGAACGCCTGCTGCTCGCGAACCTCATTGCCCATGCGGGGACGCTGCGCAGCCGCGATCAGCTCCTCGACGCGGTTTCGGAGGTCGGATCCGACTCTTCGGACCGCAATGTCGACTTCTTCATCACGCGGCTGAGAAGTAAGCTCGGCGATTCCGCCAGGAGCCCGAATTTCATCGGCACCCGCTATGGCGAAGGCTACGTCTGGGTCGGACCACGCTCCGTGCGAGCCGATCCGATGGCGGACGGCTTCGTGATCGTCGGGCCGGTGCGGGCGCTGGGACAGGACAGGGCGAGCGCCGATGAGTTGAGCTTCGCCGAGAACCTGGCCCTCGCGCTGCGCCAGCAACTGCCTGCCGACAGGCTCGTCTCCCTGAGGCCGGACCAGGCCGGCGAGGGTTCCCCGTTTCGCATCAGCCTGACCTTCGTCGTCGCCGGCGGCCGGAGCGAATGCGTCACCTCGCTGCACAGCCGGGAGAGCGCAAAGGTGATCTTCGTGCGGCGCGACGACTGTCACGCCGTCGATCTCGCGTTGCTGGCCGGCAGCCATCTCGGCGCGCTCTGGCAGTTCCAGGTGGACCGGCCGGGCTCAGGCGCGACCGACGCGGCCCCGCTGGCCGTCAGGATGGTCGAGGCCGGGGCCCTGTTCGACGACGACCCGCCTGCACAACTGCCGAAGGAAGTCGCGAAGCTCAAGGGCGAAGCCTTCCCCTCCGCCGCCATCTGGCGCAAGAACGAGGCGCACCTGCGCAGGCTGCTTCACGACGGCAAGGCGACTGCCGCGACGCGGCTGATGCTCGCGATGAACATCTACACCCGTTACATCATCGACGGGTGGCGGTTCCTCGCCAATGACGATCCCCGCCAACGCGACCAGGCGGAACTCGGGAACCTCGTCATGGAGGTCCTGCCGGAGCTTCTCGACGATCCCCAGGATGCGCTGGCGGCCGCGCTGGTGCTCAGCTTCATGGGGCCGTCTCACCAGCTGCTCGCGCTCGACATCGCCGAAGAGGCGTTCGCGAGATCGACGGCGCTCGCCGACGCGCTTTCCACGCTGGGCCGCCTGCGGGGCTTCGCAGGCGACTACGACGGCGCGCTCGACCTGCTCTACCGTGCCCGGCCGCTCTGCAAGCCCGGCTCCGTCTTCGACCGCTACGTGACGTCCTGCATATGCCAGAACCTTCTGGCCGCCGGCAATTTCGAGGAAAAGGACCGCGAACTCGAATCCCTGACCCGGAGTGCCATCAGCAAGGGTCCGTACCGGCTTCTCTACGCCAACCCCGGCGAAACCGCGCCTTCGCTTCCCGTGCGCATCCACCTTGCGCTCAGCCCGCGAAAATACGCCCGCGCGGCGGTTCTCTGGAGCTACTATATCGGCGCGCGGCTGTTCAGGCGCCGCGAGGCGCAGGAGAACCTGATCGTCGGCCTGGCCGGACATATGCGCCGCCGCTTTGGCGACGACATCATCCCGGACGAGGTCGCCCTGGCAATACCTGCCACGATCGGGCGCTTCGTCCGGGCAGCGGCGGACAACGTCGACGATGGGCCCGCCGTTCTGCGCCGCCTCTAGTTCGGGCGTTCGCCGTCAGACCCCGGGCGACCCAGTTGCGCCTGGTTCACCGGCGTGATCTCCCGCAGCAGTTTCGCGCGCATCGCCGTGGCAAAATCGGCAAAGCTGTCGGCGACGATCACAAAGGCGGCGGCTCCTGCAATGACCTGGCTGCGATAGTATTCCTCGAGATCAGCTTCCTCGTCGACGATGGCAAGGCCGTTGATGACGACGCCGGCTTCCTCCGCCCGCTTGCGGGCCGAAAGGACCGGGACGCCGTGCCGCCTGCGCGGATAGAGCGTTTCCTTGCCGTCGCCCGAGACGTCGATCACCCGCCGCATGGCGCAGAGCCCGGGGTCGTCGAGCAGATCCAGCGCCTGCGTGATGCCATGACCCATTTCGGTGCTGCCGCCGCCAGACCTCGGAAGGCCTTCAATGAGGCGCGCGAAGCGGTCGATGTCCTGCGAATTGCGCACGGCTTGCCACCCCACGATGCTGGTCCCGACAGCCGTATCCGACCAGATCACCGCAGCCAGGGCAACGCCTCCGGCGCTCTGGACGGCGCTTGCAACCTCGGGGTCCCTCAGCGCGTGGGACAGGCCCCCCATCTGCAGGACGTACTCCACGTCATCGACGCTGCCGGAGGCGTCGACCGCGAAAACCAGCGCGGTGCCGAAGCATCCCTTCGGCTCGGCAACGCCGTATCCCGTCGCAAGCAAAAGCCACGCCATGATCGAGACCGAAACAGCCAGGGTTTTCGTCAGGGCGGCAAGGCCAAAATGATGTCGAAGCCCCGAACTCGTCATGCCACACCCTCGCGCTTGAAACGTCGCGC
>DATDJN010000425.1:0-8192 GCA_036520515.1 Rhizobiaceae bacterium
GTCGCGCGGATCGAGCCGCACATGCCGGGTAGCGGCGTCGAAGGAGAGATATTCTGGTGGCGGAATGCTGGCGTCCATGCTGGATGATTAGCCTGCCTTGCCAAGCGCAGACCAGCCCGTAATGTCGGCCAAAACAGCGCATCGATTTCTGGCCCAGGGGGTCTCATGTACATCATCGTCGTCGGCGCGGGCATCGCCGGCTTGTCGACCGCCTGGTCGCTCGCCAAGGCCGGCCACGGCGTCACGCTGCTGGAGCAGGGCGCGACGATCCCCAATCCGCTGGCGGCGTCGGGCGATCACCATCGCATCATCCGGCGCGCCTACCGCGCGTCGACCGGCTACGGCGCGCTCATCACCGAGGCCTATGACGCGTGGTCCGAGATGTGGGGCGATCTCGGACAGAACCATCTCGATGCCCGGGGCTTCCTCTGCGTCTCGCGCGAGCCGGGCGACGAGGCCGAGGAATACCGCGAGGGCATGGAAGCAGGCGGCTGGCCGATCGAGCTTCTTGATCCGGATGCCGCCGTGAAGCGCTGGCCATTCCTCGAGGCCGGCACCTTCCGCTACGCCTGTTTCTCTCCCGATGGCGGCGCGCTCCACTGCCGCAAGATAGCGGCCGGGCTGGCCGACTGGCTGCGCAGCCATGGCGCGAACGTCTACGCGAACAGCAAGGTGGTCTCGATCGACGCCGACGAGGGCCGCGTCGAGCTGGAGACCGGCGAGACGCTGCAGGCAGACCGGGTCATCGTCGCGGCCGGCGCATGGGTGCTCAAGCTCTTCCCCGAGTTGTCAGGCGAGTTGAAGACCTACCGGACGGCGCTCGCCTATGTCGAGCCGCCGGCTGATCTCAGGGCAGCCTGGGAGGCGGCGCCCGTCATCCTCGACGTCGGCGGCAAGACCGACGGCTACATGATCCCGTTCTCGGGCGGCGCCGGCATGAAGTTCGGCTCCGGCCTGCACAAGGTGCCGACCAGCGACGCCGACTGGAACCGCGAGCCCGTGGAAGGCGAGGGCGAGGCGATCCGCGACTTGTTCTCGCCGCCGATCGCCCGCATCGCCGAGTACCGCGTCACCGAAGTGGTCACCTGCGCCTACACCTTCACCGACGACGAGCGCTTCCTCGCGCATGAAAAGGGCAGGGTGCTGGTCGTCTCGGCCTGTTCGGGCCACGGCTACAAGTTTGGCGCATCGGTCGGCCGCCGCGTCGCCAGGGCCATCGGCGACGGCGATATCGCCGGACTGAAGCGATGGCTGCGCGCTGAAACGCAGCGTTCGACGCGGCAGTAGCGGTCAGCATGGCAGGCCGCTGCGGTAAGGTTAGCGCCAGCCCGGTCTTGCACAAGGCGGATGCCGCATCCTATTTACGGAACTGACATCAAAAGCCGATTCTGCCCAAATCCGGCGGCTGGATCGCAGCCTGAAGGCCAATCCAAAGGGACCATGATGAGAGACCCCGTCGAACACTACATGAATCTCGTGCCGATGGTGGTCGAGCAGACCAATCGCGGCGAGCGCGCCTACGACATCTTCTCGCGCCTTCTGAAGGAGCGCATCATCTTCATCACCGGCCCGATCGAGGACGGCATGGCGTCGCTCGTCTGCGCGCAGCTCCTCTTCCTCGAGGCCGAGAACCCGAAGAAGGAAATCAACATGTACATCAACTCGCCTGGTGGCGTCGTCACCAGCGGGCTTGCGATGTACGACACCATGCAGTTCATCAAGCCGCCGGTCGCCACGCTCTGCGTCGGCCAGGCCATGTCGGCCGGATCGCTGCTCCTGACGGCAGGCGCCAAGGGCATGCGCTTCTGCACCCCCAACGCCTCGATCATGGTGCACCAGCCGTCGGGCGGCTATCAGGGCCAGGCGACCGACATCATGATCCACGCGCAGTGGACCGAAGCGCTGAAGCGCCGGCTGAACGAGATCTACGTCAAGCACACCGGCCAGGATTACGACACCATCCACAACGCCATGGAGCGCGATCGCTTCATGACCGTCGACCAGGCGCTCGAATTCGGCCTGATCGATAAGGTCATCACCTCGCGCGAAGCCATGGAGGCTGCCGCGACGGCGTAAATCGCCGCCGCACCGGCGGCGCCGGGGAAACCGCCTGCGCATGAGGCATTTTTGACGTGCGCTGCGGCATTTCGGACACAAATAACTGTTTCCTCGACTGGCGCCGCCGCCTACGTTAAGCCTAAATTGATTTTCGGCGGCTTAGCTTTTGGGTGGGCAGTCGCGAATCATCGCGACGTCCCTGTGGGTATGTTTCGTGCGGTCGGGGAACGTGAATTTGGCCAGACTGCCGGCAAACTGGCAAAGGCGGGGCATCCGCCATATATCGCATGAAGGGCGTCGCCACGCCACATCGGACGGCGTCACGGAAAGGACCAGGACACAATGAGCAAGGTCGGCAACAGCAGCGGCGGCGACTCCAAGAACACGCTCTACTGCTCGTTCTGCGGCAAAAGCCAGCATGAAGTGCGCAAGCTGATCGCCGGTCCCACGGTCTTCATCTGCGACGAATGCGTCGAGCTCTGCATGGACATCATCCGCGAGGAGAACAAGACCTCGATGGTGAAGTCGCGCGAAGGCGTGCCGACACCGCAGGAGATATTGAAGGTCCTCGACGACTACGTGATCGGCCAGCCCTACGCCAAGCGGGTGCTGTCGGTGGCCGTGCACAACCATTACAAGCGCCTCGCGCATGCCGGCAAGAACAACGATGTCGAGCTGGCGAAGTCGAACATCCTGCTGATCGGCCCGACCGGCTGCGGCAAGACGCTGCTCGCGCAGACGCTTGCGCGCATCATCGACGTGCCCTTCACCATGGCCGACGCCACGACGCTGACCGAAGCCGGCTACGTCGGCGAGGACGTCGAGAACATCATCCTCAAGCTGCTCCAGTCGGCCGACTACAACGTCGAGCGTGCGCAGCGCGGCATCGTCTACATCGACGAGATCGACAAGATTTCGCGCAAGTCCGACAATCCGTCGATCACCCGCGACGTCAGCGGCGAGGGCGTGCAGCAGGCGCTTCTGAAGATCATGGAAGGCACGGTCGCCTCCGTGCCCCCGCAGGGCGGCAGGAAGCACCCCCAGCAGGAGTTCCTGCAGGTCGATACCGCCAACATCCTGTTCATCTGCGGCGGAGCCTTCGCCGGTCTCGACAAGATCATTTCCGACCGCGGCCGCAAGACCTCGATCGGCTTTGCTGCCACCGTTGCTTCGCCGGAAGACCGTCGCAGCGGCGAGGTGTTCCGCCTTGTCGAGCCCGAGGACCTCTTGAAATTCGGCCTGATCCCCGAATTCGTCGGCCGCCTGCCGGTGCTGGCGACGCTGGAGGACCTCGACGAGGCAGCGCTCATCCAGATCCTGACCGAGCCGAAAAACGCGCTGGTGAAGCAGTATCAGCGCCTGTTCGAGATGGAGAATGTCGAACTGACCTTCCACGAGAACGCGCTGTCGGCGATCGCCAAGCGCGCCATCGAGCGCAAGACCGGCGCACGCGGCCTGCGCTCGATCATGGAATCCATCCTGCTCGACACGATGTTCGAGCTTCCGGCGCTGGAAGGCGTGCAGGAAGTGGTGATTTCCGAGGAAGTCGTGTCGGGCAACGCGCGCCCTCTCTACATCTACACGGAAGCCAAGGAAAAGAAGGGCAACATCAGCGCCTGAGCTTTCTCCGCGGCGAGCTTTGCAAACGGCGCCTCCGGGCGCCGTTTCGTTTTTCGGCGCATATGGAAATAATCAGGGCTAACCCTGCGAAAAGTTCCCGTGCGTCTTGGCAAATAGCTTGTCGCGTTTGTATGGAGCTATGCCGAGTCCGCAGCCGTGCCTTGAGAATGTCGCCGGAAGTAAAATATCTTCAGCCCCGAGGCGCCCTCATCGCGGCGTGTGATCCCCGAGGGATGGCCGGTACGTGAGGACTGCGGTTCACCCGTGCCCGTTCAACACCGTCCCTTATGCTGCCTCGCTGCGCAAGATCGGCGAGGTGGAGGTGGATGCGACGGGGGCCATCCCGGTCTTCCGGCGTTCGATCCCGGCTACCGACCGGTTCGATGGCGTGGGTCCGTGGCCCTATCTGTGGATCGACGGCAAAGCGGACATCGAGGCTCTTTACACGGGTTTTAGGCACCTGGTTACGCTTGGCGTGGTCACCCAGCCCGGCTATCGTCCGGAGGTCGAGGGCCCCGACGCTGTCCTGCTGAAGCAGCATTACGTCTACGACCCCTCGCTGCCGACGCCCGAACTGTCGCGCAGGGCACGAAAGCGGTTGGCCCGCTGCGAAGAGGCGGCCTCGTTCGACGTGGTTGCCGACGTGACGGAGCGGCTGGCGATCGTCGGCCTTTACGAAGCGGTGAAGCTGCGCCATGACCTGGCCGGCGGCTTCTTCGACCACGACGCCGCGCATTTCGAGGTTCTTGCGCGACTGGCGGACAGCGTCTTTTTCCGCGTCGCCGATGACGACGGAACAGGCGCCATGGCATGTGGCGTCGTTTTCGGGGATGTCCTCCAGATACTCCACATGCCTTCGTCGGAGGCTGGCCTTCGGTGGAATGCATCCTACCTGCTGATGCATGGCCTGCAGGATTTTGCCAGGCAGAATGGCTTGCGCCTGATGACCGGTGGCCTGCCTGCCGGCGCAACGGACGGGCTGCGTGTTTTCAAGGAACGGTGGGCGAACGATTTCCTGCCCGTTTACCTGCTACGCATCGTCAACGACCGCGCGCGTTATGCCGAACTCTGCGCGTCGTCGGCAGGAGACCCCAACTTCTTTCCATCGTATCGAAGGCGCGCATGAAGTGGCTTTTCTGGCGACGGCCCGTGGAAACCTTCCTCATCTGGGCTCCCGGCTACACCCATCGCAGTTCAGGCGTTCGCGCGCTCTACCGGCTGTGCCACCATCTGAACAGTTGCGGTTACCCCAGCGCAATGATTGCCGAGGGCGAGGCAAACCCGGAGAACTGGAACGCGCCCCTGTGGTCGGGGCCGGTGGACGACAGCATCGTCGTCTACCCGGAGGTGGTTACGGGCAATCCGCTCGGGGCAAGGCGCGTCGTGCGCTGGGTTCTGAACGACCCCGGGCTTTTGGGCGGCGACAAGACCTATGCCGACGATGAGATGGTCTTCGTCTACGATCCCGCCAAACTGGAAATCGCCAGCCAGGCCGTCCGTGCTCCGCTCGACAACCGACGCGTGCTTTGGACGGGGCTGATCGATCCCACCCGCATCTATCCTGACCCGGCCGTTCCCAGGACGCTGGATTGCAGCTTCACCCACAAGGGGCGCAAGCTCGCCGAGCGTTTCCCGCTGCCTGACGGTGTCGACGCGGTGCCTCTCGAAACCATCACGCCGGACATGGCGGCCCTGGGGGACGTCCTGCGCAGGACGAGGACACTCTATTCCTACGACCACTACAGCAACGTCCTGCGTGAGGCGCATATATCGGGCTGCGATATACGCGTCGTCGGACCGACGGGCGATTGGCATGACCCCCGCCAGTGCGACTGTGCATTGAACATATGGTGGCACGACGACATCAGGGAAACCTACGCGCGGCGCTTCAACGATCGTTCGTTCGTGGCGCCGTTCATCCGCGAACTGCGCACCCGCTGGAGGGTCGCCGGTCCCGGATGGCGCCCCGGCTTGCCGTTCTAGGCCGCCGTGATGTGGCTGTGGCCGAAGAACACCGGGTAGAGGCAGAGCTCACGCACCAGCCGGTGCGTGCCGCGCTCGAACACGAACATGTTCTCCCAGTGGCCGGTGACGGCATAGTGTTTTCCGTCCGGCAGGAAGGTCACGCCGGCCGGATAGCGCAGCCCGACGCTGCTGGTGTCCAGGACGTTGGAGACCGCGCCCGTCGCGCCGTCGAACACGATGACATGATGCGTGGTCGGATAGGTGGCGATCGCCTCGTCGTGCCTGTCGTCGTACCGGATCGACAGGCCGTGCCGCATCAGCTTCGTGGATTTCACGTCGCCCATTTTTGTCAGGCGATTGCGCCGGGCGTCGTATTTCAGCGTCGCCGCCGGCATGTAGTTGTAGCCGGGATCGGTGGTGATGTCGCTCTCATAGGCGACGTTTTCGCCCCTGAGTTGCTTCGAATGGTCGTGGTCGCTGCCGTAGCGCCCCTGGATCGCGAAGATGCGGTCGAGCCGACCGGCGGCGAGGTGGCGCAGCTCCGTGTCGCTTCGGCCGGTGATGCGCTTGTCGACCAGCTTGCCGCTCGACACCTCGATCACCGTTATCGAGGCCTGCACCACGCTGCGCGGAAGCGTGAATTTTCCGGTCCTGGCCGAGACGGTCGAGCCGTAGTTTGCCGCCACGATATATTTGCCGTCGGCCGTCAGCCTTATGTCGTGAGGATCGATGCCGTGCGTCGAATAGGTCTCGGCGATCTTCAGCGTCTTCGGGTCGCGGATGGTCAGGCGGCCGTAGTGTTTTTCAAAGCTGCCCTCATAAGGCGTCGACGGCGCGCGTTCGGACAGGATCACCGTCCTGCCGCCGTCGAGATAGACGGCATGGCCGCCGCCGTGCCAGCCATCTCCGAGCGAGGGGCCGATGGCCGCCAACTCCAGCGTTTCGGGATCGAAAGCCGTGTGCTGCTCCCCGTCCATCGAGCAGAGCACGCCGATCGAGCGGTCGGGCGCCACTTCCACGTCATGCGCGGCGACCGGCAGCAGCGTCTGGCGCAGCGAGCCGTCGAAGCCGACGCGCGTCAGCATCTTGTGGACCGGCTGGTCCTTGATCGCCCGGTTGAAGCGGCGGTTCTCGGCGAGCGGCTTGCCGTTGGCATAGGCGCTCTCGGGAAAATAGCCGGGCACATAGACGGCGACGTCCTTGAGGGCATGCCCGGCGGGCTTTGGGGCAGCCGAGGCGGCGTCGACGGGACCGGTTGCCGCCAGCGCCAGCAGGGCGCCGCCGGTCAGCAGGCTGCGGCGGTCAACCGACATGACGATAACCCATGGTCATGCGACAGATACTCCGGGAAGCACGGCGCAATGGGCCGGTCTTTGCCATGCCATTGATTGAGCACATTCTTTCCTAAGAATGCGTTCTCGGCTTCCGTGTCGGCGTCCCCGCGCGCGAAAGCCGTGACTGCCGGGAGCTATGCGCTTGGCGCACGGCGCCTGGACGAGTTGGGGAGCGCCCTTGATCTTTGCCGCCCTTCTAACCAATTAACGACGGTAAGGGCCCGGCTTAATCTCGTGCTGCAATCCACATATGATGATAGCGTGGTAGGCGAGACGGTTCGCGGTCGCTAATATGAGATTCGCGGTCGGCCAAAGGCGGCCGCGACAGAAAGGTAAGGCTATGGCCAAGATATCCCGGACTCCCGGCGACGGCGTCTTTGCAGTCCTCCCGCTGCGCGACATCGTGGTTTTCCCGCACATGATCGTCCCGCTCTTCGTAGGGCGCGAGAAGTCGATCAAGGCGCTGGAAGAGGTGATGGGCGCCGAAAAGCAGATCATGCTGGCGACGCAGATGAACGCCGCCGAGGACGACCCGGCAGCGGACGGCATCTACGATGTCGGCACGCTCGCCAACGTCCTGCAGTTGCTCAAGCTCCCCGATGGCACCGTGAAGGTGCTTGTCGAAGGCACGGCGCGCGCCAGGATCGTTTCCTTTACCGACCGCGAGGACTTCCATGAGGCCCGCGCGACGGTGCTGCACGAGCCGGAAGAGGAAGAGATCGAGACAGAGGCGCTTGCCCGCTCGGTGGTTTCCGACTTCGAGAACTACGTGAAGCTGAACAAGAAGATATCCCCCGAGGTGGTCGGTGCGGCCAGCCAGATCGACGACTATTCGAAGCTCGCCGATACCGTTGCCTCGCATCTCGCGATCAAGATCCCCGAGAAGCAGGAGATGCTGAGCACGCTCTCGGTCAAGGAGCGGCTCGAGAAGGCCATGGGCTTCATGGAGGCCGAAATCTCCGTTCTCCAGGTGGAGAAGCGCATCCGCTCGCGCGTCAAGCGCCAGATGGAGAAGACCCAGCGCGAATACTACCTCAACGAGCAGATGAAGGCGATCCAGAAGGAGCTCGGCGAGGGCGAGGACGGCCGCGACGAGGCCGCCGAGATCGAGGCGCGCATCAAGAAGACGAAGCTCTCCAAGGAGGCCCGCGAGAAGGCGGAAGCCGAGCTGAAGAAGCTGCGTTCTATGTCGCCGATGTCGGCTGAATCGACCGT
>DATDJN010000426.1:0-11622 GCA_036520515.1 Rhizobiaceae bacterium
CGGTTCATGCGCTGGATCGCCTCGAGCGGCGTCGGCGCCCAGGCGGTCACCTTCTCCAGCAGCGGATCGTAGAAGCGCGTGATCACCGCGCCCGAATAGGCGGTGCCGCCGTCGAGGCGGATGCCGAAGCCGGTGGCGCCGCGATAGGCGGTGATGCGGCCGTAATCCGGGATGAAGTTCTGCTCGGGGTCTTCCGTGGTGATGCGCGCCTGCAGGGCATGGCCGTTGAGGCGGATGTCCTCCTGCGCCGGCACGCCCGACTCCGGCGTGCCGATGGCGAAGCCGTCGAGGATATGGATCTGCGCCTTGACGATGTCGATGCCGGTCACCTGCTCGGTCACCGTGTGCTCGACCTGGATGCGCGGGTTGACCTCGATGAAGTAGAACTTGCCGGTATCGGCGTCCTGCAGGAACTCGACGGTGCCGGCGCCGATATAGCGCGTGTCCCTGGCGATCTTCAGCGCATGGCCGCAGAGTTCGTCGCGCAACTCCTGGCTGAGATAGGGGGCAGGCGCACGCTCCACGACCTTCTGGTTGCGGCGCTGGATCGAGCAGTCGCGCTCGAAGAGATGCACGGCGTTGCCGTGGGTGTCGCCGAGGATCTGCACCTCGACGTGGCGGGCGCGCTCGATCAGTTTCTCGAGATAGACCTCGTCCTTGCCGAAAGCCGCCTTTGCCTCGCGCTTGCCTTCGGTCACCTCGCGCGCGAGGTCGGCCTCGCTGCGGATGGCGCGCATGCCGCGGCCGCCGCCGCCCCACGAGGCCTTCAGCATCACCGGGTAGCCGACTTGCGCCGCCAGCTTCTTCACCGCCTCCATGTCGTCGGGCAGCGGGTCGGTCGCGGGGATCACCGGCACGCCGACACGGATCGCGAGGTTGCGCGCCGCCACCTTGTTGCCGAGGCTGCGCATGGTCTCCGGCTTGGGCCCGATGAAGGTGATGCCGGCGGCGGCGCAGGCCTCGGCGAATTCCGGGCTTTCCGACAGCAGGCCGTAGCCGGGGTGGATGGCGTCGGCGCCCGACAGTTTTGCGACGCGGATCACCTCCTCGATCGAGAGGTAGCTCTCGATAGGGCCCATGTCGCGGTCGAGATGCGGGCCGCGCCCGACCTGGTAGCTCTCGTCGGCCTTGAAGCGGTGCAGCGAATATTTGTC
Source organism: Rhizobiaceae bacterium (assembly GCA_036520515.1). Lineage (GTDB taxonomy): Bacteria > Pseudomonadota > Alphaproteobacteria > Rhizobiales > Rhizobiaceae > Mesorhizobium_K. Next base: position 1,155 of record DATDJN010000426.1, read on the forward strand.
CTCCTCCGCCCAGATGGCGACCGTCTTCAGCCCCAGCTCGTTGGCGGCGCGGAAGACCCGGATGGCGATTTCGGAGCGGTTGGCGACGAGGATTTTTGTGATGGGCACGAATGGCTCCGGGCGCACAAAGAGGACGAAAGTCGGTTCATGAATACCGGGAAAATGCTGCAGTGCAAACAGATTCCGGTCCGCGCCGATTGAATCCGTCCAGCCCGTGGCTGTCTGCCGCGGAGACGCGCATGCCGCAAAAGAAAACGCCCGGCGGTTTCCCGCCGGGCGCCCTTAAACGGTGAGCCGAGAGCTTATTGCGGCACGTAGGTGAACTTGCCGTCGTCGCCCTTCTTCCACTCATACATGACGTAGCCCGGCAGCTTGGGATCGCCCTTCTCGTCGAAGGACATCTCGCCGAGCGCGGTCGGGTACTTGCCGGCCTTCATGGTCGTGGCGATGGTCTGCGGGTCGAGCGTCTTCGCCTCGTTCGCAGCGGCCGCCAGCGTCTGCAGGGCAGCGTAGGAGTAGAGCGTGTAGGCTTCCGGCTCGAAGCCGGCAGCGCGGAACTTCTCGACGAGTTCCTTGTTGTTCGGGTTCAGGCGCGGGTCCGGGCCGAAGGTGTTGAGCGTGCCTTCGACGGCGTCGCCGGCGATCGCGGCGAGTTCGTTCGACACGATGCCGTCGCCCGAGACGAGCGTCGCCTTCAGGCCCTGGTCGGCAGCCTGGCGGATGATCAGGCCGGCTTCGGTGTGCAGGCCGCCCCAGTAGATGATCGAGACGCCGGCTTCCTTCATCTTGGCGATGAGGGCGGAGAAGTCCTTGTCGCCGACGTTCACGCCTTCATACATGACTTCCGTCACGCCGGCGGCGTTCATCGCCTTCTTGGTCTCGTCGGCCAGGCCCTGGCCATACGGGGTCTTGTCGTGCACGACCGCGATCTTGGCGTCCTTGAACTTGTCGGCCAGATACGCGCCCGCGATGCCGCCCTGCTGGTCGTCGCGGCCGCAGGTGCGGAACACGTTCCAGAGGCCGCGCTCGGTGAAGACCGGGTTGGTCGCGGCAGGCGTGATCTCGAGGATGCCGTTCTCGGCGTACACTTCCGACGCCGGGATCGAGACGCCCGAGTTGAAATGGCCGACGACGAACTTGACGCCGTCGGCGACGAACTTGTTGGCGACGGAGATGCCCTGCTTGGGATCGGAGACGTCGTCGCCGATCACGATGCGAATCTGCTCGCCGTTCATGCCGCCAGCCGCGTTGATGTCGGCAGCAGCCTGCTCGGCGCCCTTCTGGAGCTGTGCGCCGAACGCGGCGTTCGGGCCGGTGATCGGGCCCGCGACAGCGACGACGACCTCAGCCCACGCGCTGCTGCTGAACGCCATCACGGCGGACAGGGCAACTGCGGACAATAGAGACTTCTTCATTGATGACTCCCATTATACCGAGTGGGCGTGGATGAAAACTTTCATGCGATGCCCACCCAATCGCAGAAAGCTTACTTTGCCCATTTTCCGGCGCTTGTCACGCCGTTTCGGGCGGGTTGCTTTAACGTCCCGCCTTCGACTTCCAGCTAAGCAGCGAGGCGCGCTCGTATAGCCAGTGATACTGTGTCACCATTTGCTTGGTGCGCGTGTACTGGTAGCCGGTAATGCCGATGAGCAGCAGGATGACCGTGTCGACCAGATAGTATTGCGCGGCGAACATCGTGCCGTTGAAGAGTGCGTGGTGGATGAAACGCACGGCGATGCCGAGGAGCAGCAGGAAGACGATGAGGCTGGACAGCGGCCGCCATGTCTGGGCGCAGGCGCGGCCGGTCATCCACGCGGCGCCGCCGCCGAGCAGGCAGGTGATGAAGAAGAACTGCCAGATCGACGCTTCTTCGTAGAGAATGCCCTGCATTGTCGTCCTCCTAGTGCCTTCCGCCTTCGAGATAGGCGGCGCGCACTTCCGGATTGGCCAGCAGCTCCTGGCCGGTGCCGCTCATCGTGACGTTGCCGTTGACCAGCACGTAGCCGCGGTTGGCGAGCTTCAGCGCGCCGAAGGCGTTCTGCTCGACCAGGAACACCGTCAGCCCCTGGCTGCGGTTCAATTCGCGCACGGCGTCGAAGATCTGCTTGACGATAAGCGGCGCCAGGCCGAGCGAGGGCTCGTCCAGGAGCAGCAGCTTGGGACGCGCCATCAGCGCGCGGCCGATGGAAAGCATCTGCTGCTCGCCGCCCGACAGCGTGCCGCCGCGCTGGCCGATGCGCTCCTTGAGCCGCGGAAAAAGGTGGAAGACCTTCTCGACGTCCTCGTCGAAATATTTCTCCTTGTCGAGGCTGGCCCCCATCTGCAGGTTTTCCATCACCGTCATGCGCGGGAAGATGCGCCGTCCCTCGGGCGACTGCGCGATGCGCATGCGCGCGATCTCGTGCGTCGGCAGGTTGGTGATGTCGGTGCCCGCGAAGGTGATGGTGCCGGTGCGTGCCCGCGGCGTGCCGAAGATGGTCATCATCAGCGTCGACTTGCCGGCGCCGTTGGCGCCGATCAGCGCTACGATCTCGCCCTCGTCGACGCCGATCGAGACGCCGTTCAGCGCGCGGATGTTGCCGTAGTAGGTCTCGACGCCTTCGACCTGGAGAAGGGGCTTGGCAGCCATCAGTGTTCGCCTCCGCTCCGGGCGGCAAGCGCCTTCGCCTGGCCGATCCAGTCCTCGCGCGCGATGCGTCCGTCGAATTCGAGATAGGCCTCGGCGGCCTTCACGTCGGCGTCGGTCCAGGCCGCGATCTGCTCGAAATGGAAAATGCCGTGATCGTTCAGTTTCTTCTCGTTCACCGGCCCGATGCCCTTGATGAGGGCGAGCTTGTCCGGTGTTCCGCCTTTCGGCGCGGCGAGCGCGTTGGAAAGCGCTGCCATGCGATGATCGTACTGCTCGGCCTTGGAGGCGCCGCGTGAAACCTTGACGGTCTCGCCCCGCTCGTCGCTGTGGCCGACCGTGTCGGAGACCGGCCCGGCCATCATCGAGGCGGAGTCTGCCGGCCCGTGCGCGCGATCCGGCTCCGCGTCGAGCTCCTCGATCACCTGCTCGTCGCCGACCTCGGCCAGCACCTCGGTGACCTCGGTGTCGTCGACGCCGAGATAGGCTGCGATGACGCGCGGGTCGCTCTTCACCGATGCCGGGTTGCCGTCGGAGATCTTGCGGCCATATTCCAGCACCACGACATGGTCGGAGATCTGCATCACCACCGACATGTCGTGCTCGATCAGGAGGATCGACGTACCGGTCGACTTGATGTCGTTGAGCAGCGCGTTCAGCGCCAGCGACTCCCTCGGATTGAGGCCGGCCGCCGGCTCGTCGAGGCAAAGCAGTTCCGGGCCCGTGCACATGGCGCGCGCGATCTCCAGTCGGCGCTGGGCGCCGTAGGGCAGGTCGCCCGCCGGATCGTCGGCGCGATCCATGAGCTCCGCCTTTTCCAGCCAGTGCTTGGCCAGCTCGATCGATTCCGCCGAGGCCCTGCGATAGCCGCTGAATCCGAAGAGGCCGAGCAGGGTGTAGCCCGACGCCTGCATCAGCCTGTTGTGCTGGGCGACCAGCAGGTTCTCGAGCACCGTCATGCCGGAGAAGAGGCGGATGTTCTGGAAGGTACGCGCGACCTTGGCCTTGGCCGGGATCTGGAAGTCGGGCAGCCGCTCGAGCAGGTACTGATTGCCCTCGCGGCTGGTCAGCGTGATCATGCCCTCGGACGGCTTGTAGAAGCCGGTGATGCAGTTGAACACGGTGGTCTTTCCGGCGCCGTTCGGGCCGATAAGCGCGGTGATCTCGCCGCGTCTCGCCTCGAAGGACAGGTCGCCGATGGCGACGAGGCCGCCGAACTTCATCGACAGGTGCTCGACCTTGAGGATGGGGAGCGACATGGGCGAAGCAGCGTCCATCAGCCGTGCCCTTCCTTGGTGAAGGACGCAGAGACGGCCTTGCGCTCGCGTAGGAAGGCGGTGGGCTCGCGGCTGCCGACGAAGCCGCGCGGCTTCCAGATCATGACGATGACCATGGCCATGCCGAAGAGAAGCATGCGGTAGAGCTCCGGCGTGAAGCCGTCGCCGAAGATGGCCTTGAGGAAATGCAGCTCGCGCAGGATCTCGGTGCCGCCGATCATCACCAGCGCCGCGACGGCGATGCCGGTGAGCGAGCCCATGCCGCCCAGGACCACGATGGCGAGGATGATGGCCGATTCCAGGAAGACGAAGGACTCGGGGCTGACGAAGCCCTGGCGGGCGGCGAAGAAGGCGCCGGCGAAGCCGCCGAACATGGCGCCGATCGCGAAGGCGGTCAGCTTCGTGTTCGTCGTGTTGATGCCGAGGGAGCGGCAGGCGATCTCGTCCTCGCGCAGCGCTTCCCATGCACGGCCGACCGGCATGCGGCGCAGCCTGATCGTCACGAAGGCCGTCAGCAGCGCCAGCGCCAGGATGAGGTAGTAGAGGAAGATCTTGTAGTAGGCCCCCGACTGGGCGATGCCCAGCACCTTGGCGATGTAGTAGGGCGACGAGACGTCGAAGTCGAAGAGGCCGAAGAACGTAACCTTCGGGATGCCGGAAATGCCCGTCGTGCCGTTGGTGACCTCGCGCCAGTTGATCAGCACCAGGCGGATGATCTCGCCGAAGGCGAGCGTCACGATGGCGAGATAGTCGCCGCGCAGGCGCAGCACGGGGAAGCCGAGGATGACGCCCCAGAAGGCGGCCATGAGGCCGGCGGCCGGCAGCAGGATCCAGAAGGAAAGGCCGAATTCGCTGGCGAGCAGCGCGTAGGAATAGGCGCCCACCGCATAGAAGGCGACATAGCCGAGGTCGAGGAGGCCGGCCAGCCCGACCACGATGTTCAGGCCCCAGGCCAGCATCACGTAGATGAGGATCTGGATGCCGAAATTGTCGACCCATTTCAGCGATCCCTGGAAGCCGACCAGGAGCACGATGGCCACCGGATAAAGGATCAGCGCGCCGATCGCGATCTTCGTCCAATGCCTCCAGAAGAGGGACTTTTCGGTCTCGGCGACCGGCGCGACCTTCGCCTTCCCGGCCTTGCGCGCGGCGATATAGGGCTGCAGGTAGGCGACCGTCAGGAAGCGCCCGGCCATCACCAGGGCGACCACGATGGCGAGCAGGCTCCAGCGCGGAACAAGGATCAGTTCATTACGGATGTTCTGGTCGGTCTTGACGCCGATCAGCAGGAAGAACAGGCCGAAGGCGATGACGCCGGCATAGAGCGCCTCCCGTATCGCGCGCTGGAAAAGACTCGTGTTTTCAACCCGGTCCAGGGAAATGGCTGTCATCGGTCAGACCTTTTCGACTTCTGGCCGGCCGAGGATGCCGGAAGGCAGGAAGATCAGCACGATGGCCAGGATCGAGAAGGCGGCGACATCCTTGTAGTCGATCGAGAAATAGGCCGACCACATGCCTTCGATGAAGCCGATGAGCAGGCCTCCCAGCACCGCGCCGGGCAGCGAGCCGATGCCGCCGAGCACGGCGGCGGTGAAGGCCTTCACGCCGGGCACGAAGCCGTCCGAGAAGGAGACGACGCCGTAATACATGAGGTAGAGCGTGCCGGCGACGGCGGCGAGCGAGGCGCCCATGATGAAGGTAATCGAGATGGTGCGGTCGACGTCGATGCCGAGCAGCGCCGCCATCTTGCGGTCCTGCTCGCAGGCTCTCTGCGCTCTGCCCAGCGAGGTCTTGTTGACCAGGTACCAGAAGATCGTCAGCAGCACCGCGGTGACCACCACGATGACGATCTGCTTGGCAGATATCGAGATGCCGAAGACGTTGTAGACGGTCGTGATCATCGGCGGGATCGGCTTGTTGCGCGGGCCCTGCGTGACCTGCACGAAGTTCGACAGCGCGATCGACATGCCGATGGCAGTGATCAGCGGAGCCAGGCGGAAGGAGCCGCGCAAGGGGCGGTAGGCGACCTTCTCGATCGTCCAGTTGTAGAGGCTGGTCATCAGCATCGCGACGATCATCATGATCAACAGGAAGAGCACCACGTTGATCGACGCGAAGATGGTCATCAGGAAAAGGAAGACGATCAGGGCGACGAAGGCGCCGATCATGAAGATGTCGCCATGGGCGAAATTGATCATACCGATGATGCCGTAGACCATCGTGTAGCCGATCGCGATCAGCCCGTAGATTGATCCCAGCGTCAGCCCGTTAACAAGCTGCTGGACAAAATATTCCATTTGTACGCGGCTCCCCTAGAATGTCGCCAGTAGGCGCATTCCTTTGTTCTTGCATTTAGTCCTATCGTTTTGACCCCGGATTGCAACGTCAATTTTTCGCGATGCAACATGCCGTAGCGGCAAGCTTGGTCGCTGCGTTGAATTCCCCGCTGCCGCCCCCTGGACCATCGCGAAAGCTAACATTGGCACAACGCAATGTCCTTGAGGAATCGGCGCCGTGCAAGCGTGTAAATCGAAGATCGTGCGGTGAATAGGCCGGATTCAAGAAATTTGTTGCGCGTCGGCCCGCAGTCGCCGGTGACGCGAAGAAGTCGTTCGGATCTTCTTCTACTTCACCACGAAGCCATGCGCGAAGGGGTCGCGGTCATCGATGAAGATGGTGTTCAGGCCTGTCTGGCGGGCCCATCCGCCGATCGAGGGAACGATCGCCGGCTTGTTGGCGACGCTCACCTCCTTCTCGACCCGGCCCTTGAACAGCGAGCCGATGATCGACTCGTGGACGAAGGCTTCGCCCTCTTGCAACCGGCCCTTGGCGTGCAGCTGCGCCATGCGTGCCGAGGTGCCGGTGCCGCAGGGGCTGCGGTCGATCGCCTTGTCGCCGTAGAACACGGCGTTGCGCGCATCGGCCTCGGGATGGACCGGCTTGCCGGTCCACAAAATGTGGCTCAGCCGGTTGATGCCGGGGTTTTCCGGGTGCTCGAACGTGTATTTCTCGTTCAGCCGCCGGCGCACAACCGGGCTCCAGGCGAGCAGCTGGCCGGCGGTATAGTCGGCCATGTCGGTGTAGTTCTCCTGGCGTTCGACGATGGCGTAGAAATTGCCGCCATAGGCCACGTCCACCCTGATCTCGCCGAGGTCGGGACAATCGACCGTCAGTCCCTCGGCATGGAGGAAGGAGGGCACGTTGGTGATGCGCACTTCCTCGACATACTCTCCCTCCTGCCGGTATTCGGCGATCACCAGCCCGGCCGGCGTGTCGAGGCGCAGCACGCCCGGCGTCTTCGGCTTCACCAGCCCGTTCTCGATCGCCATCGTCACCGTGCCGATCGTGCCGTGGCCGCACATGGGCAGGCAGCCCGACGTCTCGATGAAAAGGATGGCGATGTCGCAGTCCTCTCGCGTCGGCGGGTAGAGGATCGACCCCGACATCACGTCATGCCCGCGCGGCTCGAACATCAGCCCGGTGCGGATCCAGTCGTATTCCGCCAGGAAATGCGCGCGCCGCTCCATCATCGAGGAGCCGTGCAGCAGCGGCCCGCCGCCGGCGACCAGCCGCACCGGATTGCCGCAGGTGTGGCCGTCGATGCAGGTGAAGGTGTGTCTGGCCATCTTTAACGTGTTCCTAGAAACGCTGTGGGCTGAAGGGCGCAAGGTCGAGCGCCGGAACTTGGCCGCAAACCAGATCGCGGACCAGGCGGGCGGTGCCGGCGGCCTGGGTCTTGCCGAGATGTCCATGGCCGAAGGCATAATACACGTTGGCGGCGGTCCTAGAGCGGCCGATCGCCGGAAGCGAGTCCGGCAGCGAGGGGCGATATCCCATCCATTCGCGGCCGCCTCCCGTCTCCAGGCCGGGCAGGAAGCGTTTTGCCTTCTCCAGCATCGCCTTGGAGCGTCGATAGTTGGGCGGCAGTTCGAGGCCGCCGAGTTCCACCGCGCCGCCGATGCGCAGCCCGGTGACAAGCGGCGTGATGACGAAGCCGTGGCCGGAAAAGATGAGCTGCCGCCTCACGTCGAAGGCATCGGCGGGCAGGGTGGTGTTGTAGCCGCGCTCCGTCTCCAGCGGGATAGGGTCGCCGAGCTGCGCGGCAAGCCGATGCGACCATGCTCCGGCCGCGATCAGCAGGCGCGGCGCCCTCGCCCGCCCGCCATCCGCGAAATCCAGGATCGCGCCGTCGCCGTCCGCCGCGACCGACGTCACCTCGCCATGCACGAAGCGCGCGCCGAGCCGCTCCGCATAGGCCCAGATCGCCTTGCCGAGGAGTTTCGGGTCGATCGAGGTTTTCCAGCCCGGCACGAAGGTCGCCTTGACGAACCGCTTCGACAGCCCGGGCTGGAGGGCTGCCAGCTCCTCGCCCGCGACATGCCGGTAGGCGATGCCGAAGCGGTCGCGCGCCGCCCAGCCGGGCAACGACGACTGGAACTCCGCCTCGCTCTCATAGAACTCCAGCGAGCCGTCCTCGCGCAGCATGTACTTCGTGCCGGAGCGGTCGAGCAGCCCCATCCATTCCGGCTCGGCCAGCTTCATCATCGACGCCTGCGCGGCGAGGCTTGTTTCGTAGTGTCTGGGGGAGCCGGCGCGCCAGAAGCGCCACAGCCAGGGCAGGAGCCTCGGCAGATAGGAAGGAGGGATGGCGAGCGGGCCGAGCGGATCGGCCAGCCAGCGCGGCAGGTTCCTCATCATGCCCTTGTGGGCGAGCGGCAGCACGTCGGAGAAGGCGAAAGCCGAGGCGTTGCCGGAACTCGTCTCCTCGCAGACGCCGGTCCGGTCGTAGACGGTGACCCGAAACCCGGCCTCGGCCAGATAGGCCGCCGCACAGATGCCGACGATGCCCGCGCCGACGATGGCGACGTCGGGCATCTGCTGCGAATTGGCCGTCTGCGACGTCATGGCGCCGCTCGTACCGCGGATTACGCAGCCTTGGCTACGGAAAGCTTCGGCAGTTCCGGACGCGTGGCGATCGCGTCCTTCACGATCTTCTCCACCATCGCGCGGCGCTCGCCGGACAGCGGCTGGCGCGGCATGCGCACGCGGTCGTTGGTGCCGATGGCCATGACCTCCACCAGCTTGATGTTCTGCACGAGATAGGTCGACACGTCGAGGTCGAGCAGCGGGCGGAACCAGCGGTAGATCGCCAGCGCCTCGTCGCGCCGGCCCTGCTTCATCAGCTGGTAGATCGCCACCGTCTCTTTCGGGAAGGCCACGACCAGGCCGGCCACCCAGCCGATGGCGCCGACCGACAGCGCCTCGAAGGCGAGGTTGTCGACGCCGGTGAACAGATCGAAGCGGTCGCCGAAGTGGTTGATGATGTCGGTCGAGCGGCGGATGTCGTCGGACGATTCCTTGATGGCGACGAAGCGCTCGTCCCTGGCCAGCTTCTCCATGTCGGCGATGGTCACGTCGACCCGGTAGGCGACCTTGTTGGAATAGATCATCACAGGCAGGTCGCCGGCCGCCGCCACCGCCGAAAGCGCCGCGACCGTCTCGTCAGGGTTGGTGTGGTAGATCGGCGAAGGCACCACCATCAGTCCGCTGGCTCCCGCCTTGGCGGCGCGCTTGGCGATTGCCGCGGCCTCGCGCGTGCCGGCCTCGTTGACGGTCAGGATCACGGGCTTGTTGCCGGCGACCCCCTGGGCGGTTTTCAGCACCTCGATCTTCTCGTCATGGCTGAGCATCGGGCCCTCGCCGAGCGAGCCGCAGACGACGATGCCGTCGCAGCCGGCCTCGAGCTGCAGCGCGAAGCAGCGCTCCATCTCGGCGTGATCGAGCCGATCGTCACTGGTGAATTTTGTCGTAACCGCGGGGAATATGCCGGCCCACATCGCTCTTCTCCATCTGATATATCAGTAGTATATCTTGCTGCGGCTGCTTCTGTCAATGGCTGTCGCCGTGTGATAGACGGCAAATATATCAGAGAGGACGCGCTTGCTCACTTCAACCGATACATCAACAAGCGAACCCGCGGCGGCCAAGGCTTACAGGTTCCTGGAGCGCATGATCGTGACGCTGGAACTGGCCCCCGGCAGCATCGCTACCGAGGGTACGCTGCTCGCGCGGCTTGGCCTCGGCCGCACGCCGGTGCGCGAGGCCATCCAGCGGCTGGCCTGGGAGGGCCTGCTGGAGGTGAGGCCTCGCTCCGGCCTCGCCATCGCCCCCCTTCATCCGGGCGACTGGGCGCGCGTCGTCGACGCCCGGCGCGGCGTCGAGATCGTGCTTGCCCGTTCCGCCGCCCGGTTTGTCACGCGTGACGCGGCGGCGCGATTCCACGATGCCGCGCTCGGCATGCAGAAGGCAGTCATGGCCGGCGACGTGATCGCGTTCCTGGAGGCGGACAAGGCGCTGGACGAGGCGCAGGCGCTTGCGGCCGAAAACCCATTCGCCGCACGGGTGGCGGCGCCGTTGCGGACGCACAGCCGTCGTTTCTGGTTTCGCTACAAGGCCGATACCGGGCTCGCCGAGGCCGCCGAACACCATGTGGGGCTGATCCGCTCGATACTGGAAGGCGACGAGGAAGCCGCCGGGGCGGAAGCCGAGCGGCTGATGTCGCTGC
>DATDJN010000427.1:0-6677 GCA_036520515.1 Rhizobiaceae bacterium
GACGTGACGGTCGAGTTCACCTCCATGTCGAAGACCTTCTCCATGCCCGGCTGGCGCATGGGGTTTGCGGTCGGCAACGAGCGGCTGATCTCGGCGCTGACCCGCGTGAAGTCCTATCTCGACTACGGTGCGTTCACGCCGATCCAGGTGGCGGCCACCGCTGCGCTGAACGGCGACGGCGCCGATATCGCCGAGGTGCGCGAAGTCTACCACAAGCGCCGCGACGTGATGGTCGACAGTTTCGGGCGCGCCGGATGGGACATCCCGCCGCCGGCGGCCTCGATGTTCGCCTGGGCGCCGATCCCGGAGCCGTTCAAGCAGCTCGGTTCGCTGGAATTCTCGAAGTTGCTGATCGAGCATGCCGACGTGGCGGTGGCGCCGGGGATCGGCTTCGGCGAGCATGGTGACGACTATGTGCGGCTTGCCTTCGTGGAGAACGAGCACCGCATTCGCCAGGCGGCGCGCAACATCAAGCGCTTCCTGGCCTCCTCGGCCAAACAGCCGAACAATGTGGTGTCGCTTGCCACGCGGCGCTGATTCAGGCTCTTTCGGCAAGCATTTGATTTGAAGGACTTTTCGGCAGATGGCTGAAGCATTGCGTGTGGGAATTGCTGGGCTGGGCACTGTGGGTGCGTCGGTCGCGCGCGTCCTGTCGGAGAAGGGCGCGGAACTCACTCGCCAGTGCGGCCGGCCGATCGAAGTCACGGCCGTTTCGGCGCGCGACGCCAGCAAGGATCGCGGCGTCGATCTTTCCTCGGCCAAGTGGTTCGTTGATCCTGTGAAGCTCGCCGAGAACGCCGAGATCGACGTCTTCGTCGAGTTGATCGGCGGTGACGAGGGGCCGGCGCGTGCCGCGGTGAAAGCGGCGCTCGAGGCCGGCCGGCATGTCGTCACCGCCAACAAGGCGCTGCTTTCCAAGCACGGCGTAGCGTTGGCCGAGATCGCCGAGAAGCGGGGCGTGTTGCTCAACTACGAGGCGGCAGTGGCCGGGGGCATTCCCGTCATCAAGACCATGCGCGAGGCGATGGCCGGCAATTCGGTCAGCCGTGTCTTCGGCATCCTCAACGGCACCTGCAACTACATCCTCACCCGCATGGAGGCCGAAGGCCTGTCCTTCGACGCCTGCCTGAAGGACGCGCAGCGGCTGGGCTATGCCGAGGCCGACCCAACCTTCGACATCGAGGGCCAGGACACCGCGCACAAGCTGTCGATCCTGACAGCGCTCGCCTTCGGCACGAAGATCGCGGCCAATGACATCTACATGGAGGGCATCTCCAACATCAGCCAGGCCGATATCCGCGCCGCGGCCGAGCTCGGCTATCGCATCAAGCTGCTCGGCGTTGCCCAGCGCACGGAGAGCGGCATCGAGCAGCGCGTGCATCCGACCATGGTGCCCACGGCCAGTGTCATCGCGCAGGTGCATGGCGTGACCAACGCCGTGGCGATCGAGACCGATATCCTCGGCGAACTGCTTCTTTCCGGCCCTGGCGCTGGCGGCAACGCTACGGCCTCGGCCGTCGTCGGCGACATCGCCGACATCGCCAAAAGCCGGCCAGGGTTCCAGCACGGGCCGGTTTTCGGCTGGCCCGCGAAGGAGTTGAAGCCCTACAAGAAGGCGCAGATGAGAAGCCACGCCGGCGGCTACTTCATCCGGCTCGCGGTTCACGACAAGATCGGCGTCTTCGCGGCGATCGCCAAGCGCATGGCCGACAACGACATCTCGCTGGAATCGATCGTCCAGCATTCGGCCGAGGCCGAGAACCAGAAGACCGTCATCCTGGTAACGCACGAGACCACCGAAGCCGCCGTGCGCAAGGCGACCGACGGCATCACCAAGGACGGCCACCTGACGACCAAGCCGCAGGTAATCCGCATCGAGCGGGCCGGCTGAACTGGATAACTTTCACATGTTGCTGTCAGTTGTGGCAGCAGATGCGCTTTTCCCGGTTTCAGGTGTGCCGATCGTCGCCTATCGTCGCGCGGTGACTGGCGGGCGGAAAGCATAGTGGCGGACAAGCGAATCTTCCTCGGCGTCAAGAGATCGGCGACCGGTCTCTGCTGGGAGCATCGGCTGACCGAGCGCCAGGAGATGTTCGCGCTGACCATCGCTCAGTCGCACGGCGTGCCCGACATCGTGGCGCGCGTGCTCGCCGGGCGCGGCGTCATGCCGGAGGAGACGGAGCGCTTCCTCGACCCGACGATCAAGAGCATGCTGCCTGATCCGGCCTCGCTGACCGACATGGACCGCGCGGCGCAGCGGCTGGTGCGGGCGATCCGCAATCGCGAGAAGGTCGCGATCTTCGGCGACTACGACGTCGACGGCGCGGCATCCTCGGCGCTGTTGAAGCGCTTCCTTGCGTTCTACGGCATCGAGGCCGAGATTTACATTCCCGACCGCATCTTCGAGGGTTACGGGCCGAACCCGGAGGCGATGCGCGAACTGGTCAACCGTGGCGCGACGCTGATCGTCACCGTCGACTGCGGCACCAACAGCGCGCCGTCGGTCGATGCGGCGCTGCGCGCCGGCGCGGAAGTGGTCGTGCTCGACCACCACCAGGTCGGCGGGCCGTTGCCGGTGGCTGTCGCCGTGGTCAATCCGAACCGCGAGGACGACCTGTCCGGGCAGGGGCATCTGTGCGCCGCCGGCGTCGTCTTCCTGGCGCTGGTGCAGACGGCGCGGCTCATGCGCATCGAGCGGCCCGACGCACCGCAGCCGGACCTGCTGTCGCTGCTCGACCTCGTCGCGCTGGCCACGGTCTGCGATGTGGTGCCGCTTACCGGCGTGAACCGCGCCTATGTGGTGAAGGGGCTTCTTGCCGCGCGCCAGCAGAAGAACGCCGGACTGGCGGCGCTGGCGCGGGTGGCCCGCATCGGCGAGCCGATCAGCACGTTCCACCTCTCCTTCCTGATCGGCCCGCGCATCAATGCCGGCGGGCGCATCGGCGACGCAGCGCTCGGCAGCCGGCTGCTGGCGACCGACGATCCGGTCGAGGCCGACCAGATCGCGGCGACGCTCGACCGGCTGAACCAGGAACGACAGCAGATGGAGCAAGGCATGCTGGCCGAGGCGCGCGCGGAAGCCGACGCGGAACTCGCCGGCGGGGCCGGCCCGGCCATAGTCGTCACCGCCAGCCAGAACTGGCATCCCGGGATCGTCGGCCTGCTCGCCTCGCGGCTGAAGGACCATGCGCGTCGGCCGGCCTTCGCCATCGCCTTCAATCCGAACGGCATGGGCACCGGCTCGGGCCGCTCGGTCACCGGCTTCGATCTCGGCAGGCTGGTGCGGGAGGCGGCCTCGCAAGGGTTGATCGTCAAGGGCGGCGGACACGCGATGGCCGCGGGCATTACAGTGGAGCGAGAAAAACTCGGCGCGCTGCGCGCCTTCTTCGAGGAGCGCGCGTCGGCAGACGTATTGCGCCTTCAGGACGAGGAAGTGCTCGACATCGACGCAGCACTTGCGGCCGAGGGCGCGACCATCAGCCTTCTGGAAACGTTGGAGAGAGCAGGGCCGTTCGGGGCAGGGCATGTCGCTCCGGTCTTCGTGCTCCCGCGGCACCGGCTGGAGGATGCCCGGCTTGTCGGCGTGAACCATGTCCGAGCCGATCTAAGGTCGGATGGTGGGGCGCGCATCCAGGCCATCGCCTTCCGCGCGGCCGACACGGTGCTCGGCGACTTCCTATTCGCCAAGCGGGGCCAGACAATCCACGTCGCCGGTTCGCTGTCCGGCAGCTACTGGAACGGCAATCGCAAGGTCGATTTCCGCATCATAGACGCGGCGCCGGCTATTTAGGCCAGGACCGTCTGCAGGCTCTTGAGGTCGGCGAGGTGAGCCCTGGTAGTCTCGTAGCCGACCCGGATCGCCTCGTCGGCGCGGTGGAATTCCGTAAGTCCGATATGACCGAGCTTGGGCTGCAAGGAGAGGTCAGGCGGATCGCCGGCCAGCCTCGCGCGGGAGATGCGATCCTGGATGATGTTGAACGCCTCGACCATGACGCCGGTCAGGCCGATCCGCGCCTCCTTCGAGCGGGCCTCGCTGTTGAAGCGGGCCGCGGGCGTCGCGTCCTGCTCGACCATGAGCTCGCCCGCGCTGTGCTTGATAACGGCGGCGCGGCCGAACAGGTCGTAGTGCAGGTTGACGGCGACGACGAGCGGCTGCTCGTAGGCGCGACACACGGAGACCGGAACAGGATTGACCAAGGCGCCGTCTACCAGCACGCGTCCGTTGGCGGCGACCGGCTCGAAAACGCCGGGCAACGCGTAAGAAGCGCGCATGGCGGTGATCAGCGAACCGCTGGACAGCCAGATTTCGTGACCGGTGCGGATTTCTGCAGCGACGCAGACAAACGGTTTTTCCAGGTCCTCGAAACGCTTGCCGTTTACGTGCTCCCGCAGCTTGGCGTCGAGCTTCATGCCGCCGAAGAGGCCGTTGCCCCCGAAGTTGAAGTCGAGCAGACCGAAGATGCGACGCTTGGTCAGGCTGCGCGCAAATTCCTCGAGCTCGTCCAGCTTGCCGGCGAGGTAGCAGCCGCCGACGAGCGCGCCGATCGAGGTGCCGGCGATCATGGAGACTTCGATGCCGGCGTCGTCGAGCGCGCGCAACACCCCGATATGCGCCCAGCCGCGCGCGCAACCGCCGCCGAGCGCCAGCGAGATGCCGGCTTTTTTCGGGGTTTGGAGATCGGCAAGACCGCCTGACGATGACGGGCCGTTGGCTTCCCGAACACCAGGCCTGTTGCGGAATGACGCCCAGTCGAGCATCACGATCTCCCTAGTCTTGCGCCCAGTCTATCGGAACGCCGTATCGAAATGGTGAATCTGTATGCCGGCTACCAGCTGGAGGGTTCACGAACCGGGCTCCTGGCCGCTTCGATATATCTTTTCCGCATCGAACAGCGGCTGACTGCCATCGTCAACAAGGGAAGCTTTGCCGTCGACCAGCCCCACCGTCCGATAAAAACAAGAACGTCTTCCCGTGTGACAAGTTGCATCGTGGCCTGTCACTTTGACCTTCAACCATATGGCGTCCTGGTCACAATCCGTGCGCAGCTCGACGACCTGCTGCAGATTGCCGGAGGTCTCGCCCTTCTTCCAAAGGCTGCTGCGAGAGCGCGACCAGTAGTGGGCGACGCCGGTCTCGATGGTCGCGGCGAGCGCTTCCGCATTCATGTGCGCGACCATCAGCAGCATGCCGTCCTTTGCGTCGGTGACGACCGCCGTGACGAGGCCGGCCGCGTCGAAGCGGGGAGAGAAGACCGCGCCTTCCTCAAGCTCCTTCTTGTCGGTCGACGGCTTTGGAAATGTGATGGTCATAGGTGAAACCTCGCGGGCTCCTGGGACGGAGCCGCTCTTCAGGGAGTGAATGTCCGGAGAATGCCGCGTCGACGCGGCACGGGCAATGCTGTGCTTAGCCTGCGTGGTACCCGCCGCGCACCATCGTGACGAAGCGAACCTGCTCTTCCGGATTGTCCTTGAAGGTGCCGGTGAAGGTGGAGGTCAACGTGGTCGAGCCCTGCTTGCGAATGCCGCGCATGGCCATGCACATATGCTCGGCTTCGATCATCACGGCGACGCCCCGGGGATTGAGCACGTCCTGAATGACGCTAGCGATCTGCGCCGTCAGAGCCTCCTGGGTCTGCAGGCGGTGCGCGAAGATGTCGACCACGCGCGCGATCTTCGACAGGCCAACGACCTTGCCGTCGGGCAAATAGCCGACATGCGCCTTGCCGATGATCGGCACCATATGGTGCTCGCAATGAGAATGGAACTGGATGTCGCGCACGATGACGAGGTCGTCATAGCCGGCGACCTCCTCGAAGGTACGGCCAAGCTCCTCGGCCGGACACATGTCGTAGCCGTTGAACATTTCGCGATACGCCTTGGCGACGCGCTTCGGCGTATCGATCAAGCCTTCGCGAGTTGGATCGTCGCCGGTCCAGCGCAGCAGCACGCCGACGGCTGCCTCGACCTCGGCTTCGGTCGGCCGGTGGGTGACCGGCTTGTCCATATAAGCCGATGACGGCATGATTTTCTTGATGACGGCGTCCACCAGAGTGTCTCCCGTAGTTCCCCGCCAGGGAGGAACGAGTTGAACGGATCACAGCCTCTCATGGGAAACGCCCATAGCTGCGAAGTCTTGCTCCGGGCGACTTCGGCCGCCTTGTCGATTTCGGAGTGCGACCATTATATATGTTCGAAGAGTACGAAAGGAAGATGCGCGAGCGGCATCGACCGGTCGCCGGACTGCGGCGAAATGGAAAAGATATGATCGACGACGTCTACAATGCAAAAATCCTTGGCTTTGCCGGGAATATCGCGCGGATCGGCCGCCTCGAGCGGCCCGACGCGACGGCGACGGCGCACTCCAAGCTCTGCGGCTCGACCGTCACCATCGACCTGAAGATGCAGGACGGCGTCGTCACCGATTTCGCGCATGTGGTCAAAGCTTGCGCGCTGGGGCAGGCGTCATCCTCGATCATGGCCGAGCACGTTGTGGGAACTTCCTCCGAGGAGCTTCGCGCCGTGCGCGAGACGATGCGCATGATGCTGAAAGAGAACGGCCAGCCGCCGGAAGGGCGCTTTGCCGACCTTAGATATCTCGAGCCGGTGCGCGACTACAAGGCGCGGCACGCCTCGACCATGCTTACCTTCGACGCGGTGGTCGACGCGATCGGCCAGAT
>DATDJN010000428.1:0-9461 GCA_036520515.1 Rhizobiaceae bacterium
CTGAGCTTCGACTCCGTCAAGCTGAGGCTGGACCGCGACCAGTCGCTGTCGTTCCTCGAATTCAACTACCTGATCCTGCAGGCCTACGACTTCGTGGAGCTGAACAAGCGCTACGGAACGCGGCTGCAGATGGGCGGCTCCGACCAGTGGGGCAACATCATCAACGGCATCGATCTCGGCCACAGGATGGGCACGCCGCAGCTCTTCGCGCTGACGTCGCCGCTGCTGACGACGTCTTCGGGCGCGAAGATGGGCAAGTCCATGAACGGGGCTGTATGGCTCAACGCCGACATGCTCAGCGCCTACGATTTCTGGCAGTACTGGCGCAACACCGAGGACGCCGACGTCGAGCGCTTCCTGAAGCTCTACACGACGCTGGCGCTCGACGAGATAGCGCGCCTGGCGGCGCTCGCGGGTTCGGAGATCAACGAGGCGAAGAAGGTGCTCGCCACCGAAGTCACCGCCATGCTGCACGGACGCGAGGCTGCGGAGCAGGCGGCGGAAACCGCGCGCAAGACCTTCGAGGAAGGCACCACGGCCGACACGCTGCCCAGCGTCGGCATCGAGCACTCGGCGCTCGCAGCCGGCGTCGGCATCCTGGCGCTGTTCGTCACGGCCGGGCTCGCCTCTTCGAACGGCGAGGCGCGCAGGCACGTCCAGGGCGGAGCCGTCCGGCTGAACGACCAGCCCGTCTCGGACGACCGTCGCGTGGTGACGGAAGCGGACCTCGAAGACGGCGCGATCAAACTCTCGCTCGGCAAGAAGAAGCACGTCCTCGTCCGGCCGGGCTGAGGCCCGGACACGCAAGCGAAAATACGTCTCTCTATGGCTTGAAACAGGCGGCGCAGTTCATACCTATTCGCATACGCCGCGTATGCGAATGATGCGACGCGGCGTTTGCGTGTGTCCCGAACCGCGGGGCGCACCGGTCAATACCCCAGGAGCTTTCAGCATGAAGCGCGAATCAATTTCTCCCGAGCGGCCACACGCGTTGTTCAAGGCGCATGGCTATTCGCCGGCCATCAAATCGGGCGATCTCCTCTTCGTCTCGGGGATGGTTGGCGCCCGTCCGGACGGCTCCCCCGAACCTGACTACAAGAAGCAGGTGGAGCTGGCTTTCGAGCACCTTCGCGAAACCCTGAAGGGCGCAGGCGCTGATTTCGACGACATCGTCGACGTGACGATGTTCATGACCGATCCCGAAAGCCAGATCGGCACCGTCCTGGAAGTCAGGGATCGCGTGTTCAGTCAGGATCCACCGCACAACATCACGGCGCTGGGTGTGAACTGGCTGGCCGGTTTCGATTTCGAGATCAAGGTTATCGCCCGCATTCCGTCATAGGCGGAAAGCCGTGCGGGCCAGCCAGGCTCAGCGGTACTCGAAGATCGACCGGAAGATGCCCGGCGCGATGACAGACAGCGGATTGATCTGGACGCCGGGCGAATCCGCGTCGCCCTCGAGCTTGAAGGTGACGCCGATCAGGCCGCGGTCCCGGCCATTGCCGAGCAGCACGCCGATGATCGGAATCTCGCCGAAGATGCGGTTCAGGCCGTAGGCCGGCATGAAGGTGCCGGTCATGGCCATATTGCCCTTCGGATCGTAGAGCATGCCCTGGAACGATGCGCCGACCAGGGGGCCGCGAAGAACGCCGTTGGCGGTGCTGAGATAGCCGGGGCCCTTGTCGACCTGCGAATAGAGGCGTTCGAACTGGACGCGCGAGGTATCGATGTCGCGCTTGACCGCCTGGTTCAGGCTGCGGTCGCCGCCCGGAGGCGTGGTCGAGACGATCGAACTCAGCCTCGGCTCGTTGACCAGGAAGAAATTGCGCGCGTCCACCTGGCCGGTCATCGGTCCTTCGACGCCGCCCTTGAGCGACAGGTCGATCTCGCCGCCTTCCATGTGCTCGTAGATATCGAGGAAGCGGAGGATGGCGCCGGCATCCGCCGATTTCAGGCGCATGGCGCGTCCGCCGCCTTCGACGCCGTTGCGCAATTCCACCCTGGCGCCCGAGCCGGTGAGCGCGTCGACCTTCAGCCGGTCGATCCGGTTGCCGGAGCCGCGATATTCAATCTTGACGTTGGAGAGCTTCTCGTCATGGAAGCCCGCGACGGTCTTCACGTCCACGTTGACCGACACCGAGCCGCTCTTCTCCGCGCCTTTCGTGGCCGTGCCGGCACCGGCCGTGAACTGCCGGACGAGCGACCGGGCATCAAGGGTGTCGCCCTTCACGTCGACCGCGTACCCCTTGCCGGTCTGCTTGACGGTGACCGCGACGTCATCGTTGCGATTGAGCCTGACGCGGCTGAAGTCCGCCTGCGAGAGGCCGCCGTCCGACAACGCGACAGAGCCGACGATGCCGAAGCTCGCGCCGCTGAGGTTGAAGTCCGAAAGCGTGGACTTGCCGTCGACATTCTCCAGGACGAAGCTGACGTTGCCGGCGACGCCTGGCCCCTTGCTCCAGCCGGCCCACGGGATGTTGAGCTGCGCACCGGTGAGGTCGGCTTCGACAGTCCGCCGGCCGGCCCCCTTGGCATCGATTCTGACCTTGACCGGCCCGTCGACGAGCCCCTTCAATCCCGGCACGACCGTCTCGCGGGTCTTGGCGTCGAGGGCCAGCGTGATGAGGCGCTTGCGCTCGACCGCGCTTGCGGCCAGCGGCTCGACGGCATCGATCTCGGCCGGCACGCCATTCAGCCTGGCCTTGGCGGCGATGACGGCCTGCGTCTTCTCGACGGCGATGGTGCCTTCGGCCTCCGACACGACCTGGCTGTCGATCGGCTTGCCGAGCGAAAGACCCTTGTAGTCGAGCGCGACCAGCCAGTTCAGCCTGTCGCGGTCGACGCCCTTCTGCAGGGGGATGTCGGCCTTGACGTTGCCGGTGACCTGGCCGCCGGTAAAGTCGTCCGCCACGAGGCCGGTGTGCCGCATGGCGTTGATCGGATCGTAGGAAGCCAGCTCGGCCACGGCGGGCGCCTCGCCGGCAACGTCTATGTCGAGCGCGCCGACGACCGGCGGCACATTGGCGCGCTTGATGGTGAGCGTGCCATTGCTTGCCGCGACGGTGCGGCCGCTCGGCAGATAGACGGTCCCCGACGAGAGCGCGATGTCGACGTCGTAGCCCTTGTAGTCGACGGTGCCCGTCGCGTCGCGCACCGGCGGGATCAGGCCGGCGGTGTCGAAGCGGGTATCCTCGAGGCGCAAGGTGCCGAACGACTCGTTTGCGGTGAGCGGGAGCACGGCGCCGCCCGGACGCCCGGGCTCGACGCGGTATTGCAGTTGAGCTTCGCTCACCCTTCCGCCGAAGACGTTGTTGAGCACCCAGTTGCGCGCGCCGCGCGCGGAGAACCAGGGCCAAAGCTGCTTGAC
This sequence comes from Rhizobiaceae bacterium, assembly GCA_036520515.1. Classification (GTDB taxonomy): domain Bacteria; phylum Pseudomonadota; class Alphaproteobacteria; order Rhizobiales; family Rhizobiaceae; genus Mesorhizobium_K. Next base: position 3,368 of record DATDJN010000428.1, read on the forward strand.
CTGCGATACGGGCATGTCGTGCACGTTGAAGGCGACCGACAGTCCCGGCGCCTTGCCCTCGACGAAACGCATGGAGACGGTGCCGAGCGCCTCGCCGCGTCCGCCCTTCACCACGATGTCGTCGAGCGACAGGACATTTTCGGCGGCCAGATAGTTTCCGGCGACCCGAAGCGCAGTCGTCATGGCGGGCTCCGGAGACCCCTCTGGAGCAATGGTGGAGCGGGCGCTTACGAGGTTGAACCGGTAGGCCGGCGCGTCGCCCGCCTCTCCGGTGGCCGGACGCGGGCCGAACACGCCCTTGAAGTCCAGAAGCGATCGACCGATCGACAAACGCAGCTGTTCGATCTCGACCCGGTCGGCGCCGCCGAAGAAGCGGGCAGCGAGGTCCACGCCGCCGGCAACCACGCCGCGGGCGCCGCCGAAGTCGAACGCGGAGTCGGCGAGGTGCAGCGAGGCATTGAGCTGGGGCTCGCCGCCGGTTTCCGAGCCGCTGAGCTCAAGCTGGGCCGACCCGAGCTGGCTTCCGACGGCGGCGGCCTCTTCGGCCTCGGAGGACGCCGTCAGTTGGAAACTGGAGATCAGATGCGTCGTGCGGTCGCGGACGGCGCCGGCGGACAGCTCGACCCTGCGGCCGCCGATTTCGAGTTCGGACGAGAGAGAAAGGCTGTCGCCCCTCGCTTCGGCGAGCTCGGACTGGATGACGCGCACCGCCGCGATCCCCTGCCCGGCCGGCAGGACGAGTTCGACATTGTCGAGACCGATGCGCCGCAGCGATTGCGCGCCGATGGAGTCCAGCGCCCGGTGCGCGAAGGCGAAGACCGCCTTGGCGACGCGATCGGGCTCGACCAATCCGCGCTCGTTGCGGAAGGCCGCGATAAAATCAGGGCCTTCGCCGGTGTTGAGGCCCTCGACCATGATGCGGGCGTCGGAGAGGCTGGCGCTGGAGATGCGTACTTCGCCAGACAACAGCGGCAGCAGGCGGACGCCGAAGCGCACGGCGCCCGCTTCGGCGATCGGCTCGCCGTCGGCGGCGCGCTTCAGGCTGACATCGTTCACCTCCAGCGCCAGGAAACGCATGCCGTCGAAGGCGATGCGCGCCGGGCCGACCGACGCGTCGATGTCGACGCCGGCGACCTGCTCCAGCGCCTGCTCGGCAGCGACGCGCATCCGCTCGGAGCCCATGCCGGAGAGGCCGAACGCGTAAACGGCGATGAGGACGAGAAGCACAAGCGCGGCTGCGCCGCCGGCGATGCCGAGAAGGATTTTCCCGGCGCGTTTCGGCAACCATTTGCGGACAGGCCTCGACACCGTCCCGGCGGACGGCAAGGTCGCGAGATCGGCGATCTCGGCGCGCCGGAACCTTATCTTCTCGTGCCTCGGTAGTTTCTGCTCCAAACGATTGTCCGTATCTCGCGCAAGCGCCGTAGACGACTCCTGCTGCAACACTATATGCCTGCGGCCATTCACGTAACCCGATCAAGGGCATGGCCATGGCCGAATTGACACCAGGAGACGCCGCGCCGCTTTTCTCATTGCCTGCCGACGACGGCGGAACGGTCCGGCTGACAGAGCTTCGCGGCAAAATCGTGGTGCTGTTCTTCTACCCGCAGGACAACACCCAGACGTGTACCGCCGAGGCCATAGATTTCTCCAGGCACCGCGACGACTTCACGCAGGCCGGCGCGGTCGTCATCGGCATTTCGCCGGACAGCCTCAGGAAACACGCCAGTTTCAGGAAGAAGCATGGGTTGACCACGCCGCTTGCCTCGGACGAAGCGCGCCAGGCGATCGAGGCCTACGGCGCCTGGGGCCAGAAGTCCATGTTCGGCCGGAAATACATGGGCGTGATCCGCTCGACCTTCCTGATCGACCGCGACGGCAAGGTGGCACGCATCTGGCGCAATGTCAGGGTTCCCGGCCATGCCGCCGAAGTGCTCGAAACGGCAAAGACGCTCTGACGCATTTTTGCCGACGTGGAACAATTTAGCTCCCGCGACGTTTGATGAACTGAAAACAATGCGGGAGAACAACATGTTACGCGGAGTTTTGCTCTGGATGCTCGGGATTCCAATTCCCATCATCATCCTTCTCTGGCTGTTCCTGAGATAGCCGCCGGACTTTCTCACGCGTGTCCTTGCGTGAATGAAGCCCTTGCCTCTCCTGACCGGAGGCGAGGGCTTCTTTTTTGCGCATTCGCTGCCAGGCTCCGCCAGAAACGAACCCTCGCGCAGCCTGGCTAAGGGCTTTGTTAACCCTAACGATGTGTAATCAGCGCCATTCGAGTCCTAGCGGGTGGGCGCTCGTCCAGTGGCAGAGCCAAGTCAGTCAACGGTATTCGGCAAGCGCAGGGGGCCGCACACGGTCATCATCGCGCGCGGCGACGATATCCGTCATTTCCAGGTCCGGCCATGGCTGGCCGCGGCCGCCGGCTCGGCATTCGCGGCCATGGCCATCGGCTACCTCCTTGCGACGACCTATCTCGTGCTCAGGGACGACCTGATCGACGCCACGACGGCGCGGCAGGCGCGTTTGCAGCAGGCCTACGAGGACCGCATCTCGGCGCTGCGCGCGCAGGTCGACCGGATCACCAGCCGGCAGATGCTCGACCAGCAGCTGATGGAGACGAGGGTCGGCGAACTCATCGAGCGCCAGACCCAACTCACCGAGCGCCACGGCCGCCTGGCGCCGATCGCCGACCGGTTCGGCATTGGTACCGCCCTGCCGGCATCCGCCCCGCTGCCGCTGGACAAACCGGCCTTGGAGCCGACGGTGGGGCCGGATCTGCGCGCCATGCTGGACAGCACGGTGTCCAGCCAGCAGGTGTTCGCCGGCGCCGCCGAGACGCCGTTCTCCTTCTGGTCGACGCGCAACTCGCTGGCGCCGGGAGAGTCTTCCGCCGACCGCGCCGACCGCCTGTTCGTCGCCATCAACCAGTCGCTGCACACGATCGAATCCGAACAGCTTTCCCGCATCAACACACTGGCCGAGGACGCCTACGAGACCGCCGAAGCGATCTCCGACGCGCTGGAAGGCGCCGGCATCGAAGTCGACGACGGCAAGGAGGGCGTCGGCGGTCCGCTGGTTCCAATCGACAATCCGGCGTTGTTCGACACCAAGGTCAAGGAACTGGACGAAGCTCTCGACCTGCTTGACCGAATGAAGTCGGAGGCCCGTCGCCTGCCGATCGCCAACCCGGCGCCCGGCCACTCGGTTTCCAGCACGTTCGGCGTGCGCAACGATCCCCTGCTGGGCATGCCGGCGATGCATTCGGGCATGGATTTCCGGGCGCCGACGGGTTCGGAGGCGCGCGTCACGGCGGCGGGCACCGTCATCAGCGCGGGCTGGAACGGCGGCTATGGGCGCATGGTCGAGGTCGAACACGCCGGCGGCTTCACCACACGCTACGGCCATCTCAGCAAGATCCTGGTCAAGAAAGGGCAGGAACTGGCGCCCGGCGACGTCGTCGGGAAGGTCGGCAGCAGCGGCCGCTCGACCGGCCCTCACCTGCATTACGAAGTGCGTCGCAACGGCGATGCGCTCAACCCGCTGCGCTTCCTGAAGGCGGGCAAGAAGGTCGGCCCCTATCTCTGACAGCACCAACGGCGCCGGAAGACGCATGGCTGGCTTGCCGACGCACAATCCTCGCCAGAAACGCCAGTCTCTTCGGGCCGCAATCGATTGTAGCCAAGCGATTTCCGAAGTAGCGTCCCGCCGCTTTTCAGGGGGTGGGTTTTTTTCATGACGAATTTCGGTGTGATCTACGTGGCGTTCGGCGCGCCGTATCTTGCCATGGCGCTTACGTCGCTTCTTTCCCTGAGGGTGACCAATCCCACGGTTCCGGCGTGCATCGTAACGAACGTGGTTCCACAGGCGCCCACGAAGCCGTGGTGGCAGCCGGAAATTGGCGACCGCTGGATATTTCTTGACGAGGAAACAGCGAAGAACCGCAACGCCAAAACCAGCGTCTACCAACTGTCGCCTTTCGAGCTGACACTTTTCCTCGATTGCGACACGATGGTTTTGGGCGACCTGTCGCCGCTTCCCGGCTACCTCGACTATTTCGATGTTCTGCTGAGCGCCGTCTACAATCCAGACAAGCATTCGAAGCGCAGGATACTCGATGGAAAATACCGTTATACCGCGGACGGGCACTTCAATTCCGGCGTTTTCGCGTTCAAACGCAACGATGCAGCCGAGCAGTTCTTTTCACTATGGAACGAACGGTACAACGCGCTGGGCTACCGTCTCGACCAGCCTGCGCTGGTGGAAGCCGCGTATCTGAGCACGGTCCGCATCTTTCCGCTGCCCTCAAAATGGAACACGGGCGACAAGTGGCTGGCGGCCAGTTCCATAAGAAACGAGATCGTCGTCTGGCACTATAAGGTGCGTATGGAGCCCCTGGTGGAGCGACTTGTGCGGCAGTCGGTCGAATGGTTTTGCGGCGACAACAGGCACCTGGATGAGATAGAGTATTACCTGGCGCTCCGGCGCAAACTGCGCCATGCAAGGTCTGCTTCATGGTGGATCAGGCGTGGGGTCACCCGGATGCGAGGTGATCAGTCGCGGCGGCTTGAGACACATCCCAACAGGGAAAAGTGGCGCAAGTGGACTGGTACTACAGAATGCGGATAGCGCGCAGGCTGAACAGCACGCGAAGTGAGCTGTACCTCAGGTCAGTCCACCTCCCCCGTCTGCGGGCCATCTATCTGACAACGCCCAAGGTTGCCGGGTCCACAATAATGGCAACGCTGGTCAAGGCAGATGGTTCGCAGCGTTTCGATGGCATCACCAACTATAATGATCGTGCAGCCCGGCACCTGCTCAGCTCCGAGGGTGACCCTCGCGCGTTCTGGCACGATCTTGGTCACCCGGACTGTTTTCGCTTTTCTTTCGTGCGGAACCCCTATGACCGGATCATTTCGGCCTATCTGGACAAGATCGCCCTGGGCACGAAGCCGCGGAAGCGAAAGCTGCCGGGGCTTGGTCCCGTCGGCGAAATAAGCTTTCGCGATTTCCTGCTGACACTCCAACGGCAGAAAGCCGCCCGGATGAACCGCCACTGGCGGCCGCAGTCCCTGCTCATTTCACCGCGGGTCAAGCTCGATTTCCTTGGCCGTTTCGAGCGGTTCGAGACCGACTTCGCCCATGTGCTGGAAAGGCTGGGCGTTGAACCCGCCGCGATCACCAACCGTCGCGGGCACAAGACATCGGCCGCAGAACATCGCGACATGATCGGCCCTGAAGAGAAGGCCTTGATCGACAGCATCTATGGCGAGGATTTCGAACGCTTCGACTATACGAAGAGCTTGCAGGCCGGCTGATTTGGCCGCCCGCTACAGAGGCGGCAGTTCCTTGCGGTGCGGCAGAGGATCGACCGAGGCCAACATGCCCAGGCCGGCAATCGCCAGCAACAGGCCGAGCACGACGCCCACACCGAGACCAACCCAAAACATCGGCCTGCTCCTCAGCAAGCCCCTCGTCCGTCGAAAAGGATATCAGAAATCGCGTGACATCCATAGCCGGAGTGCGATGGCCACAGGCGATTGCTTCATGTCGCGCCGTAGCGACCCCGCCGGCCTGGCGGGGTTCAGGCAGCGCTGTGTCCCTGGGAGAAGACGACGGGCGGAAGCGGCTCGCGTCCCAGGATGATGTCGGAGCCTTTTTCGCCAACCATGACGGTCGGCGCGTTTGTGTTCGAGGACGGCACCCGCGGCATGACCGAGGCGTCGCAGACGCGCAGGTTCTCGATGCCCCGCAGCATGAGGTCCGGCGTCACCACGGCCATGTCGTCATGGCCCATGCGGCAGGTGCCGACCGGATGATGGTCGGTCTTGGCGCTGTTGCAGGCGTAGTCGAATAGCTGCTCGTCCGTCGCCAGCGACGGGCCGGGCAGCACCTCGCGCTGGACGAAGGGTTTCAGCGCGTTCTGCCGCATGATCTCGCGGGCGACGCGCAATCCCTTGATCGATATCTCGCGGTCGTAGGGATCGGCCCAGTAGTTCGGATCGATGAGCGGAGCGGCAGCCGGGTCGGAACTCGAGAGCCGCACCGAGCCGCGCGAGCGCGGGCGCAGGAAGGCCGAGTTCAGCGTGAC
>DATDJN010000429.1:0-3103 GCA_036520515.1 Rhizobiaceae bacterium
TCGAGCTGCTTCAGTCCGATCTGGAAGAGTTTTGACGTGCCGTCATAGGGCGTATGGATCGGCAGGTTCATCGTCATGGTTCAGGCATTTTGGATGAAGGGCGCCGCCATGGCATCGTTGCCGCGCGACGGAACGTGACTGCGCGATAGATACAGAGCGTCCAGGCAATCGCAAAGAGATTTCGGCCCAGTCAGGCGGCCCGGGCCTGCCATGGCTTTAACGCCGGGGGGAACATTCTGTCCCGCGCGAGGTTTTGGGATCGACCGATCAGGTCAAACCTCGAGAGGATACCGCAATGAATGCCACCGACTATTCAGACGGGTCGGGTCGGCGCGATTACGGCGATGCCGTACACACCAGCCCGCTCACACCCGCAGAGGACGCGCGAACTGTACTGATAAACAGGATCTCGTGGGGAGCGGTCTTCGCCGGCGCTGTCCTGGCGCTGGTCATCCAGCTTGTGCTCAACATGCTGGGGATTGGAATCGGGGCGGCGACGCTCGATCCAGTGTCGGGCGACAACCCGTCCGCCATGTCGTTTTCCATCGGCGCAGGCATCTGGTTTGCCGCAGCGGGAATACTGGCGGCCCTCGCCGGAGGCTACGCCGCAGGCCGGCTTGCCGGCGCGCCCAAGCAATCGACAGCAGCCTGGCACGGGCTGACGGCATGGGCCGTTTCCACCCTCGTCATCTTCTATCTCCTGAGCTCGACGGCGGGAACCATTCTTGGCGGCACGTTCAACGCGCTCGGCAACGTCGTGAGCGCGGTCGGCTCCACCGCCCAGACCACCGCGCAGACCGCTGCCCAGACGGCCGCCCAGACGGCTTCCAATCAGCCGGGCGGAGGCGATGCCTTCTTGGCCATCGAAGAGGCTATGCGCGGCGGCGGCGCGGGCAGTGCGGCCATCACCGCCATGCGTGCAGTGATCACCGGCGGCCAGGGGCAGACCGACCAGGCGCGCGAGCAGGCTGCCCAGTCCCTGGCCCAGGCCCAGAATATCCCGGTCGAGCAGGCGCGAACCCAGGTCGCTCAATACGAGCAGCAATATCGCCAGGGGTTGGAGCAGGCCAGGCAGACGGCGACCGAGGTGGCCGACGCCACGGCCGAGGCAACCGCGGCAGCTGCGCTGGTGGGGTCCATCAGCCTTATTCTCGGCGCCATCGCAGGCTGGCTCGGCGGCCGCATGGGCGCGGTTGACCCGACGATGACCAGAGCAGAAGCAGCCCTTGTGCGGCCGCGTGGCGCCCACGCGAGAGAAGGCGGACACGCCACGCGCCGGGGCGACGACGGGGTCGAGCGCCGGGTAACCTGATCCCACCAGCGCGGTCAGTGCGAAGAGGCCGGGCCGGAACAACCTGCGTCCAACAGGGCGCGTGTTGTTGCGGTACGGCTCACTACGGATTGAGCACGGCGGGAACGAGCCCACGAAGCGAGTTTCCGACGAAAACCATCTTCGCGTCTTTCAGGTCCTGTACGCTGAGGACGCCTTCGCATGCTTTGCCCTGGTCCAGCAGTTCGCCGCGCAGCACGCCGGGCAACAGCCCGCACGCGAGCGGCGGCGTAACCACCACCGGCTCGCCCAGGTCGACGAAGACATTGGTGATCGTGCCTTCGCAGGCCTCGCCGCGTTCGTTGAGGAGCAGCACCTCGTCGGCCGCCTCGCGGGGAAACTCCGCACGCGCCGCCTCGTAGACGGCTCGCCGCGTCGTCTTGTGGCGGATCAGCGGATCGTTGGAGTCCAGCCGGTTCTTCGCGATGCGCAGCCTCCATGCCGCATCCGCCGGCAGAGGCTCGAAAGGCACGGAAGTGGCGTTGGCCTTGCCATCGCTGGCCAGCGTCAGCCGCACCCTCAGCGGCACGCGCCCGCCCGTGCATTCGCGCAGCGCCTCGCCGATCGCCTCGGGATCGCAGGCAAAGCCCAGCGCGTGCGCCGAGGCATGGAGTCGCTTGAGATGCCGGTCGAGCCGGACGAACCCGTCTTCCGGCTCCCAGCGCAGCGTCTCGATCAGCTCGAAGCCGGCGGCCGTCCCGTCGCGTAGCGCGCCTTGAGCAGGCATTCGGCATACTCCTCGTCGGCCGTGGAATCGAACACCACGCCGCCGCCGACATTGTAGACCGCCTCGCCGTCGGGGAAGAGCGTGATCGTGCGGATGGCGACGTTGAAGCGCATCCTGCCGCCAGGCTCGATCCACCCGATCGCCCCGCAATAGGCGTTGCGCGGCGCCGTTTCGAGCTCGCGCAAGATCTCCATGGCGCGGATCTTCGGCGCGCCGGTGATCGAGCCGCAGGGAAAGAGCGCGGCGAAGATGTCGCGAATGGTGAGGTCGGGCAGCAGCTTCGCGCGCACGCGGCTCACCATCTGGTGCACGGTGGCAAAACTCTCGATGCGGAAGAGTTCCGGCACGTCGAGCGTGCCGACCTCTGATATCAGCGAGATGTCATTGCGGAGCAGGTCGACGATCATCCGGTTCTCGGCCTGGTTCTTCGGATCGTTGGCGAGGAAGTGTTTCAACTCCTCGTCCTCCTCCGGCGTCTTGCCGCGGGGCGCAGTGCCCTTCATCGGATGCGTCTCGATCCAGCCCTCGCCGTCGACCTCGAAGAAGAGTTCGGGCGAGCGCGACAGGATGATGGGCCCGCCCAGATCGACCAGCGCGCCGTATTTCACCGCCTGCCGGGCCGCCAGCGCGTCGAAGGCCGAGAGCGGGTCGCCGGTCCATTTCGCCTCGACCGGGAAGGTGAGGTTCGCCTGGTAGCAGTCGCCTTCGCGCAGGTGCCGGTGCACGCGGTCGAAGCGCTTCTTGTAGTCCTCGAACGACCAGGCGGCGCGAACGCCGAAGATCGGCCCGTTGGTCTGCGGGCGGCGGTCCTGCGGCAGCGCTTCGTCGGACGGCCCATCGAAGACGCCGAGCATCATCAGCGGGGTGCTGCGGTCCTCGGGGATGATGGGCCTGAGTTTCGGCTCCAGCAGGTAGCCCGCCTCGTAGGAGAAATAGCCGGCAAGCCACTTCCCCTGTTCATGCGCCTTCTGCGCGGCATCGAGCGCCGGGAAGAATTCTTCCACCGTCTCCGCCGCGATGATCTTGCGCGGCCGGTCGAACAGCAC
>DATDJN010000430.1:0-2360 GCA_036520515.1 Rhizobiaceae bacterium
GCGCCCTGCATGCCCGAGATGTGATTGGAAATCTCGTCGGTGGCTTTCGCGGTCTGGCTGGCGAGCGACTTGACTTCCGATGCGACCACGGCAAAGCCGCGGCCGGCATCGCCCGCACGCGCCGCCTCGATGGTGGCATTCAGCGCCAGCAGATTGGTCTGCTCGGCAATCGCCGTGATCAGCTTGACGACGTCGCCGATCTCCTGCGCCGCGCGCGACAGTTTGCCGATCCGCCCGTCGGTCTGTTCGGCCTGGCGTACGGCGGCTTCCGCGATCTGGCTGCTTTCCTTGACGCGCCGCCCGATCTCGTCGACGGACGCTGATAATTCCTCGGTCGCTGACGCCACCGACTGCATGTTGGTGGAGGCTTCCTCCGAGGCGCCGGCGACCTGGCTGGACAGGCTCTGGGTGGTCTCCGCGGTGCGCGTCAGCGTGCCCGCCGCGGCTTCGAGCTGCACCGCGGAAGACGAAACGTTGGCGACGATGGCGCCGACCGCCTGCTCGAATTCGTCGGCGAACCGGATCAGTTCGGTGCGGCGCGCGACGCTCGCCGCCTTGTTCTGCGCTTCCTGGGTGGCGGCGTCGCGCTCGGCGCGGGCGATGGCCTGCACCTTGAATTCCTCGACCGCACCTGCCATCTCGCCGAGCTCGTCCCTGCGGCCGAGGCCGGGCAGCACGACCTCGAAATTGCCGGCGGCGAGTTTGCGCATCGCGTTGCACATCGCCGTCATCGGCCGGGAAATGCCCTTGCCGAGGAAGAACGCCCAGACACAGCCGAGCAGGAAACCGCCGGCGGCGAGGATCAGGATCAGCCGTTCGGTCTCGCCGATGGTCGCATCCGACTCGGCTTCGAGCCGCTTCTGATCGGCCAGCAGGTCCGACTTCATCGCGGCCGAGCCCTTGTTGATGGCGGCGGCCGACTCCGTCATTTCCAGCGTCAGCTCTTCGATCTCCCTGGAATTATCCACCAGCTTGGTGAGCGACTGCTGATATTCCTCCAGCATTCCCGACACTTCCTTGATCCCCGCCAGGATCTTGGGGTTGGTCGACGAAATCGCCTTCAGCGATGCCCCGACGAACTTCAGGCGCGCCTGCGCGCTGGCGGCAACCGCCTTGTCGGAATTGACCACGAATGTATTGGCGGCCGCCGTCACCGCCTGAAACTGCTCGATGACCTTCTTCGAGCCCAGCGTGATCACCGGCATCTCGTCGTCTTCAGCGTTGCTCGGCAGGTCGTCGAGCTTGTAGCGCAGCGAGTTGCCGATGCGCATGAGCTGATTTTGCGTAATGCGCGCGCTCTCGTCCTTGACCCTGAGGATGTCGGCGAAAATCTTGGTGAAGGTGCGGAACTCGCGCTCCAGCTTGACGATCTGCTCGAGCCGTGCCGGGTTGGTGGTCCCCTTCATCGAGGCCGTGATCGCCTCCTTCAGGTTGGCCTCCGCGGCCAGCGCCGCCTTGCCGTCCTCTTCCTTTCCGGTCGCCACGAAATAGCGGGCGAGCGAGCGATAGACGATCAGTTCGCGATCGATGTCGCGCGACAGATCCGCCTCCTGCACGCTGCGCCGGTAGGAATCCACGCCGGCCGAAACCCGCTCGAAGCCGAGATAGGCAAAACCCATGCTGGCGGCCGAAATCGCCAGCACCACGGCAAAGCCGAGCATGATCTTGGTGCGGAAACGCAGGGTTGGGATCCCCAGAGACGAGCCGCCACGCTTAAGAAATCGCACGTCACACCCCGTTTTCGTTCTGAAAAGCAGGCATCGGGGCCGAGTCCCCATCCGGTGCGCAAAGTTAAGGCAGAATGGATAAAGGTACGTAAATCCGGGAAAGATCGGCAGGACGGGGCCGCCCGGCCGTGACGGCCCCCCTCCGGCCGCCAGTCGGTAGTGCCCGGGGTCGCGAGATCGTCCCCCATCTCGCGGTCGCTACAGCGGCTCTCCGGGGAGCGCCACCGGCGGGCATGAAGCCAACAATCCGCGGCGCGCGTCTTCGAATGTCATCACAATGACAGCGGCGACCAAAATCCTAGTTGCAAGTTCCCTCTCGCGTGTTTCTAATTGGAATAATTATAAAACATCGGGGAGGTACCACGCGTGTCTACAGTCAAGCTGACGGTAAACGGCAAGGCCGTTTCGGCCGAGGTCGAGGATCGAACCCTTCTCGTCCATCTCCTGCGTGAAAATCTGAACCTGACCGGCACCCATGTCGGCTGCGACACCAGCCAGTGCGGCGCCTGCGTCGTCCATATCGACGGCCGGGCGGTAAAGTCCTGCACCGTGCTGGCCGGCCAGGCGGCAGGCTCGAACGTCACCACCATCGAAGGCATCGCCAAGGGCGACGAACTGCACCCGATGCAGGCG
>DATDJN010000431.1:0-3080 GCA_036520515.1 Rhizobiaceae bacterium
CGACACCATCATTATTGCGTGTTCAACAAAACGAAAGGAGGTGATCCGATGTCGAGTGGTTTCGGTTTCCAACGCGTGGCTCGTGCGGATTGCCCTTTCGGGAAGCAGTCTTCCTGACAGCGGCATGAAGCGCGGCCGTTAGTCTCTCTACGGCCACGAGCCGCGCCACGGACGAAAGCACGGGGCCGCCTCTCACGAGGCGGCCCTTGCTTTTTCTACCGGCGTCTGCCGCGCATGCTTACTGCGTCAGCGCAAGGCGTTCGGTGTTGGAGACGATCTCCTGCAGGGCGTTGTCGAGTTCCTCGCCGGTGGACGCCTCGAAATAGTGCTTGATGGCGGACGTATCCTTTGTCGCGCATTTCTTCAGCACGCCCTTCGCCGCGTCGCGCTCCGCCCTGGACATGTCCTTGTTGTCGAGGTCGAAGCCGATCGTGAAGACCTCGATGCCGTCGTCCTTCATGTTCTTGCAGATCGCCTCCGCGCTCTGCCGGGCTTTCGAATCCTGCCCGTTGAAATTGCTGCTCACCCCGGCGAAGGCGGTGTTGAACTGACCGTCGGTCATCAGGATCGCCACCTTAGAGATCTTCTTGTCGTCGCGGTCGGACGGGCCGTCGCCCAGCTTCGCCGTCTTGATCGCGCCGCGCCACTTCGGCGACAGCATGTAGTAGGTCCACTGGATCGCAATGGCGCCGGCGGTGTAGCCGTTTGCCTTGAAGGCGCCTATCGATTTCAGCAGCGCGTCCTGGTCGGTCGTCAGCGGCACGACCTTCGCCTCGGGGCATTCGTTCATCCCCGATCCGCTGAGATTGTCGTCGCGGTTCACCAGCGCGTAATATTTCTTGCCGTTCTTGTTCAGGCGCACCGTGTCCGGGGCGTCGTCGCTGAAATCGGGCTTGCCGTCCTTGTCCTTGCGTTCGGTCGCGCAGCTGTCCTTGCGCGGAAACGCCGACGCGACTTTGGAGACATAGGTGCTGAAGGCCGGCAGTTCGGTCGTGTTCTTCTTGCCGCCGATGACCGTATCGTTGGCGGCAGGCGGAAGATCCGACTTGCCCGACTGTTCAGCATAGATGTTGGTCGCGAGAGCGCCCACGTTCACGCCCGACGCATAAGGCACCAGCGCCACCCTGACGCGCGGGTTCTTTGCGTCCTGGTACTGCAGGAAGGACCTGACCGCGTTCTCCGCGGCGGCCTTGAGATCGCCGATCTTGTCGACCTTGCCTTTTTTCGCCATCGATCCCGTCACGTCGAGCATCATGGCGACCTCGATCCTCTTGTCGGCGTAGACGGCCGCAGAGACGTTGGTCACCCGACGCTCGCTGGAGAGGCCGAAGAGCGGGAAATAGAGAGCGACGTCGACATGCCCCGCGACCTTGATCGTGCTCCTGGTCTTGTCGATGGTGAGCGTGTCGAGCACGAGCCTGTCGCCGGCCGCGAAGGTCGGATCGCCATTCGCCTGGAGGAAAAGCTCGACCCGGTCGCGGGCGTCGTCGGCGGCGATCTTGCCGGATATGATATCGCGCGCCGTCGAGGTGACGGCCGCGTCGAGCGCATTCTTCAGGCCCGAGCGCGCATTGTAGAGCTGGGCGATGTTGAGCGCGTAGCCCGCCGACAGGGAAAGCACGGCGACGACCATCGCCATCAATATCGCAAAGCTGCCGGACCGCTCCTTGCCGAATGACCTGAACTTCCGCGCGACTGCTGCACCGTACCGCATTCTTAGCCTCCATCCGCACACATCTGCCGGGGACAGAGCAGGAATCCGGCCAAGCCGGCATGTGGCGGCGGCCAGGGAAGAGCGGCGACGCAAGTTATTGAAATTACACGATCTGCGGGGCAGCCTTGGTAAATGGTTGGTTAAGCGATCGGCCGGAGGACGAAAATGCTAACCGCTCGTTTACCGACAGGCGTCCGACAGGCGGGACAGCGTATCGGTACGGGACAGCGACCTGTCCCGGTTTGGGTCACTCGCACCATGCGCCGCGCCGGCCGCCGCCATAGGGACGAACCAGCTTTTCATCCAGCAAGATCGAGGCCACGCCCTGGCCGCCGGCGGTGGTGACGTCGGCCAGCACCCGGCCGTAATATTTCGCGCCCGATATGTTGGAGATGGCGACCGGATCCTCGCCGAAGAGCGAGGCAAGTGCGTCGCGCGCCTTCTCCGCGGCCACCCGCTCGCCATCGCAGCGCGCCTTCATCTCCGGCGCATCGATGCCGCGGATGCGCACGTTCACCCGCACCGTATGCCCGGGCCAGACGAGCGCTTCGGCGAGGAAGGTGTCGCCGTCGAGCACCTCGAGCACGACGGCCTCGACGGGGCCGGCAAACAGTTTTGCGGCCGAGGCGGCCACGGGCGCCAAGGCTGCGAGCAGGCCAAGGGCCAAGGCGAATATCACATGCGAATCCATTCGAGGAATTTATTCCTCGAATGGATTCCAAGCAACAGTAAAGACGCAGGACGCCCTCTGTCAGGCCAGAATCTGCGCGTCGGCGGTGCGATCGATGCCGCGATGGGGAGGGCGGGCAGGGTGGCTCTCCTGCTCATAGGTCCAGACCTTGAACAGGGTGAGCCGGTGCGGGCCGAAGCTGTGCAGCAACGGCACGTCGGTGGCGTCGCGGCCGCGGGCGATCACGATATGGCCGATGCGCGGCATGTTGTGGCGCGGGTCGAACGTGTACCACTTGCCGTCGAGGAAGACCTCCATCCAGGCGGAGAAATCCATCGGCGACGGATTCTCCGGCACGCCGATGTCGCCGAGATAGCCGTTCACGTAGCGGGCAGGGATGTTCAGGCAGCGGCAAAGCGTGATGGCGAGATGCGCGAAGTCGCGGCAGACGCCGACCCCCTCCTCATGCGCCTGCGCGGCCGTGCGGGTGGAGCGCGCGTAGCCGTAGCCGAAGGAGAGCCGGTTGTGCACGTAGTCGACGATCGCCTGCACGCGCGCCCAGCCCGGCGGCACATGGCCGAAGAGGTCCCAGGCGAGCCCGCTCAGGTGATCCGTCTCGCAATAGCGGCTGCCAAGCAGATACACGAGTGTGTCATCCGGCAGGGCCTCCACCGGCGTCTCCCGCGCCAGCGGGTT
>DATDJN010000432.1:0-8096 GCA_036520515.1 Rhizobiaceae bacterium
CTTTTCCAGCGACACGAAGATCGGCAGGATGGCGAAGGCCGCCCAGGCGTGGGTGAGCGTGATGACGACGGCCGAGGTGTTGTAAAGCAGCGCCGTCGACGGCTCGTCGATGATGCCGAGCCCCATCAGGCCCGAATTGAGCACGCCGTTGTAGCCGAGGATGACCTTCCACGACATGACGCGCAGAAGGTAGCTCGTCCAGAACGGGATGGTGATGAGGAAGAGCCAGAGGCCCTTGTGGGGGCCGCCGTGGAAGGAGATGTAGTAGGCGATCGGATAGGCGAGCACGACGGTGAAGAAGCTGACCAGCAGCGACACCCAGAGCGAGCGCAGCAGGAGGTCGCGGTAGATCGGCTCGCCGAGCGCGATGCGGTACTGGTCGAGCGTGAAGGTGCGGTCGACGGTGAGATAGTCCTGCGACCAGAAACTGTAGGCGACGACCACCGCGATCGGCGCAACGAGCAGGATCAGGGCATAGGCGAGCGTCGGGCTGATGAGCGCGAGGCCCTGGGCCTGTTCCGATTGCAGAAGGGGGCGCTTGTGGCCGCGCGGGGCGTGGGCCGGGGCTGATCCTTCCGCGAGCGTCGTCATTGGAGGGTGCCGCTCCGGATAAGGGCGCGCGGCTCAGGCTGGGCAGTCACCGAGCGTCGTGCCGGGATAATTCGTAGGGCGCCGGTCTGTATGGGAACCGCGTCTGAAACGCTGAAGCATCCCCCCTCCGTCTCGGTCCTACGGACGGATGCACCTCCCTCCCTGCCCGGGAGGGAGGATGGCCAATCGCCGGGGTCTCGTTCCCGCCGAGCATGCTGAAAAAAGAGTGGCGGTGGCGCCATTAGCCGTCCCAAGCGGTCTTGCCGGTCTCGGGGTTCCCGTCCGCTTGCCGGCTTTTGATCATCATGATCGCAGACCGCGATTGAAAGCAAGGGCCCTTTCTGCGATATTGATTGAACGGACATTCAAAATGATGTGAAACGAGGCTGCTTTCACAAAGCCTTGGGCACTGGTCGTGGATGGCGGAGAGAAACATGGCGGCAGTCAGGGATTTCCGGTTGGAGCAGGCAGCGGACGCCGCAAGCGACGCCGTCGGCCTGGCCAAGAGCCATCTGGTGCAGCCCTGGCCCTATGCCGGCTCGATCGGCGCGGAAGCGCGCACGCTGGTGACCGGCGGCGACGGCATCTACCTCGTCGACGGCGACGGCAGGCGACTGATCGACGGGCCGGCCGGCATGTGGTGCATCAATGTCGGCCATCGCCGCGAGGAGCTGGCGCGGGTGATGTACGAGCAGTCGATGGAGCTGGCCTACAACACGCCGTGGTACACGATGAACGAGCCCTCGGCCGAGCTGTCGAGGCGCATCGCGGGGTACGCTCCCGGCGATCTCAACCATGTCTTCTACACGACCGGCGGCTCGTCGGCGGTGGAGACGGCGCTGCGCTTCATGCAGTTCTACAACAATGTGCGCGGGCGGCCGGAAAAGAAGCTGATCCTCAGCCGGGGCGGCGCCTATCACGGCTCGACCTACCTGTCGGCTTCGCTGAACGGCAGGCCACGCGACCGCGACTGGATGGATGCGGCGGACGGGCTGGTGGTCAAGCTGTCGTCGCCCGATCCGTTCCGGCGGCCGAAGGGCGTGAGCCTGGAAGCGTTCGGCGATTTCCTGGTCGAGGAATTCCGCCAGACGGTGAAGCGGCTCGGCGCCGAAAAAATCGGCTGCTTCGTCGGCGAGCCGATCCAGGCCTCGGGCGGCGTGATCGTGCCGCCGAAGGACTATCTGAAGCGCATCCGGGAGATCTGCAGGGAGAACGACATCCTCTACGTGTCGGACGAGGTGGTGACGGCGTTCGGGCGGCTGGGGCGCGTCTTCGCCTCGGAAGAACTGTTCGGCGTCGAGCCCGACATGATCACCTTCGCCAAGGGCGTGACGTCGGGTTATTTCCCGCTCGGCGGCGTGGTGATCTCGGAGCGGCTGTTGCGCGAGCTCAACCGCTCCAACCATCCGGACGCGATGTTCGGCCACGGCCTCACCTACACCAGCCACCCGATCGGCTGCGCGGTGGCGCTCGCCAATCTCGATCTGCTCGAGGGCGGGATATTGGATCACGCGCGGCAGGTCGCCCCCTATTTCCAGGCGCGGCTGAAGACGCTGGAGGAACTGCCGCTGGTCGGCGAGGTGCGCGGCGAAGGGCTGATGGCCTGCGTGGAATGCGTCGCCGACCGCGAGAGCAACGACCCGCTGCAGCTCGACAAGGATGTCGGCAAGCGCATCGACGCGCATTGCCACGAGCTCGGCCTGCTGGTCAGGCCGCTGATCAACATGTGCGTGATGAGCCCGCCGCTGGTGATCACCAGGGAGCAGATCGACGACCTCGTCGCCATATTGCGCGAAGGCATCTCGCGAACGATGGACGACCTCAGGAAAGAGGGCGTCTGGGAGGGATAGGCCGCCGGTCGAAGCGGACGGCGCGGTTGCGGCGGCGGGGCGGGGGGAGTACTAGTCGGCCTTCGGTCAGCCGAAAGGAGCAGGATGGCGCCATGCAGCACCTGTCCCGCCGCAGCGTCCTTGCCGGCATGGCCGGCTTCGTCGTCCTGGGTTTACGCCCCGCCCGCTCCTTCCCGGCCACCGACGTCACCTTTCTGTTCATCAACGACGTGCATGCCTGCAAGACACGCGACGGCTTGAGCCCGAACTGCGCCGAGCAGGGCAAGACCGACGAGAACCTCTTGCGGCACGTCCGCGCGCTCAACCGGATCGAGGAGGCGACCTGGCCGGCGACGATCGACGGCGCGGCCACCGGGCTGCGCTCCGCCGGGCAGAAGGTGGCCACGCCGCGCGGCATCGTCGCCGGCGGCGACATCACGGACGATGGCGGTGGCCAGCGGGCGGAGCCCGAGGAGGGCTTTCAGCTCCAGCAGTTCAGCCACCGCTACCAGAAGGGCGACAGCGAGGACGAGGTGAATTTTCCCGTCTATGTCGGCCTCGGCAACCATGATCTCGACCAGGACGGCCCGAAGGAGGACATCGACTGGTACCGCCGCGAGCTGCGCGACTATGTCGAATTGAACCATCGGCCGAGCGTCTTCTTCAAGCCGGCCGTGCCGGTCGACCGTTTCGACGTACCCACCGACTGCTATTCCTGGAGTTGGGGCGGGCTGCACCTCGTGCAGTTGCACCGCTATGGCGGCGACACCGACAAGGGGGCTATCAATTCGCTTGGCTGGCTGGCGCGCAACCTGGCCGAGTTCGCCGCGGACGGGCGCCCCGTCGTGCTCTTCCAGCACTATGGCTGGGATGTGTTTTCCATCGAGCGATGGGACCCGTCGATGGTCACCTTCGACGACGAGGGCGCCGGTCCGCCTCACTGGTGGAGCGAAGAGCAGCGGCAGGCGCTGCTCGACACGGTGAAGCCCTACAACGTGATCGGCCTGTTCCACGGCCACGAGCACGACGATCCGATGATCTACGATCGCGGCGGCCTCGACCTCTTCAAGCCGAGGGCGGCTTATCTCGGCGGCTTCGCGGTGGCGCGCGTGACCAACGGCTTCATGGACGTCGCGCTCTGCGAGGCGACCGACGACGGCGGCGTGCGCTTCGTCAAGGCGAGGTCGAAGACGCTGGGCTGAGGCTTCGGCGCGTCAACTGCGGCCGAGGAGGGCCTCGTTGACGTTCCACATGTCCTTTTCCTGGGGTGCGTTATCGAGCCCGAGCACCGGCACCAGCTGGCGCAGGTGGTCGTGGTGGGAGCGCACGCCGTATTCGAGGTCGGAGAGATAGAAGCCGGCGAAGGATTGCGACAGCATCGACTCGTTCGACCAGACCGAGAGCTGCACGTCCTCGTTCATCGTGTCGCGGTCGATGCGGTAGGCGAGGTAGCGGGCGGCCGCGGTGCGGCGGTCCTCGTCCTTGTAGCGGTAGATGGCGCCGCGCAGCAGCGTCTCGCCGGTCGACAGCGGGAACTCCTGATAGAACTGCACCGATTCCGGCATGATCGACAGCGCGTTGTTGGGGAAGATGCCGTAGTAGATCCAGGCCTTGCGCAGATGCTCGGGCAGATGCGTCGGCTCCGGCGCAATGTTGATGTAGTTCCGCACACTCCAGCGGCGGCCGGCATGCGGGTTGTAGGTCGCGAAGGAGCGCGACACGCCGTTGACGAAGGGCTCGTCGAAATAGGTCGCGCCGTAGAGGTCCTGCAGCGCCGGATGCGCCATGGCGACGTGATAGCCTTCGTTGTCGACGTCGCGCACCGACTTCCAGTTGACCGGCGACTTCTGGGTCCAGATGCCCCAGGAGGGAACCATCTCCTCGACGCGGTAGTGCGCGATCTCCGCCTCGACCGGCTTCATCAGCTCGGCGACCGAGGGCTGCGGCCCGCTATGGAAACGGATGAAGATGAAGCCCATCCAGATCTCGAGGTCGAGCGGCATCAGGCCGAACTCGTTCTTGTCGAGTTCGGGGAAGGAGCGCGGGCGGGCAGCGCCTCTGAGCGTGCCGTCGAGATTGTAGACCCAGCCGTGGAAGGGGCAGACCAGCGCGTTCCTGCAGTTGCCCTGGTTGTCGGCGACGACGCGGCTGCCGCGGTGGCGGCAGAGATTGTGGAAGCCGCGCACCACGCCGTCCTTGCCGCGCACGATGAGCGCGCGCTCGCCGATGACGTCCATGGTCAGGTAGTCGCCGGGATTGGGCACGTCGCTGACGTGGCCGGCGATCTGCCAGTGGTTGCGGAAGACATGCTCCTTCTCGAGTTCGAGAAGCGCTGGGCTGTGATAGGCCCAGCCCGGCAATCCGCTTCTGTCCCAATCGTTGGGAACGGCTACGTTCCGGGGATGTGGGTTCATGGGAATGCTCTGAAATTGTTGAATGTTCATTCAATATAGGAATATTTTGCCTTCATTTGCAATGCTTTACGGAAATTTCCGCCTTTCTGGCGCACGAGACAGCATGGCGTTGCCTCGAAAAAGTCCCGCGTTTTCCGGGTGTTAATCGAGACTCCGGCAATGCAAAATTCTTGCGGCGCCAGACTGGCTCTCGCCCCGCCCGGCTTCCGGATAGGCGCCTACACGAAGAGCTGCTTCTCGCGTTCGACGGCGCGGGTGATGAAGGAGGCAACCGCCTGGATGCGGCGCAGCGGCCGCACGCTCTCGTGATAGACCAGCCAGTAGGCGCGGCGGATCGGCTTGGCCGCGCTCACCGGCAGGAGCTCGGGCAGCGAGCGCGCTATGAAGGCGTGCAATATGCCGATGCCGGCGCCGGAGCGCACTGCCTCGACCTGGCCGAGCGCCGAGGAGATCGAGAAGGCGGCGTCCCAGTGGGGGGAGAATTCCTGCGCATAGGCGAGCGACGGGCTGACGACGAGGTCGGGCACGTAGCCGACGAGGCGATGCGCGGTCAGCTCGGATTGCGTCGCCGGCAGTCCGTTCGCCTCGGCATAGGCGCGCGAGGCGTAGAGGCCGAGCGAATAGTCGACCAGCTTCTGCGCGACGAGCCGGCCCTCCGTCGGACGCTCGGTGGTGATGGCGATGTCGGCCTCGCGCCTGGACAGCGAGAAAGAGCGCGGCACGGGCACCAGCTGCACCTTCAGGTCGCGATGCTGGGCGGTCAGCGCGCCAAGCCGCGAGGCGAGGAAGGCGACGCCGAAACCGTCGGGTGCGCCGATGCGAACGGTTCCGGAAATGGCCTCGTCGCCGCCGGCAAGCTCGGAGCGGGCGGCGATCACATCCGCCTCCATGCGCTCGGCAATGGCCAGGAAACGCTCGCCGGCCGGCGTCAGTTCGGAGCCGGTGGTGAGGCGGCGAAAAAGCTTCGCACCGAGCGCGTCCTCCAGAGCCGCGACGCGGCGTGAGACGGTGGCGTGGTTGAGCTCCAGCCTGCGCGCCGCGCCCAGTATCTGCCCGGCGCGGGCGACCGCGAGGAAGATGCGCACGTCGTCCCAGTTCATGGGGTTACGCCTTGATGGCATAAAGAGTGCAGGCGCGCTGGGGCGCCCCCCCTCGTGGGGGAGATGTCCGGCAGGACAGAGGGGGGCGTGAAGGAACGCAACCGGCCACCGAATATGCGAAAAACGACAATCGCACTCTATCCGCTCTACAATCAGCGCACAACGGTTGCGTGCCGGCTCGCGTTGCCAATGCGGCCGCAAAGCGGGAGAATGACGACATCTCAAGACAAGCCACCAGAACAGTCAGGGAGCGAGGCATGATCGAGTACGGCCATTTCATCGGCGGCAAGCGGGTCGCCGGGACCAGCGGACGCAAGCAGGACGTGATGCAGCCGATGGACGGTACGGTGCGCGGTACGGTGGCGCTGGCCTCTGCCGCGGAACTGCGCGCGGCGGTCGAGAACGCCAGGGCGGCGCAGCCGGCCTGGGCGGCGACCAACCCGCAGCGCCGCGTGCGCGTGCTGATGAAGTTCCTGGAGCTCGTGCAGCGCGACTACGACGACCTTGCGGACATATTGGCGCGCGAGCACGGCAAGACCGTCGCCGACGCCAAGGGCGACATCCAGCGCGGGCTGGAAGTGGTGGAAGTCTGCATCGGCGCGCCGCACATGATGAAGGGCGAGTTCACCGACGGCGCCGGCCCCGGCATCGACGTCTATTCCATGCGCCAGCCGCTCGGCGTCGTGGCCGGCATCACGCCGTTCAACTTCCCCGCCATGATCCCGCTCTGGAAGATCGCGCCGGCGCTCGCCTGCGGCAACGCCTTCATCCTGAAGCCGTCCGAGCGCGATCCGGGCGTGCCGCTGAGAATCGCCGAACTGTTCATGGAGGCCGGCCTGCCGGCAGGCATCCTCAACGTCGTCAACGGCGACAAGGAAGTCGTCGACGCCATCCTCGACGACCATGACATCAAGGCGATCGGCTTCGTCGGCTCGACACCGATCGCGCAGTACATCTATGCGCGGGGCACGGCGAGCGGCAAGCGCGTGCAGTGCTTCGGCGGCGCCAAGAACCACATGATCATCATGCCCGACGCCGACATGGACCAGACGGTCGACGCGCTGATCGGCGCCGGCTACGGCTCGGCCGGCGAGCGCTGCATGGCGATCTCGGTCGCGGTGCCGGTCGGCAACGAGACGGCGAACCGCCTGATGGAGAAGCTTATTCCCCGCGTGGAAAGCCTGAAGGTCGGCCCCTCGACCGACGCTTCGGCCGATTTCGGCCCGCTGGTGACCAGGCAGGCGCTGGAACGCGTGAAGGGCTATGTCGACACCGGCGTCAAGGAAGGCGCGAAGCTGGTCGTCGACGGCCGCGGCTTCAAGATGCAGGGCTACGAGGACGGCTACTACATGGGCGGCTGCCTGTTCGACGAGGTGAAGCCGGAGATGAATATCTACAAGGAGGAGATCTTCGGGCCGGTGCTGTCGGTGGTGCGCGCGCCGCGCTACGAGGACGCGCTGAAGCTCGCCAACGACCATGAGATGGGCAACGGCGTCGCCATCTTCACCCGCGACGGAGACGCCGCGCGCGACTTCGCAAGCCGCGTGCAGGTCGGCATGGTCGGCATCAACGTGCCGATCCCGGTGCCGATCGCCTACTACACCTTCGGCGGCTGGAAGGCCTCGTCCTTCGGCGACCTCAACCAGCACGGGCCGGACGCGTTCCGCTTCTACACCAAGACCAAGACGGTGACCTCGCGCTGGCCCTCCGGCATCAAGGACGGCGCCGAGTTCGTCATCCCGACGATGAACTGAGGTTTCTCAAAACCGACATCCTACGGCCCGGCTTTATCGCCGGGCCGTTTTCGTTCCATCACATGTGTTGTCCGGCGGATACGGATTCGTGATGGAACGTCGCAAGGCCGGTTCCGCTTGATGTGCAACCGGGCCTCTGCCTCGAAATCGCTTTTTGGAAGGCACCTCGGAAACGTCGCCTGGACAGGAGATGTCGAGATGATCCGCGAACTGGTGCTGCTCCCGGCGATGATCGGCGGCTTGCTGACGATTACCGCTACACCCTCTCCCGCCAACAGCTTCTGCGCGGACCGCGCCGAGATGGTGAAGTCCCTCGCCGACAAGTTCAAGGAGAGCCCGACCGCCCTCGGACAGATCGACGGCAGCGCCGTGATCGAGGTCTTCGTGTCGGAGGAGGGCAGCTGGACG
>DATDJN010000433.1:0-10971 GCA_036520515.1 Rhizobiaceae bacterium
CGCGTCCAAAGATCGACGCGATGAGCTGACGGCAGCGGCGCCGACTGACACAGGATTGGCGGCGCATGTGATCGCAAATGTTGCTATGCTGTTGCTATTGCTTTGACCAAACCTAATTCGTCGTAACTTTTCTTATTTAAAATCAATTACTTATACTAATATGTAGCAGGGTGCATCCAGCCCTTGAACCAGCGGGTGCGCTGCGGCAGCCACGTGGCCATCGCGTCGGGCCCGGACTCCCAGGTCGGGCAGGCGATCGTCTCGGTGCGGTAGCCGAAGCGGGCGAGCCGCATGCCGAGATCGGCGTCCTCGGTAACGTTGTACGGGTCCCAACCGCCGACCTCCTCCAGCACGGTGCGGCGGAAATGGTTGGACGTGCCGCCGAGGGGCACGAGCAGGCGCCTGCCCGCCAGCCAGGGCAGCATGCCGCGGAAGAGCGCGGCATATTCGAAGGCAAACATCCGCGCGAGCATGCCCGCGCCGCGGTTGACGATCTCGAGCGGCGCCTGGACGCAGGCGACGTCGGGCGGGGATTCGCGGAACTTCTGCCATGCGCTGAGAAGCTGCCTGGGATGCGGGTGGTCCTCGGCGTCGTAGAGAACGACGAAGTCGCCGCCGGAGAGCGGAAGCGCATAGGCGAGCGCCTTCGGCTTGGTGCGCGGGCCGAAGGCCGGCGCCTCGACGACCTCCATGTGCCGCGGCAGCGGCAGCGCGCGAAGCGCCGCAAGCGTGTCATGATCGTCCGCCTCGCACACCAGCTTGATGTCGAGCTTGCCTGGCGGCCAGTCTATCCTTTGCAGCGCCGCGACCAGCTCCGGCACCACCTCGGCCTCGCGATAGAGCGCGACCAGCACCGAATAGGACGGCAGGTCGGCCGCGGGCATCTCCGGCGTCTTCTGCGAGCGCTGCGGCCTGACGGCGGCTAGCGCGGCAAAACGAAGGCCGACGCAGGCGAGGAAGAAGAAAGAGAAGACGAAATGCAGCGCCAGCCACACATTGCCCGGCGCCACCCAGAGGGCCGCCGGCAGCGCGACCAGCAGCGCGCCGACGATCGAGCCCTGCCAGGCGTTGACGACGATGCGCGCCGACAGGTCGGGGTAGAGGTCGAAGAGGCTGTTGGAGGCCTTGGCCGCGAGCAGCGGCCGGACGCGGGAAAGGAGCGCCGCGCGCAACGCGCCGGGAGGCGCCAGCCGCAGCCGGCTGCGTATGCGGGGATGATCTGCAATCAGCCCGCGGAGGTGCCCGACGTTGAGCCGTTCCGGCGCGATCAGGTAGCTGGTCGCGCCATCCTTCTCGACGAACTTGATCGGCAGATGCCAGGCGGACCGGCGCAGGCGGGACAAGGCAAGCTCGTCGGAGACGATCAGGCGATCCGGATCAATGTGGTCCAGGCAGCCGATGCCGAGTTCATCGGCGAGCGCCGCGCAGAACTCCCCTTCCCCGACCGTGCCGGCCTGCAGCAGTTCGGTCTGGAGATCGGTGCCGTTGCGGGACGCCAGGGCCGCCAGATAGGCGCCATCGCCGGCCGACAGTCCGAGCCGCCGCAGAAGCGGCAGCCAGTCCTCGAGCCCGGGAAACAAATAGAGGGCAAATTGAATGCTGTCGCCGGACTCCTGCTCCGGCGGAGCAGCGGTCCCCTCGAACGGCCTTTCCTTGGGAACCGCCGCCTTGTCGAGATGCGGCAGATCACCGAACAGCATTGCGCTTCATGCCGATCCCCCCGATCAGCTTATCGCATGGCCAAGAGCTACCTATAACGCAGCTAGTCTAGCCTAACGAAAAAGAAGCAGCCGTCAAATCTATCGTATGGACACGATATTTAAGTAATTGCTTGCATTGCCAAGTTCTCAGGCCGCAAGCCTTGCAATCCTCGCCAGCCGGCGCAGCGTCGTCTCGTCCTGCAACGCCTTGTGGAAGAGCGATATCTCCTCGTCGATCCGGTCGCAAAGGTCGTTGCCGTCCCTGCGCAGCAGGCCGCGCGTCTGGCGCAGTGCCTCGACCGGCTTCTTGGCGAGCTGACGCGCACGGCAGAAGGTCCAGTCCTCGGCGCTTTCCGCGGCAATCTCGGCGACGAGGCCGAGATCCCTGGCTTCGGCCGCCGCCAGCGTGTCGCCGAGGCAGAAGAAGCGGAAGGCCGCCGC
This sequence comes from Rhizobiaceae bacterium, assembly GCA_036520515.1. Classification (GTDB taxonomy): domain Bacteria; phylum Pseudomonadota; class Alphaproteobacteria; order Rhizobiales; family Rhizobiaceae; genus Mesorhizobium_K. The sequence goes on from DATDJN010000433.1 coordinate 2,142, forward strand.
ATAGCCCAGCCGTTCCGGCGCCAGGATGCTGGTCGCGGCGTCCGGCACCAGGCCGAGGTCGACGAAAGGCACGCGAAAGGTGCTCTGGGCGGACGCGATCACCATGTCACAGTGGAAGAGGATGGTGCAGCCGACGCCGACCGCGTCGCCGTCGACGCAGGCCAGCAGCGGCTTCGGGAAGGTGGCCAGCGTGCGGAACATGTCGGTGACCGCCCGGATCAGCCCGGCGTGCTTGGTGGCGTCCAGGAATTCGGAGAGGTCGCCGCCCAGGCAGAAGCAGCCGTCAAGCCCCCGCAGCACGACCACGCGGACCTGTTCGTCATCCGCCGCGGAGCGGAGGGTGGCGGCCAGCCTGTCGTAGGCTCCGCGGTCGAGCAATGGCCGCCCGTCCTCGGCGGCCACGGTCACGGTCAATATGTGGTTGCGGAACTCGGTGTGCGGACGCAGGCTGGTCGCTGCCGCGCCGGGGGCGAGACTCTGCGCTATGTTCATGATGCCCGTCGCTGGCCGAGGAGGTCGGGATAGCCGCGCGAGAGCACGGGAGCGTGATGGGCGCGCCGCTCGCGCACCACCTCCAGCGTGCGCTCGTTGAAGGTCAGCAGTGTCGCCACGACCTGCTGGCGGCCGTAGGTGCGCTGGTAGCCAAGCGGTCTCGCCAGGAAATGCAGTTGCAGCGCGCGCAGCACCCACATCGGCTCGAATTCGATGATGACCTGGTCTATGCCGCGCGGCAGGCCCCATTCGACGAAGCCGGCGATCAGCTCGGTCCCGACCGTCGACACGCCGCGGCGGCCGTCGCGGAAGCCCGGCGCCACCGCGTAGCGGGTGAGTTCCCAGACGTTCGGCCCGGAGGGCGGCTCGCCGACGAAAAGGTCCGTCAGCACCTCGCTCAGCAGGTGCGGCCGCGTCGTCGGCAACATGCGCTGGTAGCCGGCGACCTCGTCGTTACGGATGACGATGTGGTGGACCGCGTCCTCATGATCGAACTGGTCGATTTCCAGCCCGTCCGCGCGATTCAGGTCATGCCACCCCATTTCCTCGACGAATATGCGGTGGCGCAGCCGGTGCACCGCATCCCAGAGATCCGGCCGCTGCATCAGTTCTTCGGTGGTCAACGCGTAAAGCACGTATGTCTCCTCGATCTCTCAAGGCAGACTAGTGAGCGGCATCCTTATGGAAAATTACCCGATTTACTACAAATGTAACGAACGGGAAATATATTCGGGGAGGATTCAAATATAACCGCGCCGTATGGCCTCGGCCACGGCTTGAACACGGTTAACGGCGCCGAGCTTAAATTTGGCGTTCAGCAGGTGCTTTTCCGAAGTATGCTCGGAGATGCCGAGAATCTGCGAGATTTCCCATTCCGACTTGCCGGCGGCCGCCCATCTCAGGCATTCGCGCTCACGCGGCGTCAACTCGACATGGTCTATGACCTGCTCGCCGCTATGAAGCTGCATGGCGCGGCCGATGGCGTAGGTCGCGACCAGCGAGATCATGCCGAACTCAGGGCCGGACAACTCCACCTGCTCGCCGCCGAGAGACACCATGACGACCTGGCCGTCGAGTGTCACCAAGGGAAAGGCCAACCCATCCTTGAGCTTGAACTCGGCGGCCTCGCCCATCACCGTCTCGGTGTCGCGATCGGGCCTCACGCCCTCGGCTGCCTCGCGCCACTGTATCGGCGCCGGCGTCTGCCTCATGCGGCTGACCAGCGGATCGTGGTCGACATAGTTGCGCGCGACGTAGCGCTCAAGCCATTCGACCGGATAGTCGCACAACAGGAGGTGGTCTTTCTGCTTCCCCGCCGGCGTCCCCGGCTGCGGCACCGTGCCAGCCATCAGCGCCGTCAGGCCGAAGGCCGACGTCACGTCAAGCAGCTTCTCGGCGACCGCGCCCGGCGTGGCAGCCTGCTGGAGATCGCTGATGTAGGCCAGCGTCCGATCGAAATGACCCATTGCAACACCCACCCATGTTGCTGAAAATTATGCAGTATCGTAACTGCGCGAACCGCCCCGTATCATTTCCCGCCGATTGCACGATAACACATTCGGTTGCGCTGCGGTAAAAACTTACTGGGCCAGGAAAAACCTCCCGAACGGTTCGGATACCGCGCCGGCCAGGAACGAATTTCGTTGTGAAGCGGCGCGTTTCATAGGAAAACGCGTGCGCGGCCGGTCCAAGGCCCGGCCGATCCCGAATCAACGCCCGAGCCGTGCGCAGCGGAAAACGAATGAAGCTTCGATCCACGATCATGGCGCTCGGTGCGGTGGCTTTTCTCGCCGGCGGCGCACCGGCCGCCGAGCTGCCTGCCGCACCGATGTTCTGGGACGTCAAGGAACGGCTGCCCAAGCCCGATCTCGGCGGGCTGACGCGCCTGCGCTTCCTGACCACCACGGATTTCCCGCCCTTCAACTACCGCGACCGCGAGGGCCGGCTGTCGGGTTTCCACATCGATCTCGTGCGCGCGATCTGCGCCGAACTCGGCATCGTCGACAAATGCGAGATCCAGGCGATGCCGTGGGAACAGCTCGAGGATGCGCTGAAGCGCGACCGCGGAGAGGCGATGGTGGCCGGCCTCGCAATCACCCAGGATACGCGCACCAGATACGCCTTTTCGCGTCCATATCTGCAATTCCCCGCCCGCTTCATGATGCCGAAGACGAGCGCGGCCACCGAGCCGATCTACCAGAAGATCCAGGGCGAGCGCATCGGCGTCATCGCCGGTTCCGGCCACGAGCAGATGCTGCGCGATTATTTTCCCGCCGCGAAGGTGGTGACCTACAGCCGGCAGGAATGGCTCTATGGCGACCTCAAGGCCGGCAAGATCGCCGGCGCTTTCGGCGACGGCATGCGCTTCGCCTTCTGGCTCGCCGGCTCGGATGCGAGCGGCTGCTGCCGCTTTGCCGGCGGCCCCTACCTGGCGCCGGAATATCTGGGGGTGGGACTGGCGCTCGCCACCAAGCTCGACAATCCGCAGCTCGCCGCCGCCTTCGACTACGCGCTTCAGCAGATCGCAGTGAAGGGCCGCTTCTCCGAGCTCTACCTGCGCTATTTCCCGGTCAGCTTCTTCTAGGCGCACCTGAACTCCGGCGCCCTCCCGCAAGCCGTTGTCAGGTCAGGCTGCGGTGCCTGGCCTTGCTGGCGCGCTCGATGGCGGCGACGGTGAGCGGATCGACCGCAAGCTCGCTGCGCAGGAGTTGAAGCACGCGAAGCTCTTCCATGCGCATCTCGAGGTCCACGGCCGCCACCTCGAAGGCGGCCGCATAGGCTGTCTCGTGAAGATGGAGCGGTATCGCGCGTTGTGCGAGCGAGATCACCTTCTGGAGGCCGCCCTCTTCGTGAAGCAGCTTCTGGCAGTCCTGCGCGATTTTCACGAGCTTGTCCTGATTGAAGTCCTGGAAGATCGGCCACGACTTCACCACCTCGCCGATGCGCGCCAGCTCGACATCCGTCATGTCCCTGTCGGAAGCAGAGGTCACCACCATCAGGTAGATCAGCGCTTCGTGCGCGGTCGGCTTCTTCATCTCGGTCTCCCTCAATCGACCCACGGTAGCTAGGAACGCGACGGCCGGGCCGCAACGAAAAACCCCTGTCGCGTTGACGTGGCCCAATTGGTTACATAGAGCATGCCGGCAAAGTCCGGCAAAGCCGGCAAGAAAACCTGAAAACACCGGGATATTTCAGCCATGGCAGGTCCAGCCAGCATCGATCTCAATCCTGAGATGCTCAAGGCGGCGGCGGAGAGCCGCGCCTGGCCATTCGAGGAAGCGAAGAAGATCATCGCCCGCTACAAGGGGCGCGACTTCCCCGAGACGGTGCTGTTCGAGACCGGCTACGGCCCGTCCGGCCTGCCGCATATCGGCACGTTCGGCGAGGTGGCGCGCACGACGATGGTGCGCCACGCCTTCCACGTGCTGACCGAATTCAAGGTCAAGACGAAGCTGCTCTGCTTCTCCGACGACATGGACGGCATGCGCAAGATTCCGGACAACGTTCCCGATCCGGAGGCGCTGAAGCCCTATCTGCACATGCCGCTGACTGTCGTGCCGAACCCGTTCGGGGGCGACTATGAGAGCTTCGGCCATCACAACAACGCGATGCTGCGCCGTTTCCTCGACACGTTCGGCTTCGACTACGAGTTCGCCAGCGCGACCGAGTATTACAAGTCCGGCCGCTTCGACGCGATGCTGATCAAGGCGGCCGAGAAGTACGACGCGATCATGAAGGTCATGTTGCCGACGCTCGGCGAAGAGCGGCAGGCGACCTACAGCCCCTTCCTGCCCATCTCGCCGAAGACGGGCCGCGTGCTCTACGTTCCGATGAAGAACGTCGACGCCAAGGCCGGCACCATCACCTTCGACGACGAGGACGGCACGGAGACGACGCTCTCCGTCACCGGCGGCCGCGTGAAGCTGCAGTGGAAGCCCGATTTCGGCATGCGCTGGGCGGCGCTCGACGTCGACTTCGAGATGTTCGGCAAGGATCACCAGACCAACGCGGTGATCTACGACAAGATCTGCGCCATCCTCGGCGGCAGGCCGCCGGAGCATTTCGTCTACGAGCTCTTCCTCGACGAGATCGGCCAGAAGATCTCCAAGTCGAAGGGCAACGGGCTCACCATCGACGAGTGGCTGACCTACGCGCCGACCGAGAGCCTCGGCCTCTATATGTACCAGCGCCCGCGGCAGGCGAAGAAGCTCTATTTCGACGTCATCCCGAAGGCGGTCGACGAATATTATTCCTTCCTGGCGGCCTATCCGCGGCAGGACTGGAAGGAACGACTCGGCAATCCCGTCTGGCACATGCATGACGGCAACCCGCCGGCCATCGACCTGCCCGTCAGCTTTGCGCTGCTGCTTAACCTCGTCAGCGCCTCCAACGCGCATGACCGCGGCGTGCTCTGGGGCTTCATCTCGCGCCACGTGCCGGGCGTGACGCCCGAGACGCATCCCGAACTCGACCGGCTGACCGGCTACGCGATCCGCTATTTCGACGATTTCGTGAAGCCGACCAAGGTCTATCGCGCGCCCGACGAGGTCGAGCGGCAGGCGCTCACCGCCTTGGAGCAGGCGTTGGGCAAACTGCCCGACGACGCCGACGGCGAGGCGATCCAGAACGCCGCGCTCAACGTCGCGCGCACGATCGAGCGCTACCAGGACCATGCCAGGCGCAGCCCCGAAGGCGGGCCCGGCGTATCGGTCGCCTTCTTCCAGATGATCTACCAGGTGCTGATCGGTCAGGAGCGCGGCCCGCGCTTCGGCTCCTTCGTAGCGCTCTACGGCATTCCCGAGACGCGCGCGCTGATCGACAAGGCGCTGGCAGGGACTCTCGCGGCTTAAGGAGCTGGCGGCGCCGGCGGGAACGGACCCCGCGGCGGAAGCACCGCATGCGGAGCCGGCGAAGGCTGCGGATCGACGCCCTCTTCGGTCATGATCTGTTGGAGTTCGCCGGGGGCGCTCACCGGTGCGTCGGGCACGTCCGGTATCGACGAGGCGTCCGGCGGCGCTCCGAAGATGCCGGCCTTGGCTGCCCGCGCCCTTTCCCCGTCCTGCACGTAAGGGCCGTCAGGCGCCGCCAGCGCCCAGCCATTGGCGACCAGCCACGCGCCGACATCCTGCTTGGCGAGGCGGCAGCGGGCGCGCATCACCTGCTTGTCCTGCTCAGCCTCGGGGATCTGGCAGACGAGCGCCCGGCCGCGCAGCCAGAGCCGGAAGGCGGCGCGCGCCCGGACGCCGCACGGCCAGGACACATCCTCGAAAGTGCAGCTTTCATCCACGGGGACGCTCTTCACGCCTTCGATCGCGATGGTATGCCCGCCGGATTCGAACACGCCGGACTCCAGCGCGACCGGCCTGAACAGCGGCTTGCCGGCCCACGGATTCCTGAACTCCGGCGGCGGTGGCGGCGGCAAGGCGAGGCTCAGCTGGCTGAGCGGCCCGCGCGGCGCCTCGCGCAGCAATTCCTCGCCGGCCGCAAGATCGGGCGGAGCAATGACGGTCGGCGCGACAGTGCGGGAGGGCGCCACGAGAGGTTCGGCAGGCGGCGCAGAGGAGGGAAGCTTCGTCGCGGCGTCGGGCAGTGGTTTGTAGGCGCCGGAGGCGGATGGCGCCTCGACGGATATGGGCGGTCCATGGGCCGGTGCGGACGCCCGGCGATCCGCGGCGTCCGGCACGGCCGCCGTGGAAGCCCCTCCGGCGGCGGCGATCGCCTCCGCATCGGGCTGTTCGACCGTGATCGGATCGACGCCTGGCGGGCCCTCGACCATGCGGCCGCCGACCAGCACCACCGCGCCCGCAAGGGCCAGCGCTGCCGCCGGAAGGATCAGCGAACGCATGGAAAAATCCTCATGCCGAAATGCCGCCTACTGGCTCGCCCAGACGATGCGGGCAAGCCACTCGACCTCGCGTGGCGCCAGCCGCCGGTTCGGATGGTCCGGATTGAGCGAGACCAGGTCGATCGCCGTCGGCGTGCGCTTTTCCAGCACCTTGGCCATCACCTCGCCCGCGGTCGTCTTGACGACGACGCGGTCGCCCTTGCGGACTGCGGCGTTGGGCTGAACCACCAGCATGTCGCCGTGGCGGTAGAGCGGCAGCATGGAGTCGCCCTGCACCTGGAGCGCGTAGGAGCCGTCGCCCGCCGACGCCGGCAGTTCGATCAGGTCCCAGCCCTGACCGGCCGGGAAGCCGGCATCGTCGAAGAAGCCGCCAGCGCCCGCCTGCGCGAAGCCGATCAGCGGCACGGTTGAGCCCTGTGCCGGCAGCAGCCTTGGGGTGGAATGCGCCGGCTTGCCCTCGACCAGCGAGAGGAACTCGTCCAGCGACGAATTCGTCGCCTCGATGATCTTCGCCAGCGACTCCGTCGAGGGCCAGCGCGGGCGGCCGTCCGCCGACTGCCGCTTCGACTTGTTGAAGGCTGTGGAATCGAGGCCTGCACGCTTGGCGAGGCCCGACGCAGAAAGCGAATTGCGCGCCGCCAAGGCGTCGATAGCAGCCCAGACGCGCTCATGCGACAGCATGGCTCGTCTCCTTCCGACAGGAAAAAATACCTTTCTGGTTTAGCGCCGCCTCGTGGCGCTGTCCAGCGATAAGTCACTCCTCAAGTTGTGACAGGCTTATTGCCGCGGCGACCAGTTCATCGAAATCGAGCACAGCCACGACCGCGGGCGTTTCCGCAGGGACGGCGTGATCGAAGGACCGATCCGCCCTCATCCGCCCTTGGCCAGGACACGCAGCCCGGCGTGCGAGGTCATGAATATCTTCTCCGCCTCGCTCGGCGGGCGGGGTGTCGCCTCGTATCCGAGTTCGCGGATCACCTCGTCGATATCGACAAAGCGCCGCGCGCCGCGATCGTAGACGCCGGCGGTGGTGAGCACGAGGGCGGCGACTTCGCCGTTCGGATGAATGAAGCGGTGCCTGCCGACGACCTGCGTCCCTTCCCAGGTTTCGATCGACGACACGACGTCGAAACGTTGCCAGAGCCTGACCTCGCGCACGAACACCGTCTGCACGCCGCCGAGCATCGGCGCCCAGTTCCTGCGGCGCATCAGCGCGAACAGGCCGGAGCGGAAGAAGATGTCGACGCGGCCGAGATCGGCGAGCATCAGGTAGCGGGCATTGTTGAGGTGAAAATTGAAGTCGATGTCGGTGGGCAGGCAGCGGAACGACAGGCGGCTCTCGCCGCCCGGACGATAGACGCCGCGGCGACCCGTCGTCGCCGCCATGCGGGCGAAGCGGAGCCAGACATACATGGGAAGCTCCCTTTCCTCTCAAGGTCCTGGAGAGAAGCTGGCCTGAAAGGCCGGTGAGGGGCCGCGCGCAAGCCCTGGAAAGCAGGCTCGCCTTCAGCCGCCTACCGGGCCTGCCGAGGCCGGCATCCCCTCCCCGAAAACGCGGAGGGGAATGCTGAATTACGCCGCCTGGCGCTCGCCGTCCTTCGCATAGGGGTCGAAGCGCTGGTAGAAGGTCTCGCCGCTTGCCGCCATATCGAGCAGCAGCTTCGGCGGCTTGAACTCCGCGCCGTACCTCTTCTGCAGCGCCTTGGCAGTCGCCACGAACTCCTTCGCCCCGACGCCGTCGATGTAGGACAGCACGCCGCCGGTGTAGGGCGCGAAGCCGAAGGCAAGGATCGAACCGACATCGGCCTCGCGCGGATCGGTGACGATGCCTTCCTCCATCACCCGCGCCGCCTCGAGAGCGATGGTGACGAGGAAGCGTTTTTGCAGTTCCTCGTAGTCGACAGCCTCCGCCCGCTTCTGCGGATAGAGGTCCTTGAGGCCGGGCCACAGCTTCTTCTTCGCCGGCCTGGCCGGGTAGTCATAAAACCCCTTGCCGTTCTTGCGGCCGCGCCGGTCGTGTCCGTCGACCAGCGTATCGATGAGCTTCATCTGCTCGGGATCGACCGCCTTCTCGCCGAGGTCGCGGATGGTCTGCTTCATGATTTTCTGCGCCAGGTCGACCGCGATCTCGTCGGCCAGCGCCAGCGGCCCGACCGGCATTCCGGCCTGCCGCGCGGCGTTCTCGATCATCGGCGCAGGGACGCCCTCGATCAGCATCTTGTAGGCTTCCGACATGTAGCGCAGCACGCAGCGATTCACATAGAAGCCGCGCGTATCGTTGACCACGACCGGCGTCTTCCTGATCGCGCGCACATAGTCCATCGCGACGGCAAGAGCCTTGTCGCCGGTCTTCTTGCCCATGATGATCTCGACCAGCATCATGCGGTCGACCGGCGAGAAGAAATGAATGCCGACGAAGTCCTTCGGCCGCACCGAGTTCTTCGCCAGCGAGGAGATGGGAATGGTCGAGGTGTTGGAGGCGAAGATCGCGCC
>DATDJN010000434.1:0-6353 GCA_036520515.1 Rhizobiaceae bacterium
CTTCAGCCCACCGGATCTGCACCATCTCTGGTACATCGCCACCGTCCTCGCGTTCACGCTGATCACAGCCGCATGTTTGCCTGTGCTGCGGTTTGCGACGCGCAGGCTGGCCAGCCCATTCTTTGGCTGGCTCTCCAGCGGGCGGGCGTGGCGAATACTCCTCGTGCCGGCCATCCCGTTCTTCATCTATATAGCGGTGCTGGAGATCTATCTTTCATCCTCGGACATAAGCGGCTGGGCAGGCACGGCGCGCACGTTCACCTACTTCCTCCTCGGCTTCATGGCGGCGAAGAACGACGAATTCTGGCATGCGGTCGACAAGGCATTCCCGGCGGCGATCGGCCTCACGCTTTTCCTGGGGGGCCTGCTGCTGACGGCATGGCTGAACCAGGTCGAGATCGGAGAGGATACGCAACTGCTCTATGCGGCGCTGATGGTCAGGCAATTCTACGGCTGGTCAATCATGATCATGCTGATCGGTTTCGCCCGCAGGTTCGCAAACCGCCCGAGCCGCGCGCTGATCTACCTGACCGCGGGGATAATGCCGTACTACATCCTCCACCAGACAATTATCGTCGTGGTCGCCTATTGGTTCACGATGCACGACGCGCCGCTGGCCATCGAGGCGACGACCATCATAGCGGCGGCCTTTCTGGGCAGCGCCCTGGGCTATGAGATCATCCGCCGGGTTACGGTCCTGCGGCCGCTGTTCGGGCTGCCGCTGCGCGAGAGGCAGGTTTCGCTGTCACCCGGCTTGAATACGCCGCGCGCCGAGTCGGCCATCTGAATGGCGCGATGACGGTGATTTGACTTCGCCTGCTGCCGCCCCATACTTCCCAAGACGCCTCTTTCCGAAAACCGCCGCATTCGACGGAGGAATCCATGCCGGACGGAGCTTCAAGAGAAGGAGTGCCGTCGGCGGACGCCGAGCCCAGCCTGCAGCGCGTGCTCGGCCCCTGGCTGCTGCTGCTCTTTATCGTCGGCGACATCCTGGGCACCGGCATCTATGCCCTGACCGGGCAGGTCGCCAATCAGGTTGGCGGGGTCGTTTGGCTGCCGTTCCTGGTGGCCTTTGCCGTCGCGCTGGTGACGGCTTTCTCCTATCTGGAACTGGTGACGAAATATCCGAAGGCGGCGGGCGCCGCGCTTTATGCGCACAAGGCCTTCGGCATCCACTTCTTCACCTTCCTCATCGCCTTTGCAGTGATGTGTTCCGGCGTCACGTCGGCGTCGACCGCCTCGCGCGCCTTTGCTGCGAATCTCTCGACCGCCTTCGGCTTCAACTTCGAGACGTTCGGTATCACGGTGATCGGCTTGGCCTTCATGGCTGCGATCGCCATCGTCAACTTCCGCGGCGTCGGCGAAAGCGTGAAGGCAAACGTGGTGCTGACTTGCGTGGAACTGACAGGCCTGCTGATCATCATAGTCATAGGGCTGTGGGCGATCGGAGCGGGCGAGGGGGATATCTCGCGGATCACCGAGTTCAAGACGGCGCCCGACCGGACCGCGTTCTGGGCCGTGATAGGCGCCACCACGCTCGCCTTCTTCGCCATGGTCGGCTTCGAGGACTCGGTCAACATGGCAGAGGAGATCCATAACCCGTCGAAAATCTTCCCCAAAATCCTGCTTGCCGGCCTGCTCATCACCGGAACCATCTATGTCCTCGTCTCGATCTCGGCGATCGCGCTCGTTCCCGCCGAACAGTTGGGCGAGGGCGAGACGCCGCTGCTGAAGGTCGTGCAGGCGGGCGCGCCGAACTTCCCGCTCTGGATATTCGGGTTCATCACCATGTTCGCGGTGGCCAACACCGCGCTCATCAACATGCTGATGGCCAGCCGGCTGGTTTACGGCATGAGCCGCGAGCACGTATTGCCGCCGACGCTCGGCAGGGTGCATGCGGTACGGCGCACGCCCTATGTGGCGATCGGCTTCACCACGCTGATCGCCTTCGCGCTGATCACCTTCGTCGGCGAGGTGCCGGCGCTCGGCGGCACCACGGCGCTCCTGCTGCTTTGCGTCTTCACGGTGGTGAACGTAACGGTGCTTGTGCTGCGCAAGGACAGGGTCGATCACGAGCATTTCCGGACGCCGAGCTTCCTGCCGGTCATAGGCGCTATCGCCTGCGCCTTCTTCGCCGGGCCATGGACCGGGCGCGATCCGATCCAGTACCTGATTGCGGGAATACTCATCGCGATCGGCATCGTTCTCTGGTTGGTGACGGTCGCGATCAACCGGTCGATGCGCGTCGTGCCGGCCGAGCCCGACATGGCCGACCTCGGCGGCGAAGGCCCTCGGAACTAGGACAAGGCCAGAGCGTGGCGATTCAGCGTTCGTCCTTCACCATGACGATGGAGACCTCGCCCTCAAGCGCGCCTTGCCATGCCGACAGGTGCGGCTCCTCGTCCGGTTCTCCTTCCATGTCGCCGATCTGGTCGAGCTCGGCCTCTGCGTAGCCCTCGCGAGCCAGCGCATCGAGCGCCTTGCGCACGGCCGTATCGTCGTCCGGCGCCGCAAGCAGGACGTGAACGCCTTCCCAGCGATTGGTCTTCGAGCGGCGCACACGGCCGATGATGATGGTGACCGGCCGCTCCTCGTTGTCGTTCATTGCCTTGATTCCCCGGTCGGTGATTCCTCGGCGAGCAGCCCGTATCGCGATCCGTAGCGTGAAGAGATTCGCATGCCGAAGCGCTTTTTCGCATGATCGGCGAGAGGCAGCCACGCAAAAGCGGTTACTTTCTGTTTCGCAACGGCGAGAAAGCGCAAGAAAATGTCGCGACCTTGAAGCATGGGAGGCATGCGCCTACTTCAGCCGAGAAATCGCGGCTTCGGGGTTGACGCTTTCAAGCATTGCGCGTAGAAGCCGCGGCAACTGAGCCGATGTGAGGTTTTGATTTCCAGGGCGTCTCGCCCCGGAGTTTGCCTCAAACAGGGTTCGTCTTACGAGCGACTGAACATTTCCGGCGTGCATGAAGCGGCTTCCGCTTCCTCTGCTTTTGTTCGGGCTGGACCGTGATACGCGGTTTCTGCCTGAATTTGCGTATGGAAATGGCGAAGCGGCCGCCTCGGAAAGAAGACGGCCCCTGGTGGGCTAAGACACGGAATTGAGAGACAAGAGGGTTTAATGCCTACCGTCAACCAGCTGATCCGCAAGCCGCGCATTGCGCCGGCGACGCGCAACAAGGTCCCGGCCATGCAGCAGAACCCGCAGAAGCGGGGCGTTTGCACGCGCGTTTACACGACGACGCCGAAGAAGCCGAACTCCGCGCTGCGCAAGGTTGCGAAGATCCGCCTGACCAACGGCTTCGAGGTGATCGGCTACATTCCTGGCGAAGGCCACAACCTCCAGGAGCACTCCGTGGTCATGATCCGCGGCGGCCGCGTGAAGGACCTCCCGGGTGTGCGATATCATATTATCCGCGGCGTGCTCGACACGCAGGGTGTGAAGAACCGCAAGCAGCGCCGCTCGAAGTACGGCGCGAAGCGTCCGAAGTAAGGGTCCCCCGGCTTCGGCGCTGATTGTTAGTGCGCCGGGCTTGAGACAAGAGAGACAAGAGCATGTCCCGTCGTCACAGTGCAGATAAGCGTGAGATCAACCCGGACCCCAAGTTCGGCGACCTCATCGTCACCAAGTTCATGAACGCCGTCATGTATGACGGCAAGAAATCGATCGCCGAGACCATTGTCTATGGTGCGCTCGACCAGGTGCAGGCCAAGACCAAGCAGGAGCCTGTCACCGTCTTCCATCAGGCGCTCGACAACGTCGCGCCGCATGTGGAAGTGCGTTCCCGTCGTGTCGGCGGCGCGACCTACCAGGTTCCGGTCGACGTGCGTCCGGAGCGTCGTCAGGCGCTCGCCATCCGCTGGCTGATCGCCGCGGCCCGCAACCGCAACGAGACCACCATGGTCGACCGCCTCTCCGGCGAGCTGATGGACGCGGCCAACAACCGCGGCACGGCAGTCAAGAAGCGTGAAGACACCCACAAGATGGCCGAGGCCAACCGTGCCTTCGCGCACTACCGCTGGTAAGCGCTGAGTAGAGACTGAGAGGCACCATCATGGCCCGCGAATACAAGATCGAAGACTACCGAAACTTCGGCATCATGGCGCATATCGACGCCGGCAAGACGACGACGACCGAGCGTATCCTTTACTACACCGGCAAGTCGCACAAGATCGGCGAAGTCCACGACGGCGCGGCCACGATGGACTGGATGGAGCAGGAGCAGGAGCGCGGCATCACGATCACGTCGGCGGCCACGACGACCTTCTGGAAGGGTCGCGACGGCAAGCTGCGCCGCTTCAACATCATCGACACCCCCGGCCACGTCGACTTCACGATCGAGGTCGAGCGCTCGCTGCGCGTTCTCGACGGCGCCATCGCGCTGCTCGATTCCAACGCCGGCGTCGAGCCGCAGACCGAGACCGTCTGGCGCCAGGCCGAGAAGTATCATGTTCCGCGCATGATCTTCTGCAACAAGATGGACAAGATGGGCGCGGACTTCTTCCGTTGCCTCGAGATGATCAAGTCGCGTCTCGGCGCGACCGCCGTCGCCATGCAGCTGCCGATCGGCGCGGAAAGCGAATTCAAGGGCGTCATCGACCTCATCGAGATGAAGGCGCTCGTCTGGCAGAACGAAGAGCTTGGCGCTGCCTGGGACGTTCTCGACATCCCGGCCGACATGCAGGCTCAGGCTGAAGAGTATCGCGAGAAGATGATCGAGGCCGCCGTCGAAATGGACGAGGCCGCGATGGAGGCTTACCTTGAGGGCGAGCTCCCGTCGAACGACAAGATTCGCGAGCTGATCCGCAAGGGCACGATCGCGGTGAAGTTCCACCCGGTGTTCTGCGGCACGGCCTTCAAGAACAAGGGCGTCCAGCCGCTGCTCGACGGCGTCGTCGACTTCCTGCCGTCGCCTGTCGACGTTCCGGCCATCAAGGGCATCGACGCCAAGACGGAAGCCCCGATCGAGCGTCACGCCGACGACGCCGAGCCGCTTTCGATGCTGGCCTTCAAGATCATGAACGATCCGTTCGTCGGTTCGCTCACCTTCGCTCGCATCTACTCGGGCAAGCTCACCAAGGGTGTGTCGCTCGACAACACCGTGAAGGGCAAGAAGGAGCGCATCGGCCGCATGCTGCAGATGCACGCCAACTCGCGTGAGGACATCGAGGAGGCTTATGCCGGCGACATCGTCGCTCTGGCCGGCCTCAAGGACACCACGACTGGCGACACGCTTTGCGATCCGCTGAAGCCGGTGATCCTGGAGCGCATGGAGTTCCCCGATCCGGTCATCCAGATCGCGATCGAGCCGAAGACCAAGAACGACCAGGAGAAGATGGGCCTCGCGCTGCATCGCCTGGCTGCCGAGGATCCGTCCTTCCGCGTCAAGACCGACGAGGAAAGCGGCCAGACCATCATCGCCGGCATGGGCGAGCTGCACCTCGATATCCTCGTCGACCGCATGCGCCGCGAGTTCAAGGTCGAGGCGAACATCGGCGCTCCGCAGGTGGCATACCGCGAGACGATCTCCCGCGCCCACGAGCAGGATTACACGCACAAGAAGCAGACCGGCGGCACCGGTCAGTTCGCCCGCGTCAAGATCCAGTTCGAGCCGAACACCGAGAGCGAGGAGTTCTCGTTCGAGTCGAAGATCGTCGGCGGTTCGGTTCCGAAGGAATACATACCGGGTGTCGAAAAGGGTCTGCTCAGCGTCATGGGTTCCGGCCCGTTCGCGGGCTTCCCGATGATCGGCGTCAAGGCGACGCTGGTCGACGGCGCGTTCCACGACGTGGACTCGTCGGTGCTGGCCTTCGAAATCGCGTCCCGCGCCTGCTTCAAGGAAGCCGCGCCGAAGCTCGGCGTTCAGTTGCTTGAGCCGATCATGAAGGTCGAGGTGGTGACGCCGGAAGACTACGTCGGCAACGTCATTGGCGACCTGAACAGCCGCCGCGGCCAGATCCAGGGCCAGGAGACGCGCGGCGTTGCCGTCGTCGTCAACGCGATGGTTCCGCTGGCGAACATGTTCAAGTACGTGGACAACCTGCGCTCGATGTCGCAGGGCCGGGCCCAGTACACGATGCAGTTCGACCACTATGAGCCTGTGCCGACTGCGGTCGCTCAGGAAGTGCAAAAGAAATACGCGTGATTCCAAAGGCTTGACGCGAAAACTTAATTAAGGCCCCGCGAGCGGGCAGCAGGAATGGAGACCTCACATGGCAAAAGGTAAATTCGAGCGCACCAAGCCTCATGTGAATGTTGGCACGATTGGTCACGTTGACCATGGCAAGACGTCGCTGACGGCGGCGATCACGAAGTATTTCGGCGAGTTCAAGGCGTACGACCAGATCGACGC
>DATDJN010000435.1:0-5175 GCA_036520515.1 Rhizobiaceae bacterium
AGAAGCAGCGCGCACTCGACGCGCTTGCCCGCGTCGCGCCGCATCTCAATCCATCCACGCCGGCAGGCCGGCTCTCGCCAGCCGACCAGCAGCTCATCGAGATCGCCCGCGCCATCTCCGAGGATTCGAAAGTGCTCGTCATGGACGAGCCGACGACGTCGCTGTCTCCCCCCGAGATCGACCGCCTCTTCGCCGTGGTCAACGACCTGAAGGCCAAGGGCCTGGGCATCGTCTTCGTGTCGCACTGGCTGGAAGAGGTCTTCCGCATCGCCGACCGCGTGACGGTACTGCGCGACGGCAAGCTGGTCGGCACGCGGCCGATCGCCGAGCTCGACCACGACAAGGTCATCCGCATGATGGTCGGCCGCGAGGTGCGCGAGACGGTGGCCGACACGAGGCCGATCGGCGACGTCGTGCTGGCGGTGAAGAACCTGAACCGCGAGAACGTGCTGAACGACATCTCCTTCGAGGTCCGCGCCGGCGAGATCGTCGGCATGTCGGGGCTGGTCGGCGCCGGCCGAAGCGAGCTTGCGGCCGCGATCTTCGGCATCGACCCCTATGACAGCGGCTCGGTCGAGGTCGCCGGCGTGGCGATCTCGGCCAACGACCCGGCAGCCGCCATCGAGGCCGGCATCGGCCTGGTGCCGGAGGACCGCCGCCGCCAGGCGCTGGTCAGCCTGCTTTCGGTGCGCACCAACATCACCCTGTCGCTGCTCGACCGGGTGAAGAGCTGGGGCTTCCTCTCGGTCTCGCAGGAGGAGGAGATCGCCGCGCGCGAGATCAAGGCGCTGGCGGTGAAGACGCCAAGCTCGAAGACGCGCGTCTCGACGCTGTCGGGCGGCAACCAGCAGAAGGTCGTGCTCGCGCGCTGGCTGGCTCGCAACCCCAAGGTGCTGATCCTCGACGAACCCACCAAGGGCATCGACGTCGGCGCCAAGTCCGAGATCAGCGAGCTGGTGCTGAGGCTGGCGCGCGGCGGCATGGGCATATTGCTCATCAGCTCCGAGCTTCCGGAAATCCTGGCGCTCTCCGACCGCGTGCTGATCATGCGCTCGGGTCGCATCACCGCGTCGCTGCCCAGAGAGCAGGCGACCAGCGAAACCATCATGTCCTACGCGACGACGGGATAAGAAAATGGCACTGGAGAACCCTTCGATGAACGGTCGCGCGGCAGGATCGAGCCCCCTCTCCGGTCTGCGCGGCAAGATCTCGTTCATCGACCTGATGCAGAGCGTCGGCCTCGCCGCCGTCATCCTGTTCGGCGGCATCATCATGAGCTTCATGAGTCCGGTCTTCGCGACCGTGCGCAACATCGAGAACGTGCTGCAGTCGGCGACCATCATCGCCGTCGTCGCTATCGGCCAGACCTTCGTCATCCTGGTCGCCGGCATCGACCTGTCGGTCGCATCGGTGCTGGTGCTGTCCTCGGTGCTGTCGGTCGGCCTCGTCAATTTCTACGGCTGGACGCCGGAGATGGCGATCCTCGCCGCCATGATCGCCGGCATGTTCATCGGCCTGCTCAACGGCCTGGCCGTCACCAAGCTGAAAATTCCGGCGCTGATCGCGACGCTCGCCACCATGACGATCGGACGCGGCCTCGCCTTCATCTTCTCCGGCGGCACCAACATCGCGCCGGTGCCGAAGATCTTCGTCGAGCTTCAGTACAGCCGCATCCTCGGCATCCCGGCGGTGATCCTGCTGACGCTGGCGCTGGCGATCATCGCGCAGATCGTGCTGTCGCGCACAAAATTCGGCCGCTCGGTCTATGCGACCGGCGGCAACCCGCTGGCCGCGCGTCTGGCCGGCATCAACACCGAGCGCGTCGTCATCCTGTGCTTCGTCATCTCGGGCTTCATGGCGGCCGTCGCCGGCCTCCTGATCACCGCCCGTTTCGAGGCGGGCGCGGCCACCGCGGCGCAAGGCATGGAACTCGCCGTGATCGCGGCGGTCGTCATCGGCGGCGTCAGCCTGTTCGGCGGCGAAGGCAATATGGGCGGCATGCTGCTCGGCGTCATCCTGCTCGGCCTCGTGCAGAACGCGGTCAACCTGCTCAACGTCCCGCCGAACTGGGACTCCGTGGTCAGCGGCCTCGTCATCGCCGCCGCTGCCGCGCTCGACGTCTACCGCCGGAACTATCTCGAAGCCGGCATGCGCAAGAAGGTCATAGCGACGAAGGCAAGCAAACCGACCAAGCAGACTTAGCCCGCGCCCGTCCGCGAGGGCGGCAGGCGAACACACTGAAAGAATCGCTCGGGACTACCGGCGCCCGTTCGGGCGAACGGGGAGGTTTTGTCCCGGGAAAAGGAAGTGCCACTCGCGGCGTCAGCCGCGGTCACTGGAGGAGCCGCCGGCTGCTCCGCGACTAAACGCAGTAAGTCCAACAGGGAGGAGATCAGATCACCATGAAAACATTGAAGACAACCCGCCGCAAATTCCTGGCGCTCGCCGCCGGTACCGTAGCGCTTGCCACGGCCGGTTTCGTGCCGCAGGCGCTTGCCCAGGACAGCGTGCTGAAAGGCAAGAACCTCGCCTACATCGCCTTCGGCCTGCAGTACGAGTACCAGGTGACGCTGGTGAACAGGGTGAAGGAACTCGCCGCCGAGAAGGGCATGAACATCTCCGTCTATGACGGCAAGGGCGATCCTTCCACGCAGACGACGCAGCTTCTCGACGTCGTGTCGAAGCAGCCCGACATCATCCTGCTGAACCCGGTCGACGCGACCCTTCTGCAGGGCGGCGTGCGCAAGGCCAACGAGTCCAACATTCCGCTGTTCATGCTGGAGAACCTGCCGCCGGAAGGCGAATGGGTCGCCTACAACACCTTCGACGACGTCGCCGGCGGCGCGGCGGGCGCCGACGCCATGGCCAAGCTGATCGGCGGCAAGGGCCTCGTGCTCGAAGTCCGCGGCGCGATCGGCTCAGGCCAGTCGGAGAAGCGCTACAAGGGCTTCCACGACCAGGTTGCGGCCAAGTATCCCGACATCAAGGTCGAGACGCTGAAGGCCGAGTGGACCGCCGACAACGCGCATACGCTCGTTCTCGACGCCTTCACCCGCGATCCGAACGTCGCCGGCATCTGGGCCCACAATGACGAGATGATCCGCGGCGTCGTGTCGGCGCTCCGCCAGATCGACCGCCTGAAGCTCGCTGGCGAGGAAGGCCATGTTCCGATCGTCGGCTTCGACGGCACGCCGCTCGGCCTCGAGCGCATCCGCGAAGGCACGCAGGACGCCGACGTCGGCCAGAACCCCTTCTCGATGGCGGAATCGATCGTCGGCGAGATGGAGAACCACTTTGCCGGCAAGCCCGTCGCCAAGGAGACGCTGATCCAGCCGGTGATGATCTGGAAAGAGAACGTGGACAGCCAGGACAACTGGGGCAACCGCGTCAAGTAAGACACATCTCCCAAGGGACACGCCGCCTTGCGCGGCGTGTCCTCGTCTTTTTTGATAGACGCCATACGCATACCGACCATTCGACGCAAAGAGGCCTGACGTGACCGACATCATGAAGCCCGACTACGCCAGCAACATGCGCCTGATCGGCCACAGCGATCAGGGCGGCCGGCGCGACGGCATCCAGGTGATGGTCGAGAACGGCTTCGCCTATGTCGGGCACCTGTTCAGCCAGGGCTTTTCGATCGTCGATGTGCGCGACCCGAAGAACCCCAAGCCTGCCGGCTACGTTCCGGCGCCGGCCAACACCTGGAACGTGCATCTCCAGGTCGCCGACAATCTGCTGCTCGTCATCCACGGCAAGGACGTCTTCGCCGATTCCGCCTTCGCCGACGAAGCCAGCTACTACAAGGCCGCCGCCGGCACGGCGCTTGGCACGGCCAAGCACGAGAAGGCCCGCGACTGGGACGCCGGGCTTGCCGTCTACGACATCTCGACGCCCGGCCAGCCCAGGCGCATCGGCTTCATGCCGGTTTCGGGCGGCATACACCGCATCTGGTGGACGGGCGGGAAATGGGCCTACGTATCGGCCCTGCTCGACGGCTTTTCCGATTTCATCTTCATGACGGTCGACATGTCCGACCCGACCAATCCGCGCGAGGCCGGGCGCTACTGGCTGCCGGGCATGAACCTCGAGGCCGGCGAGAAGCCGACCTGGGCCGCCAACGCGAAATACGGCCTGCACCATGCCATCGTGGACGGCGACACCGCCTGGGGTGCGTGGCGCGACGCCGGCCTGGTCGTGATGGATGTCGCCGACCGCGCCAATCCGAAGCTCGTCGTCCACCGCAACTGGTCGCCGCCTTTCCAGGGCGGCACGCACAACTGCCTGCCCCTGCCCGACCGCGACCTTCTGGTGGTGCTCGACGAAGCCGTGCTCGACGATTTCGAGGACGGGCTGAAGAACATCTGGATCTTCGACGTGAAGGACCGCGCCAACCCGATCCCCGTCGCGACCATGCCGGTGCCGCAGGACGCCCACTACGCCACCAGGGGCGCGCATTACGGCCCGCACAACGTGCATGAGAACCGGCCGGGCACCTTCCAGAGCTCGTCGATCATCTTCTCGACCTGGCAGAATGCCGGCGTGCGCGTCTTCGACATCTCCGACCAGTACCGGCCGAAGGAAGTCGGCGCGCTGGTTCCGCCGCCGCCGGCCGGCCTGATGGACAAGCGCCCGGGCAAGAAGCCGATCATCCAGTCCTGCGACATCTTCGTCGACAAAGCCGGCCTCATCTACGTGACCGACTACAATGCCGGTCTCTACGTCATGGAATACAACGGCTGATACCGCCACGTTCTCGAAAGGAATCCCCATGAACCTGTTCGGCTCCTACGACGTGGTCGTCACCGGCGCCGGCTCCTCCGGCATCGTCGCGGCGATCCGCGCCGCGCGCGAGGGCGCAAGGACGCTGCTGCTCGAAGGCACGGGCTTCCTCGGCGGCCTGATCACCGGCGGCCGCCTGACCAAGCCGACGGGACTGATCAATTCCGCGATCTTCCACGAGATGCTCGACCGCTGCGTCGGCTATCGCGGCGCCGACGGCCGCGTGCGCGAATCCTACTGGGGCAAATACACCGGCACCTTCGACGCCGAGACGATGCAGCGCGTCATCATCGAGATGGTCGAGGAAGCGGGCGTCGAGGTGCTGCTGCGCGCCACCGTCACCGAGACGGTGATGAAGGACGGCGCCGTGCACGGCCTCGTCATCCGCACCAA
>DATDJN010000436.1:0-13232 GCA_036520515.1 Rhizobiaceae bacterium
GCGGCGGCTTGCGGCGGTTGCGCACTTCCTCCAGCGCGTCCTCGGCGCCGACCGATTCGACCTCGTGCTCGTGGTCATGGTCGTCGTCGTGGCGGGCGGGGCGGATTTCCTCGACCAGGCCGCCGTGGTCGTCGTCGGCGACCGGCTCGGGGATCGTCTCCGAAACTTCGTCGACCTCGACCTCGGCAGCTATGGAGCTCGGCCCATTGGAGGGCTTGCTCTCGTCTTCGTCGCCAGCCTCGTCGCCGGCGGCTGCCGCAGTCTCCGACGCCTCGTCGACCGGGCCCGATGTCTCGTCGGCGGTCCCGCCGGATTCGGCTGGCTGGTCCTCGGTCGGGCCGGCAAAGGCCTCGGCGGCTTCCGTGCCTTCGGCCGACTTCAGCGCATCGTCGCCGCGGTCGCGGGTCTTTCCGCCGCGCCGGCGCCGGCGATTGCCGCGGCCGCGCTCTTCCTCCTCCTCGTCCTCGGCTTCCTCCTCCGCCTCGGCGCGCAGCAGCGCCTGACGGTCGGCGACCGGGATCTGGTAGTAGTCGGGATGGATTTCGGAGAAGGCCAGGAATCCGTGACGGTTCCCGCCATATTCGACGAAGGCAGCCTGCAGCGAAGGCTCTACGCGGGTGACCCGCGCCAGATAGATATTTCCTTTGAGCTGCTTCTTGTCCTGTGATTCGAAATCGAATTCTTCGATGCGGTTACCGCGTACGACGACGACCCGCGTCTCCTCCGGGTGGGAGGCGTCTATAAGCATCTTGTTGGGCATTATGTCTTTTCCCTCCGGCATCTCCCGACCGCAGCGGGAGGGACAAACTCCGCCGCCGCGCGCCTGTTGGGATGCCAGAAATTGTGTCCGCCCGAGGCCTCTCATGGACCTGGCGAGGCGCAATGGCGGGACCGCCCGCAGCCGAACCGGCGCGGTGTCTTGCGGACCTTTCCATGATTGCGCTTGCCATTCCTAAGCCTTGCGGAACCTTTTGAACCTAAGCCCGGAGTGTGCCGGACCAGCTGATTGCTCGCGAAGAGCCGGCGCGGAACCTTCGTATTCCGGCCGTATTTGCTTGCGGCAGGGCCTCCGCGCCACGGGAGCGTCCTGACGAAATCCACAGGGACCAACTATGCCACCATCGCAGCTTGCGATTGGAGCCGCCTTGCGCCGCCTTGAAAAGCCTTTGGGAGTGGCGGCGGAGTGGTCCGGGCATTGCGGTTATCCAGCATCGCTTTTATGATTTGGCGAGGTTTTAGGCAACCCCGATTTCTGCAGGCCGCAAATCACGTTCCGCAGCGGCAAATCCGGGCGAAAGGCTTGATTAACCTTATCTGGATACCACTCGTTAACAGTCTTTGCGGCCTGTGCCCCATGCCGGGCGGGCGCGCCCCAAGCAGCAGATCCGAGGCAGGGAAACTGTAATGAGTCGAGGAGCCGACAGACACCGGTACCGTTTCGGCGCGGTTCTTCCTGCGACTATCCTCGTTCTCGCCCTGGTCTGCGCCGCGCTTATGCCGTCGCGGGCCTCGGCGCTCGAAGCCCATGACTACAAGATGGCAGGCGACGCGACGCATATGCGCGTCGTCATCAATTTCGACGCTGAGCCGGAGCCGAGATGGTTCCTGCTGCGCTCGCCGAACCGTCTGGTGATCGACCTGCCGAGGGCGAAGTTCGCGATCGACCCCAACGAGTTGAAGGCGAGGGGGCTGGTCACCAACGTCCGCTACGGCCAGATCAATGACAAGACCTCGCGGCTGATCATCGAAGCCAAGGGGCC
This sequence comes from Rhizobiaceae bacterium, assembly GCA_036520515.1. Taxonomy (GTDB): domain Bacteria; phylum Pseudomonadota; class Alphaproteobacteria; order Rhizobiales; family Rhizobiaceae; genus Mesorhizobium_K. Next base: position 1,761 of record DATDJN010000436.1, read on the forward strand.
GTTCGTCGTCGAGAGGATCGACATACTGGCGAACGAGGCCTCGGCCGGCTATCGCCTGGTGGCCGACATCTCGTCGGCTTCGCAGGGCGCCTTCGAGGAAGCGCTCGCCATCCAGGCGCAGACGACCGGTTCGACCGAGACGACGCCCAAGAGCGAACGCCTGGGCTTGAGGACCGGGCGTGGCGGCCAGCGCTTCACGGTGGTCCTCGACCCCGGCCACGGCGGTTTCGACGGCGGCGCGGCAGGCCAGAGCGGCACGGTCGAGAAGGACATCACGCTGACCTTCGCCACCGAACTGCGAGACCGGCTGCGCGCCGACGGCCGCTACAATGTCTTCATGACGCGCGAGAAGGACGAGTTCCTGCGCCTCGACGACAGGGTCAGGATCGCCAGGGAGCGCGAGGCGGACCTCTTCATCTCGATCCACGCCGACACGATCCGGCTGAAGGGCATTCGCGGCGCGACGGTCTATACGGTGTCGGACAGGGCGTCGGACGCCGACGCGCAGGCGCTGGCCGACCGTGAAAACCTCTCCGACCAGCTGTCCGGCATCGAGATCGAGGAAAAGGACCACGAGGTCGCGGACATCCTGGTCGACCTGATCAAGCGCGAGACCCACAGCTTCTCGATGCGCTTCGCGCGCTCGCTGATCGGCGAGCTGTCGACCACCGTGGGGCTGATCAACAATCCGCACCGCTTCGCAGGCTTCAAGGTGCTGAAGGCCCCCGACGTGCCGTCGGTGCTGCTGGAACTCGGCTACCTGTCGAACTCCAAGGACGAGGAGCAGTTGAAGGACGCCGAATGGCGCGCCAAGGCCGCGGCGAGCATCTCCAAGGCGATCGAGCAGTTCGCGACATCCACCGGCGGCGCAGGCGGCTGAGATGCCGGCGGCCGGGATAGCGTCCGGCCGCGGAGTGGCGTATCGATCACACTGGTCACAATTATTTCCGCGATTCTAGCGTGCGAGAGACTGGCTGCCCCATTTTCTACACATCGCCAGATCATGGGTTGGCGAATTCGGAATATGCCGCTACCGGCGACCGCGTACCGTGCTGAGATTATAGTGCGGAGGTCTCCCGGGCTGGCATTGGAGCGGGTATGATTCGGCTTATCGGATATTTCTTCGGCATCGGGACCGCGCTCGCGCTGCTTGTGGCGGCGGGCGTTGGCGTCTTCGTGAGCAATCTGGCCAGGGAACTGCCGGATTATGAAGTGCTGGCGAAATACGAACCGCCGGTGACGACCCGCGTGCATGCCTCGGACGGCGCGCTGATGGGTGAGTTCGCCCGCGAGCGGCGCCTCTATCTGCCGATCCAGGCGGTGCCGGACCGCGTAAAGGCCGCGTTCCTCTCGGCCGAGGACAAGAATTTCTACCGGCATCCCGGCGTCGACGTGATGGGCCTCTTCCGCGCCGTCATCAACAATTTGCAGACCGGCTCGCGCCAGGGTGCGTCGACCATCACGCAGCAGGTGGCCAAGAACTTCCTGCTCACCAAGGACCAGACCTACGAGCGCAAGATCAAGGAAGCGATCCTGTCGTTCCGCATCGAGCAGGCCTATCCGAAGGACCGCATCCTCGAACTCTACCTGAACGAGATCTATTTCGGCTTCGTCTATCCCGGCCAGGGCGCGTTCGGCATCGCCGGCGCCGCGCTGACCTATTTCGACAAGTCGGTGAACGAACTGACCGTGGCCGAGGCAGCCTATCTCGCCGCGCTCCCCAAGGCGCCATCCAATTATCATCCCTACCGCCACACCCAAGCCGCGGTCGAGCGGCGCAACTGGGTGATCGAACAGATGGTCGAGAACGGCTACGTCTCGCGCGAGGAAGCCGACAAGGCCAAGACCGAGCCGCTTGGCGTCAAGCCGCGGCGCAGCGGCACCTATCTCTTCGCCGGCGAATACTTCACCGAGGAAGTGCGCCGCGAGATCATCTCGCGCTACGGCGAGAACGCGCTCTACGAGGGCGGCCTTTCGGTGCGCACGACGCTCGACCCGAACATGCAGCGCGTTGCCCGCAAGGCGATGCAGAACGGCTTGTTGAAATACGACACGCTGCGCGGCTATCGCGGTCCGGTGAAGACGATCGAGCTAGGCGCCGACTGGGGAGTGCCACTGGGCGAGGTCAAGTCGCTCGACGACGTTCCGGAATGGCAGCTGGCCGTCGTGCTGGAAAGCTCGAATGCGGGCCTGTCGATCGGGCTCCAGCCGAAGCGTGAAATCTCCGGCAAGCTTTCCGAGGAGCGCGAGACGGGCACCGTGTCGGCCGAAGACATGAGCTTTGCCATGCGCCACGTCGTCGACGGCAGGCGCGTCAAGGCGAACTCTCCCGCGGATGTGCTGAAGGCCGGCGACGTCGTCTATGTCGAAAAGAAGCAAGGCAACGCCTACCAGCTCCGGCAGGTCCCGGCGGTGTCGGGTGGGCTGGTCGCCATGGACCCGCATACCGGCCGCGTGCTGGCGATGGTCGGCGGCTTCTCCTTCTCGCAGTCCGAGTTCAACCGGGCGACGCAGGCGATGCGCCAGCCAGGCTCGTCCTTCAAGCCGATCGTCTACGCGGCGGCGCTGGACAATGGCTACACGCCGGCATCCGTCATCATGGACGGGCCGATCACCATCACCTCCGGCAACACGACCTGGTCGCCGAAGAACTATGACGGCAAGCCCGGCGGTCCCTCGACGCTGAGGACCGGCGTCGAGCGCTCGCGCAACCTGATGACGGTGCGCCTCGCCCACGACATGGGCATGAAGATCGTCGCCGAATATGCCGAACGCTTCGGCGTCTACGAGCATCTGATGCCCTACCTGCCGATGGCGCTCGGTTCCGGCGAAACCACGGTCATGCGGATGGTGTCGGCCTATTCGGTGATGGCGAACGGCGGACTGCAGATCAAGCCGTCGCTGATCGACCGCATCCAGGACCGCTACGGCAAGACCGTCTACAAGCACGACGAGCGCGCCTGCGAAGGCTGCGTTTCCGCGGAATGGACCAACCAGGCCGAGCCCGAGCTGATCGACAATTCCGACCAGGTGCTCGATCCGATGACGGCGTACCAGATCACCTCGATGATGGAAGGCGTCGTCCTGCGCGGCACGGCCACCACGCTGCAGGAGCTCAACCGCCCCATCGCCGGCAAGACCGGCACGACCAACGACGAGAAGGACGCCTGGTTCATCGGCTTCACGCCGACGCTGGTCGTCGGCCTCTATGTCGGCTTCGACCAGCCGCAGACGCTGGGCAAGGGAACGACCGGCGGCGGCCTCGCTGCGCCGATCTTCAAGGAGTTCATGGCCGAGGCGCTGAAGGACACGCCGGTCGCGGAGTTCCAGGTTCCCGAGGGCATGAACCTGATCGCCATCAACCGGAAGACCGGCATGCGCGCGCAGGAAGGCGAGCCGGGAACGATCATGGAAGCTTTCAAGCCCGGCACCGGCCCGGCCGACAGCTACTGGGTGATCGGCATGGACGCTGGCGGCGAGATGGGCGAGGCGCTTTCGCCGGCCGCCGCAGGCGCCATCCAGGGCGGCGGCGGCGGCTTGTACTGAGGCGACCCGCCCACGCAGATAGCCTTCATCCTCCTATCGGGCATCGGTCCGGCCGAGCGGCTTCGCGTGCCGGCCGGTGCTCTCCGCTCTCAGGCAGCGGGAATGGGCGGGCCTCCGGGTCCGCCTGTTCTCTTTCGAGGGATTTCCTCCTGCACGGCGCCGAGGATGTTGCAGGGGGAAATTCCGCCCCGCACCAGGGGCGCGGGCGTCCCATCGGCGCTTTACAGGCAGTGCCTGCATCCCTATGGTCCGCCGCGATTCAAACCCTATCTCACAGGAAACACATTCCAGCCATGCGCGCGGAAACCGAAAAGCTCGTCGATGAAATCAAGCAGGGCATAACCCTGCTGAGGAGGCATCTTTGACTGGGATCAGGCGCTGAAGCGACTTGATTACCTGAACATGCGCGCCGAGGACTCCTCCCTCTGGAACGACGCGCAGGAAGCCCAGAAACTGATGCGTGAACGCCAGGCGCTGGAAGACGGCGTCAAGGCGGTGCGCGGCGTTACCCAGGCGCTCCAGGACAATATCGGCCTGATCGAACTCGGCGAGGAGGAAGGCGACCAGTCTGTCGTCGACGACGCCGAGGCGGGGATTCGTTCGCTGGCGGGCGAAGTAAAGGCGCGCCAGATCGAGACGATGCTGTCGGGCGAGGCCGATGCCAACGATACCTACCTCGAAATCCACGCCGGCGCCGGCGGCACGGAAAGCCAGGACTGGGCCAACATGCTGCTGCGCATGTACACGCGCTGGGCCGAGCGCCGCCGCTTCAAGGTCGAGGTGCTGGAAGTCCACGACGGCGAAGAGGCCGGCATCAAGTCCGCCACCGTGCTGATCAAGGGCCACAACGCCTATGGCTGGCTGAAGACGGAATCCGGCGTGCACCGCCTGGTCCGCATCTCGCCCTACGACAGCAATGCGCGCCGCCACACCTCGTTCTCCAGCGTCTGGGTCTATCCGGTCATCGACGACTCGATCGACATCCAGGTCAACGAATCGGATGTGCGCATCGACACCTATCGCTCGTCCGGTTCGGGCGGCCAGCACGTCAACACGACCGATTCGGCTGTGCGCATCACGCACCTGGCGACGGGCATAGCGGTGGCCTGCCAGGCGGAGCGCTCGCAGCACAAGAACCGCGCCAAGGCGTGGGAGATGCTGCGTTCGCGCCTCTACGAGGAGGAGTTGAAGAAGCGCGAGGCGGCGGCCAACGCCACCGAGGCGTCGAAGTCCGAAATCGGCTGGGGCCACCAGATCCGCTCCTACGTGCTGCAGCCCTACCAGCTCGTGAAGGACCTGCGCACCGGCGTGGAAAGCACCAGCCCCTCCGACGTGCTCGACGGCGACCTCGACGAGTTCATGGAAGCCTCGCTGTCACAGCGCATCGAGGGCGGGGCAGGGGAAGCGGTCGCCGACCTCGACTAGCGGACGGCCGTTAAGCGTTCATTAACCAGGCCGGCGCAGCATTTGCGGGCAGGCGCCGGCACGCGCTGCGGATTGTGCACTGCAGCATGGATGTTGCGTCGGCGACAGAATCGCTCCACCATCGGAACCTGGGAGAGCGAAAAGCATTATTGCCGGATGCGGCATATCTGCGGCTGACGAGCCGGCGAGTGGGAAGACACGGTCCTGGGACGGGCAAGCGAGAGCTTGATGACCCCGTTTTGACAGGAACAAGCCATGTCCTACCGTTTTTGCAGCCCGGCCCGGCGACCTTGGTCACTCCCAAAACCCTGCATTTCAGAACGACTTTGCATTCCAGCCCTTGCCGCCGCCGTTCTGGCGGTCGGCCTTGTCGGCGCCGCCGCCGCGCATGACGCCAAGCCTACCGCGGCCCGACCCCAAGGCTGGAGCTATCCCTTCGCCTGCTGCTCCGGGATCGACTGCCGCGAAGTCTCGTCCAAGCAGATCAGCGAGAGGCCGGAAGGCTACGTCATCAAGGACACCGGAGAAGTCGTCGCCTATTCCGACACTCGGCTGAAGAATTCCCCCGACGGCGAGTACCACTGGTGCTCGGTGGCCGGCGCGGACGATTCGCGCACCATCTGCCTGTTCGTCCCGCCACGCTCCTACTGAAGCGCCCCTCCCGACGCGACCGCATTCGAGGCGAACGTCGCGCCGGATTACGTCCAACGACCATCTCGACCGCGATTCCGTCGGGATGGTGGCGATCGACGGGAAGGATCTCTGGCGGAGCGGAGATTGCGCGCCATTGCCGCAGACCGGCTGCGATCCGCCCGTGCAATCGCTGCCGGGCAGGGTCGGTTTTTCGCCGCAATTCATGTTACAAGGCGAAACAGGCTGGACGATCCGTATCGTTGCGCCGGACAGTTCAACTGAGAGGGGACATCCTTATGATGAAGAAACTGGTCGCCGTCATGGCGGCAGCGGCGCTTGTCGGCGCCTGTAGCACCGATCCTTATACCGGCGAGCAGAAGGTCTCCAACACGGCGGGCGGAGCAGCGATCGGCGCCGGCCTCGGCGCTCTCGCCGGCATGGCCGTCGGCGGCAGCCGCAATGCGCAGCGCAACGCGGTGCTGATCGGCGCCGGCCTCGGAGCCCTTACCGGTGGCGCGATCGGCGCGACCATGGACAAGAACGAGGCGGATCTGCGCCGCCAGCTCCAGGGCACCGGCGTCAGCGTGACGCGCGTCGGCGACCAGGTCGTGCTGAACATGCCGTCGGACATCACCTTCGACGTCGACAGGGATGCGATCAAGCCGGACTTCAGGGCGACGCTGAACTCGGTGGCGATCGTGCTCAACCGGTACCAGCAGACCGTGGTCGACATATTCGGCCACACCGATTCGACCGGCGGCGACGCGCACAACCAGGACCTGTCGCAGCGCCGCGCATTGGCTGTCGCCAACTACCTGAACCAGCAGGGCGTCGATTCGCGCCGCTTCGCCGTCACCGGCTTCGGCTCTTCGCGGCCGATCGCCACCAACGGCACGGCAGAGGGCCGCGCGCTCAACCGCCGCGTCGAGATCCAGCTGTCGCCGCTGACCTGAGCGGTCGGGCAGAACAGCACGAGACAGGCTGCCGTCGTCGATCAAGGTTCGCAACGCGGCCTGGAATGACGGCGCAAAAAAAGGCCCCGGAGCGGGGCCTTTTTTCGTATCCGGAAAGGTCAGACCTTGGCGGCGATCTTCATGAAAGCCGGCATGTCGTCGCCGAAGCCGACGGTGCCGTCATGGATGTCGTCGTCGCGGCGATTCCGCCTGTCGTCGCGCCGCGGGCGATCCTCACGGTTCTCGCGCGGCGGCCTGGGCGAACGCTCGGCCGGCTTGCCCTCGGGCTCGGCGCGGCCGCCGCGATTTGCATTGTCCGACTTGATGGCGTCCTTGCGCTGGCGGCGCTCTTCGGCCGGGGGAGCCTCGGCGCTTTCGCTTTCGACGGCCAGCTCGGCCGGCTTCTCCGCGGCGGGCGCGTCATGACGGTCGCGGCCGCGCTTGCGCTCGCCCCGGCCCTCGTCCTTGCGGCCGGCGCGGCGCGGCGCACCACGGCCCCGCCGCGGCGCTTCGTCCTCTTCCTCGCTTGCCACGACGGTCGAGAGATCGCCGTCATGCCATTCGATCTTCTGGCCGGTCAACCGCTCGATCGCGTCGAGATACTTCGCGTCGGAGCGGGTGACGATGGTGAAGGACTTGCCGGAGCGGCCGGCACGGCCGGTGCGGCCGATGCGGTGGACATAATCCTCGGCGTGGATCGGCACGTCGAAATTGAAGACGTGGCTGACGTCGGGAATGTCGAGGCCGCGCGCGGCGACGTCGGAGGCGACGAGCAGCTTGAGCTTGCCGGCGCGGAAATTGTCCAGCATCTGCATGCGCGCGCGCTGGTCCATGTCGCCATGCAGCGCGCCGGCGTCGAAATCGTATTTCTGCAGCGACTTGTAGAGGTCGGCGACCTCGACCTTGCGATTGCAGAAGATGATGGCGTTCTTCAGCCCGTCGGCTTCCTCGCGGATGAGGTTGCGCAGCACCTCGCGCTTGTTCCAGGGCTTTGGCCCCGACTTGACGAGGCGCTGGGTGATGTTGGTGCCGGTCGAGGCGGCCTTCGAGACTTCGATGCGCACCGGCGCGTGCAGGAATTTTTCCGTCAGCTTGGTGATCTCGGGCGGCATGGTCGCCGAGAAGAAGAGGGTCTGCCGTGTGAAGGGGATCATCTCGCAGATACGCTCGATATCGGGGATGAAGCCCATGTCGAGCATGCGGTCGGCCTCGTCGATCACGAGGATCTCGACGCCGTTGAGCAGGAGCTTGCCGCGCTCGCGGTGGTCGAGCAGGCGGCCGGGCGTGGCGATCAGGACGTCGGCCCCGCGCTCGAGCTTCTTGTCCTGCTCGTCGAAGGAGACGCCGCCGATGAGCAGCGCGATGTTGAGCTTGTTGTTCTTGCCGTACTTGATGAAGTTCTCTTCAACCTGCGCGGCGAGCTCTCGCGTCGGCTCGAGGATCAGCGTGCGCGGCATACGGGCACGGGCACGGCCCTTTTCGAGCCGCGTGATCATCGGCAGCACGAACGCTGCCGTCTTGCCGGTGCCGGTCTGGGCGATGCCGAGCACGTCCTTGCCCTGCAGCGCATGTGGAATGGCGCCCGCCTGGATCGGCGTAGGCTGCGTGTAGCCGGCGTCGGTGACTGCGGAAAGGACCTTCGGCGAGAGGCCGAGGTCTGCGAATGTCAATGCTTCTGAAGCTGTCGTTACGTCTGAGGACAATTGTTTTTGCTTGCTTGGTTTGTTCCAGGCGCGGCCCCAATGCCGCGGCAGGCGCCCGCGCACCTGCTATTTTTGTGCATTGCGATAGGCGTAACCCTGCGAAATGTCAACTTACATGCCGGTAATGTTGGCATCATGAGGCGGTTATGATTAGCGGCTGGCGTTAATCGCGGGCCGGATTGGAGGAATCGCCTGTGTCTCAATAGCGGAACTGCTCCGCGAGGATACGCTCGTTCCACGAATGGCCGGCGTCGAAGAGCAGCGTGGCGGTCCTGGTCTGAGACTCCCTGACGGTGACCGAGACCACCGACTTCACCTCGAAATGGTCGGCCGAGGCGTTCACCGGCCGCTTCTCCGGCTCCAGCGTGTCGAAGCGCACCGTGGACCTGTTGGAGAGCAGCGCGCCGCGCCAGCGGCGGGGCCGGAACGGACTGACCGGGGTGAGCGCCAGAAGCGGTGCGTCGAGCGGCAGGATCGGTCCATAGGCGGAGAGGTTGTAAGCCGTGGAGCCGGCGGGTGTCGCCACCATGACGCCGTCGCAGTGCAGCTCGTCCAGCCTGACATGGCCGTCGATCGTGATCCTGAGCTTCGCCGTCTGGTAGGATTGCCGCCAGAGCGCGACTTCGTTGATGGCGAACGCCGTCTGCTTCTCGCCGTCCGCCGTCTCCGTCTCCATCTCGAGCGGCCGGATGGTCTCTGGGAGAGCTGCGGCGATTCGCTCGGGCAGCCGCTCGGCGCCAAACTCGTTCATCAGGAAGCCGATGGTGCCGCGGTTCATGCCATAGACGAGCTTGCCCGTGCTCATCGTGTCGCGCAGCGTCTGCAGCAGGAAGCCGTCGCCCCCCAGCGCCACGACCACGTCGGCCTCGGCGACCGGCGCCTGCCCGTAGAGCGAGGTGAGCGCCGCCGCGGCGTCGCGCGCGTCCTCGGTGTCCGACGAAACGAAAGCCAGCCGGGCGTGGGCCAGTTTGGAGGTGGGCTGGGTCATGCGTGTCGCGTCGGTCCATTGGCGGCGGTGACGGGTAGCATGGCAAGGGAGCGGTGCAAAGGGAAGGAGAGAGGGCCCTGGCCGCTCATTTGGCCACCCACCTGGCGTGGCAGGTCCCGGTCTTACCGTTTCTGGTCAGCGTGGCGCTGTCGCCCTTGATCCAGAACTCGACGTCGCCTTCGGCGTAACGAACGCCATCGGCGGACACCACCCGGGGGAGGGCGATCTCGCCTGCATCGGCAAAGGTCAGCACCACGCCTTCGGGCGACACGCCGGGCTCGGAGAAGCTGGCTTCCAGGCCGACGCCTCCGGAGCAGGTGTAGCGCGCGTCGATCGACAGGGCCTGGCCGGTCATGCCTGCAAGAAGCGCGAGCGCCGCTGGCGCAGCCTTGACGAAAATCCGCATCGCGTTTCCTCCTCGCGGGATGGGGTCAGACGGTGACGACTGGACGCCGCGCACTATCGCGGCGCGGCGGCGCGACGACAAGCGTCGAAATGGCAGGGTTATTCGCAGACCATGCGCACGCGGCCGCCTTCGCTGACGTTCTTGCAGGCGAGATTGCCCGAGCCGGATGTGACGACCGGCGGGCGCGTCCTGCGTCGCGGTGCGGACTTCTTTTCGGGAGGCGGCGGGAAGTTCTCGGCGGACGCGACCGGCGCCGGTTCTGGCTTGCGCTTCATCCACGCGGGGAGGGCGGGTTTCATCGGCGCCATGTCGAGACTGGGCAGCGCCACAGGCGCGTCCATCACGATGGTGCCGTCGGACGTGCGCGAGCAGGCGCCAAGCGGCAACATCATGCTGCCGACCACGACGATCATGCCGATCCTGCTCATTGCGCCCATCGAAGAATCCAGTAGCTGTACGATGTCTCGTGGCACGAGGATCGTGGAGATTTTGCGGCGGAAAACCGCCCCGCGACAGTCATTAAACAGCCAACCCCGACAGTCTACCCCGAAAGCGGCGATTCTACTTGCCATACTTTGTGGAGTGGTTACCTTGCGTAAGGCTTGAAGTGTATCGCTGCGGGCGGGGGCGTCGCGGAAGTTGGCATGGCTCGAGCGGCTTTACGAGCGGGACCCCAAGCGGTTCGCCCTGTGCCAGCTTGCCTTCCTTCTGGGGGCGATCTTCATCTATCTCTGGGTGCTGCCGGTCTGGTACTGGGCCATCTATCTTGGTGGCATCACCGTTCCGCGGGGTCTTTCGGACTTTCTCTACTGGATCTGGGTCAACCAGCGGGTCTTCCGCACGGTCCTGATCGTCCTGCTCATAGTGTTCCTGTGGGTCAGCTATTACGTGAGGCGGGACCCCTTCAAGGATCTCGGCATAAGGACCGACAATCTGCTGGCTTCGGGGCGCGAATGCCTGGCGGTCGCACTCGTCTTCATCGCCTCGGCCGTCGCCGTCGTCCTGTCCTTTCCGCAGTCATTTTCGTTCGACGAATATCTGGCGCGCGGCCCCTACGTCATCTTCGGGGACATGCTGGAAGGCCTCCTGTCCGGCTTCATGCAGCAATTCCTCCTGCAGAGCATGTTCCTGGTCTGCGCGCTGCAGATATTCCGACGGCCGTTGACGGCGGCCTTCGTGTCGGCGCTGATCTTTTCGCTCGCGCACGCGCCCAATGTGAGGCTCATGGCGCTGACGTTCGTGTTCGGGCTTTTATGCTGCCTGCTGTTCCTGAGGCATCGCAACATCATCGCTCTCGGCATCACGCACGGCGTCGTCAAGGAGGTGGTGCGGGTGCTGTTCGCCTCCGTCATCGCCACCAAGACCGGCTACTACGACTACAATCTCAGGGTCGGCCCGCCGGCGGGCAGGCCGGACTATCTCGGCCATCTGGAGTACCGCGGCGACGGCCCCCTGGAAATTCCGCAGGCCGGGCAAAAGCGCATCCCGATATCGGTGACCAACATAGGAAGCTCGATGTGGGACTCCGACGCCGAGACAGGTCCGGTATTCCTGAGCTACCATCTTCTCGATGCGGCGAAGGCGAAGCGCGTATTCTCAAAGGTGCTGGCGCCGCTCGGCAAACGCATCGGCCCGGGAGAATCGGCGCTCGTCGACCTGCCGGTGGAGGCGCCCTCGACGCCCGGCGACTACCTCGTCGAAGTCGACCTCGTCGAGCAGCCGGATGCGAACGCCGGATGGTTCTATCATTTCAGGTCGAGAGGGCTGAAGACGATCTACCTTCCGATGACGAGCCGGTAGCCGTGGAGCGTGTCCCTT
>DATDJN010000437.1:0-9462 GCA_036520515.1 Rhizobiaceae bacterium
CGGCAGCGCCGTCCTGGCGAGTTGCTCCAGCGCCGCCATTGCCTGGCCGGAGGAGCCTCCCGCCGCGGGCGTTCCGTTTATGGTTGCCGCGGTGAACTGGTTGTAGCGCGAGAGCAGTGTCGGCTGCAGGTCGGTACTGACCGTCGCCAGCGCCCGCATGGGCACCATGGCGCCTGTCGTGCTGCGCACGTAGATTCTCAATATGTCGTCGGGCATCCTCCGGTACTGCTCGTCCGCCTGGACGTTGACCTGATAAACCTGCCCCAGGATGTTGAAATTGTTGACGAATGTCGACCCGAGCTGTGTCTGCAGAGTGCTGAAGACCGTCGAGATCGGCACGTTGAGCCGCTGCGCGCCGACGCGGTCAAGGTCGAGGAACAGGCCGGGCACCTCGGCCGAGAAGGTGGAATAGGCCTGGCCGATGGCGGGATCGGAATTCGCCGCCACGATGAACGAGCGCATCACCTGTGCCAGTTCCTGGGGCGATTGGCCGCCTAGCGCCTGGAGCCTGAAGTCGAAGCCTTCGGCGTTGCCCACGCCCGGGATCGCGGGCGGCGGAAAGACGAGGATATTGGCCGCGCCGAGCGCCGCGAAGTCCGCGTTGAGCTTGCCGACGATGGCGCGCAGGCCCGTTTCGGGCGTGGTGCGCTCGTCCCATGGCTTCATGACGATCAGGCCGAGGCCGCTGTTTGGCTGCACGGCGCCGGTGAGCAGGCTGAAGCCCGACACCGTCACGACATTGGCCACGCCGTCGACCGCGCGCGCGATCTGCTCGACCTTGCTCAGTACCGCGTCCGTGCGTGGCAGCGAGGCCGCGTCGGGCAGTTGCACGTTGACGAAGAGCACGCCCTGGTCCTCGGTCGGGATGAAGGCGGTGGGCGTGCGCGAAAACTCCCACCACGCCACGCCCCCCAGCGCCGCCACGATCAGCAGGGCGACGATCGAACGGCGGGCCAGCAGCCGGTTGATGCTCGAATAGCCGTTGCGGACCGTGTTGAGGCCGCGGTTGAAATAGCGGAAGGGTCCCCTCGCCTCACGCGGCGGGCGCAGGAACACGGCGCAGAGCGCCGGGCTGAGCGTCAGCGCATTGAGCGCCGAGATCGCCACCGAGGCGGTGATGGTGATGGCGAACTGGCGGTAGAGCTGGCCGGTGATGCCAGGCAGGAAGGCGACCGGGAGGAATACGGCGAACAGCACCAGCGTGGTCGAGATGATCGGCCCGGTCACCTGAGCCATCGCCTTGCGCGCGGCATCCCTGGAACTGATGCCCGGCTCCTCCTCCATGACGCGCTGCACGTTCTCCACGACCACGATCGCGTCGTCGACGACAAGGCCGATCGCGAGGATCAGCGCGAACAGCGTCACCGTGTTGGCCGAGAAGCCGAAGGCGAGCAGCACGGCGAAGACGCCAAGCAGCGACACGGGGATCGTCAGCGCCGGGATCAGCGTCGCGCGCCAGTCCTGCAGGAAGACGAAGACCACGATAAGCACGATGATGCCGGTCAGGACCAGCGTGTAGATGATCTCGTGCACCGTGGCGCGCACGAAGGCGGTGGAATCGTAGATCACCGCGTAGGAGACATCCTCGGGAAATCGATCCTTGAGAATCTCGAGCTGGGCCTTCACGGCGTCCGCCACCCCGAGCGCGTTGGAGCCCGGCGATTGGTAAACGGCCATTGTCGCCGCCGGCCTGCCGTTCAACTGGGCGACCGAGGAATAGGTCTGTGCGCCGAGGTCGACCCTGCCGATGTCGCGCACGCGCACGAGGCCGCCCGCCTCGTTGGTCCGGATGATGATGTCGGCGAACTGCTCGACGCTGTCGAGACGGCCCTGCGCGGTGATCGAATATTGCAACACCTGATCATTGGGGATCGGCGGCGCGCCGATCAGGCCGGCCGCCGCCTGCACGTTCTGCGACTCTACGGCGTTGGTGACATCGTCGGAGGTGATGCCAAGCGCCGCCATGCGCACCGGGTCGAGCCAGATGCGCATGGAATAGGCGAGCCCGCCCATCAGGGTGGCCGATCCGACGCCGTCGACGCGCGAGATCGGGTTGACGACGTTGATCTGCGTGTAGTTGGACAGGAACAGCCCGTCGCGCGTGCCGTTCGGCGAGAAGACGTTCGCGATCAGCAGGAAGTTCGGCTGCTGCGCCCTAACGTTGACGCCGAGCCTCGTCACCGCATCGGGCAATTGCGGCGTGGCGAGCGACACGCGGTTCTGCACGTTGACCTGCGCGATGTCGGAGTCCGTGCCGACGTTGAACGTCACCGTCAGCGTGTATTGGCCGCTGGAGCTGGTTGTCGAGGACATGTAGATCATGTCTTCGACGCCGTTGACCTGCTGCTCGATGGGTGCGGCGACCGTCTCGGCCAGCGTCTCTGCGTCGGCGCCGGGATAGGTGGCGGTGACCTGGACGGTCGGCGGGGTGATGTCGGGATACTGCGCGACCGGAATGTTGATCAGCGCGATGATGCCGGCAAGCGTGATGACGATGGCGATCACCATCGCCAGGCGGGGGCGGCGGATGAATATGTCGGCGAACATGGTCAGTCCCCCGTCATCGCGGCCTGCGGAACGACCTCGATGCCCGCACGCACCTTCTGGATGCCCGAGACGATGACGATCTCGCCCTGTGCAAGCCCGCTCGTGACCGCGACGTCGGTGCCGACGCGCTGGCCGAGCGTCACGCGACGAATCTGCGCGCGGTTCTTGTCGTCGAGGCCGAAGACGTAGGCGCCCTGCTGGTCCTGCAGGATGGCCGAGGCCGGCACCACCGGCAGCTCGACGGGCTCTCCGGCCTTCACGATCACCTGCACGAACTGGCCGGGAACGAGCTTGAGGTGCGGATTGGCGAAGTCCGCGTAGACGGCGATGGTGCCGGTCGACGTGTTGAACGTGTTGTCGAGGAAGGCGATCTTGCCCGGCTCTTCGTATTCGGTGCCGTCGGGCAGCTTGAGCCTGGGCTGATACTCGGTGGTGCCTGCCACGATGCCCCGATTGTCGGGCTGCACCGTCCGGATGACGTCCAGATATTCGCGGTCGGAGATCGAGAACACGACGCGCATCGGATCGGTCTGCACCACCGTCGCAAGAACGCCGCTGGACGGCGAGACGAGATTGCCCTGGGTGATGTTCGCCTTGCCGATGCGGCCAGAGATCGGCGACTTGATGTCGGTGAAGGAGAGGTTGAGCTGGGCGGTCTTCAGTTGCGAGTCCATCAGCTCGATCTGGGCCTTCGCCTCGTCGACCTGGGCCTGCGCCTGGTCGCGGTTCGCCTGCGCCTGGTCGACCGTCGACTGCGAAACCGCAGCGGTGCGCAGCAGTTCCCGCTGGCGCACGAGGTTGATGTCCTGCAGCTTGAGACTTGCCTCCGCGCCGGCCTCGGCGGCGATCGAAGACTGGAGCTGCGCCTTGGCGCCCTCCAGAGCGGCCTCGAACGTGTCCTTTTCGATGACGAAGGCCGTGCTGCCTGCCTCGATGAAGCTGCCTTCCGCGAAGTTCACCGAATCCAGAAAGCCCTCGACGCGCGTCGTCAACGCGACCTGCTGCGCCGCGATGACGGAGCCGACGAACTGGACCTGGGTGGTGACGGTGGAAAGCTTGACCGCCGCCGTCTCCACGATCGGCGGCGTCGCGGCCTGCTGCTGCGCGTAAGCGCCGGGGGCGGCGAATAGGAAGACGCTGGCCAGCACGATGCGGAGACGTGGCACGATTCTGGGCACGATACTGGACTCCGCTATGGGAACCGGCGCGAATTCTCTTTTATTATCACTTATTAGAGAATCTCGGCGGCTTCGGCCAGCCTATGTTACGCTACGTCGGGCTCGCCCCGCCCGATCGAGGAGTGTGAACCGCCGCAATGCATCCATAATCGCGGCATACCTCCCGTTCCGGTTGAAACGCTATGAGGGATTCGATGAACAGAAGAATGATGGCGCTCGGTCTCGCGGCCGCGATCGCCTTGCCGTTTGCCGCTTCGGCAGCCGAGACCCCGGTGCAGCCGCGCATCGTGGTGACAGGAGAAGGCGAGGCCGCGGTTGCGCCCGACATGGCGCTGCTCTCGCTCACCGTGATGCGCGAGGCAAAGACCGCGCGCGAGGCGCTCGACGCCAACAATTCGGCTATGGCCGGGGTGATCGAGGCGCTCAAGCTCCTAGGCATCGCCGACCGCGACCTGCAGACGGCGGGCCTGCAGATCATGCCGCGCTACAACTACACCAACGAGCCCGACGGCACGCAGGAGGCGGAGCTGGTCGCCTACCAGGTGTCGAACACGCTGTCGGTGCGCGTGCGCGATCTCGCCAAGACCGGTGAAGTGATCGACAAGGCGGTATCGCTTGGGGTGAACCAGGGCGGCAACATCGTCTTCACCAACGACGATCCGTCGGCCACCATCACCGAAGCCCGCAAGAGGGCCGTGGCGGAGGCTACGGCCAAGGCGAGGACGCTTGCCGAAGCAGCCGGCGTCCAGATCGGCCGCATCATCGAGATCTCCGACCAGGCGTTCGGCGCACAGCCGATGCCGATCGAGGCGAAGGCCTTCGATCGGGTGGCGGCCTCCGTCCCCATCGAGGCGGGCGAGAACGCCTACCGCGTCCAGGTCAACATGACCTTCGAGCTGAAGTAGCCGAACTCGACCGCCCAGGAAAAAGCCCCGGAGGCGAAACCTCCGGGGCTTTCTTCAGGAGCTGCCCGCGAGCCTGCCTGAGACGGCGGCCCTTTGCTCCCGTCAGAAACACTTACCGTACGACCGGGCAGTTCGGCGAACGGCCAAAGGTCATGCGCACGCGCTCACCCCATTTGCGGCCGGCAACCGTGATGGTGCGGCGGTCGACGTCGATGACGCGGGCGCGGCGTACGCCGTAGCGCTCGGCCTTGTTGACGGCGCGGTCGGGCGTGCAGCCGCGGAAATCGCGGCGATGGTGGCGGTAGTCCCGGCGGTCGAAGCGGTCGTAGTCGCCGACCTGGATGCCGAAGCCGACACCGCTGTGATGGCGGCTGCCATAGTTGAGGTAGACGCCTTCGGCCTGCGCTGCGGCCGGCACGGCGGCGATCGCGCCGAGGCCGATCAGGGCGGAAAGGACTGCTGTCTTGAGCTTGGTGATCATTTGGTTCTCCTGCTGTCTCTCGCCAACGCGATGACGGCAGAGTGCGCCAGGCAAGCTGAATGCCGCGGGAACCGCTCGTTCATTCCGGGTTCATTTCGGGCGGCGGGTCGAGCGCGAGAGCTTAAGGCTCTCCCTCGATCATATGGTCGAAATAGTCTTCCGGCTCTTCCATGTCGGCTTCGGAGGCGGTGACGCGGCCGCGCACCGACGCGCCCGCCTTGTGGACGCTGTTCCTGTCGCCGGAGATCAGCGGATGCCAGGGGTAGAGGTCCTGGCCCTGCGCCACCAGCCGATAGGCGCAGGTGCTCGGCAGCCAGGGGATGGTGCGCACGTTCTCGGGCGTCAGCCGCACGCAATCGGCAACCTGCGCCTGGCGATTCGCGTAGTCGTTGCAGCGACAGGTCTTCGGGTTGAACAGCCGGCAGCCGACGGTGGTGAAGTAGATCTCGCCGGTGTCCTCGTCCTCGAGCTTGGACAGGCAGCACTTTCCGCAGCCGTCGCAGAGCGATTCCCACTCGGCGGCGCTCATCTCCTCCAGGGTCTTCGTCTTCCAGAAAGGCTCGGCCATGGCGCGCATGTGATGCCTCGCGAAGGGAAGGTCAAGCTCTGCCTGGGGGACCTTGCGTCTTGCGCTCCCGTCACGATCTTGCCACGAAGCCGTCGGGCTGTCGCCCGATAGCGCAGGCAGACCGATGCCGGGCGGAACCAAAAACCGCCGTTCAAGTTTCGCCGGGCATAGGGACACCCGAAAATCCAAGGAGATTCATGCATGAAACGCCAACCACGGATTCTGGCAGGTACGGCGATCGGCCTGCTGATGGCATCCGCGCCGTTGGGCGCCTATCCCCTGTCGGGCAAGCACATCGATCCACTGCGCAGCACGCCGCCGCTGATCCTCGCCCAGGCGGAGTGCGAGGGCGAGAATTGCGCGGCGCCGGACGGCGGCGAACAGGAACAGCAGGCTCCTGTCGAGGAACAGGCTCCCGCCCCGGAGGAGCAACAGGCTCCGGCCGAGCAGCCTGCTTCCGAACAGGGAGCGGCCTCTGAACAGCAGCAGCAGCCAGAGGCCCAGCCCGAGCAGGCAGTTCCGGCTCAGGAAGCGCCGACCGAGCAGCCGGCGGCCGTGGAGGAGCCGGCCACGGAAGAGCCGCAGGCCCAATCCGAGGCGGCGGAGGAGCAGGCTCCAGCCGAGGAAGCCCCCGCCGAACAGGCTCCCGCCGAAGCTCGGCAGACCGAGGAGCAGGCTCCGTCCGAAGACGCGCAGCAGGCGCCTGCCGAGCCCCAGGCCGAACAACCGCAGGCCGGGGAAGCGCCTGTCGAGCAACCTTCCGCCGAAGAGCCGGCCGAAGGCCAGGCGGCGCCCGAAGCCGAGACCGGCGAGCAGCCCGCCCGGCAAAGCGAGCAGCAGGGCGAGCAACCGGGGGCACAGCCCGACGTCGCCCAGCCCCAGATTGTAGAACCGGAGGGGGCACAGGCCGGAGAGGCTGCGGCCGACCCGAATGCCGCTCCCGTGCTGGACAGCCAGAAGGAGGCGGCTCCCGCGCGGCCCGGGGCCGGGCAGCCTGCCCAGCAGGGCGAGCAGGCGGCGCAGCCGCAGGCTCCCGTCGATCAGGGTCCGCCGCCCGAAAGCGACGCCGCCGCCCAGGCAGCGCCGCCCCGCAACGTCCAGCCGCTGACCGCCGAGCGAGGCCAGCGCATCGAAGTCGGAACCTCGCGCGAGGAGCGCCAGCGGTTCCGCAACGAGCGCCGCGAGCGTCGCCAGGATGCCCGCGTCGTCAAGGAGTTCGACGACAACCGGGCGATCGTCACCATCAACAACCGGACCTTCATCGACAGCGATGACAATGTCCGCATACTTCGCGACCGTGACCAGGTGTATTACGAGGAACTGCCGCGCGGGCGCGTGCGCGAGGTGATCACGCGGCCGAACGGCGTGCGCGTCATCACCATCCGCAACCGCTACGGCGACGTCGTGCAACGCTCGCGCGTGGGGCCGGACGACCGCGAGGTCATCCTCGTCTATGTCGACGACCGCTACGACAACATGGACGAGTGGCGCGATCCCGGCCTCGACCTGCCGCCGATGCGGCTCACCATTCCGCGGAGGGACTACATCCTCGACGCCGGATATGTGGATGAGCCGGACGCGTACTACGAGTTCCTCGAACGCCCGCCGGTCGAGAGGGTCGAGCGCACCTATTCGCTGAACGAGGTGAAGCGCTCCGCCCGCATCCGCGACAAGGTGCGCCGCATCGACATGGACACGCTGACCTTCGAGTTCGGCTCCGCCTCCATTGCGGAAAGCGAGATTTCCAAGCTCGAGGGCGTCGCCAACGCGATGCAGCGGCTCCTGGAAAGGAACCCGGCCGAAACCTTCCTGCTCGAAGGCCATACCGACGCCGTCGGCTCCGACACCGCCAATCTGGCGCTGTCGGACAGGCGCGCCGAGGCGGTCGCCGAAGCGCTCACCAACGTGTTCGACATTCCGCCGGAGAACCTCGCCACGCAGGGCTATGGCGAGCAGTACCTGAAGGTGAACACGCAGGATCGCGAGGCGGAGAACCGGCGCGTCGCCATCCGCCGCGTGACGCCGCTGGTGGCCCCGGTCGCCCTGGCCGATTGATGACGTTCCCGCGATTCGTCGAAAACCATTGAATCGCGGGAGTTCGACACCAGATTCCAAGGCAAGGCATCCCTGCCCCATCCCGCCCGAGTGCGGGATTGAAACCCGGCCGGTTCCCCTCCCCGGCCGGGTTTCTCCTTGTGAAACAGCCCCATAACAGGGCACGTGCCCCTTGAAATACGCGCCCGCCTCGACGAAATAGCAGCCGGCTGTCACCGGAATCCTTCATGAAGCGCATAGAACTCGCGGTCGAATCGATCATCCTTGCCTCTCGCTGGCTGCTCGTCGTCTTCTACGTCGGATTGGCGATCGCACTGGCGATCTACGCGCTCTCCTTCGCCAAGAAGCTCTACGAGTTCATGGCCACCGTCATGGTGCTCAACGACACCGACACGATCCTGAAGATGCTCGGCCTGATCGACGCCGCTCTGGTGGCGAGCCTCGTGGTCATGGTCATCATCTCGGGCTACGAGAACTTCGTCAGCCGCTTCGACGGCGAGACCGGCGACGTGCACTGGCTGGGCACGATCGACGTCGGATCGCTGAAGGTGAAGGTCGCCTCGACCATCGTCGCCATCTCCTCGATCCACCTGCTGCAGGTGTTCCTGAACAGCGCGACCTATACGACGGCCCAGCTGATGTGGATGACCATCATGCACATGGCCTTCGTCGCCTCCGCCCTGCTGCTGGCCTATATCGACCGGCTGACCGGCCTGAAGGCCGGCAAGAAGGGCGCGCAAAAGCAGGAAATCGACATCTAGCCGCCCAGGGTCCTCCTTGACGCGCTGGTTTCGCCTTTCGGCCAGCCCGCGCGGTTCAGCCCATCGGCCAGGATGACGAAACGCGGCGACAGTGCCAGACTGTGCGCCATGGCGGGCAAGCGAACAAGGACGACAGGCGGCGCCATGCCGCTCGCCGCACTCGATGCGGTGGCAGTCGACACTGAGACCACCGGGCTCGACGTGGCGAAGGCGCGTATCGTCCAGCTTGCCGGCGTGGCCATCGCGCTCGGCAAGCCGCGCCACGCGGAAGCCTACACGACGCTCGTCGATCCCGGCGGGCCGATACCGCCCTCCTCGACCGCGATCCATGGGATCGGCGACGAGACCGTGCGCGGCGCGCCGCCCTTCGCCGAAGTCTTGCCGCGTTTCGAGCAGTTCCGCGCCGGAAGGCTGCTGATCGGCCATTCGATCGGCTTCGATCTCGCGCTGCTGGAGCGACAGGCCCGGCGCGACGGCCTCTCCTGGGAGAAACCGCGCACATTGTGCGTGCGGCTGCTCGCGGAGCTCGCCGATCCGCGCCTGCCCGACACATCGCTCGAGGCGCTCGCGGCATGGCTGGGCGTCGCGGTACACGACCGTCATACCGCCCTAGGCGATGCGCAGGCGGCGGCCGATATCTTCGCGGCGCTTGTACCGCGCCTCGCCGCGCGCGGCGTCCACACGCTGGCGCAGGCGGAACGCGCGTGCCTCGCGCTATCGCACCGGCTGGATACGGAGCACCGCGCCGGCTGGGCGGAGCCGGTGTCTCGGCCGGGCATATCCGCGGCAGGCGCGCTCGATCCCTACGCCTACAGCCACCGGGTAGGCGAGCTCATGAACCCGCGGATCGTCGCGCTGGCGGAGGAAACGACGGTCAAGGAAGCCATCGACCTGATGGTCGCCCGCCGGATCAGTTCGCTGTTCGTCTCCCGCGACGGCAAGCCCGGCGGTCCGATCGCGGATTACG
>DATDJN010000438.1:0-2790 GCA_036520515.1 Rhizobiaceae bacterium
CCTTAAGCAAGACCTGCAGATCAGTTGGCGGACAAACGGCATTCTTGCGCTACGATTTCCTCAGCCGAGGTTAGGAGTCCGTTTGCCACCAAGCTATGTTTGATCGCTGCGGTCAGCGGCAGCTCCTAGAGTTGTCGACGAGACGGGCGAGCGACCGAGATTCAGGCGCGCTGCGGTCGAGATGCGGCGGCCAACTGAACGGCCGCTTTCACAGCTTCGGCACCCAGAAGCGGTCGGGCAAGAATCCACCCCATCCCGGCCATCGCCGATCGACAATGCCGGCTGTCGGCGCAGCCGAGGCGCTCGACGCCGTTATCCACGCGAGACGGAAGACCGGCGGTCCCGAACGCATGCTGCCCGAGGCATCGTCCAAAAACCTTGTGACTTGCCGGAACGGTTCGGATAATTTCGGGGTTGTAGCCTGATGCGGCGGCTGTGCCGCCGAGATCGAGGAATCCGCCATGCTGTGGAGAGGCCGTCGCCAGAGCGACAACATCCAGGACAGTCGCGGCAGCGGCGGCGGATTCGGCCGCATGCCGCGCGGCGGCGGGCTCGGGCGCAGCCCGATCAGGCTTCCGGTTGGCGGGCGCGCCGGCGGCGGCGGCCTTTCGGGCATCATCATCCTGGTCATCCTGTTCTTCGCGCTCAGGGCCTGCGGCATCGATCCGCTGCAGATCCTGGCCGGCGGCGACGGCCAGGTCGGCACGCCGGGCGGCCGGGTGACCGAAAGCCGGACGCCCGCTTCCGACGACATGACGCAGTTCGTGCGCGTGGTGCTTGCCGAGACCGAGGACGTCTGGAACGGCATCTTCCAGTCGCAGGGCATGCACTATGAGGAGCCGACGCTCGTGCTCTTTGCCGGGCAGGTCCAGTCGGCCTGCGGCTATGCCTCCTCGGCCTCCGGGCCGTTCTATTGCCCCGGCGACAAGAAGGTCTATCTGGACACCTCGTTCTTCGAGCAGCTCGACCGCCAGTTCGGCGCGGCCGGCGATTTCGCGCAGGCCTATGTGATCGCGCACGAGGTCGGCCACCACGTCCAGAACCTCACCGGCATCCTGCCCAAGTTCAACCAGATGCGGCAGTCGATGAGCGAAGCCGAGGCCAACCAGATGTCGATGCGCGTGGAACTGCAGGCCGACTGCTTCGCCGGCGTCTGGGCCCACTACACCGCGCAGAAGGGCCTGGTGGAGCCGGGCGACATCGAGGAGGCGCTGAACGCCGCGCAGCAGATCGGCGACGACACGCTGCAGAAGCGCATGCAGGGCTACGTGGTGCCGGAAAGCTTCAACCACGGCACCTCGGCGCAGCGCCAGAAATGGTTCGCGGCCGGGCTGAAGTCGGGCAAGCTGTCCTCCTGCGACACGTTCAACAACCCGATCTGACTGCTATCGCGGCAGCGGGGCGCTGCCGCGCCCGCCGCATACAATCAGAGCCGCGACGATATCGTCTTGCGCTCGGCCGGGGCCGCCGGGGTGGTGGCCGAAGGGGCAGCCGCCTCGCCACTGGCCGCTTCCTGCGGCTTGGCGCTCGGCGCGGCCGACAGGTAGTTCTTGTAGACCCATCCCTTGCGGCCGTTATAGGAGACCTGGCACCAGCCGTCGCAGGACAGCACGTTGACGGCCGAACCGGACGGCACCACGCCAAGCACGCCGGCGCCCTTCTGCGGGCCCGAACGCAATTTGACGGAAGCGGTGACGCGCGCGGCGCCGGGCGCCATGCCGCCGAGAGTCTTGGTCTGCCTGGCGACGCTCTGGACCGTGCTTGCGGCGCTGCCGCCGTCGCCCGGCTGGCCGGTAAGCCCGCCGACATCGACGCCGGGCAGCGATGCGAGCTCGGTCTCCTTGGGCTGGGGCTTCGCCTGCTCGGCCGCCTGGCGCTTCGGCTTCTTCGCCGGCTCGGCGGCGATTGCCGGCCTGGCCGCGGCGATCGCGGCGGTCTGCGTGGCGTCGGCGTCGTCATCGGCCGTCAGCGGCTCCTCGTTGACGACGCTCTCGTCGACGGAGGCGATCCCTCCGGACGCCGCAATCTCCTCGACATGCACGACCGGGCTGGCGGTCGGATCGTCGGTCGGCAGCTCGATCGCATGCTCGGGGCCGACCGCGACCTTGGCGAGCGCCGCCGGGTCGGGCGTCGCCGCCGCGATCTCAGTCTTCGGAGGCTTGACCGGCTGGCTGGATGCGGGCGCCGGCGCGAACGCCAGCGCGGCAACCTTCGTTCCGGCCGAGGCCCCCACGGCCTTGGCCACCACGGGCTTCACGACAACAGGCTTCACGGCAACGGGCTTCACGGCAACGGGCGCTTCCGCCGCCCGGGCCAGCGCCCGGTCTGCCAGGTAATCGACGAAAAAGGCGCTCGCCGTGCCCACGCCAAGCACAACCGCGGCGGCGGCCGAGAGGCCGGCGATCCGTTTCGCCTTGCCTGCCTCGGGCCGCCTGGCCAAGGTTGCGACGTTGATTTTCGGCGCGCGAACGACGCCGATCCCCAGGGGACTCTTCACGACCACTCTCCACGCAAGCCCCCACCCGCATGTTCATTCATTGTTTAGAATTGTGGCAGAGCTGGGTCAACAAGCCCCGAAATCAACGGGCATTCTGACCGGTTGGCCCGGCTTGCGGACCCAACCGGTCAACATGTCGCCCGAAAGATCGCCTCAGCGCTCGGCCAGCGCCGGCTCGCCGCGGCGTTCGCGGATGAGGTTGACGAAGCGCTTGAAGAGGTAGTGCGAATCCTGCGGGCCGGGCGAGGCTTCGGGGTGATGCTGCACGGAGAAGACCGGTTTTCCGGTCAGCG
>DATDJN010000439.1:0-8331 GCA_036520515.1 Rhizobiaceae bacterium
GGACCTCCGACATCGCGTCGGTCGTTCCACCTCACCCGGGTTGCGCGCCGTCACGCGCCGACAGATGATGGAAACATGAAGAAGCTGATCCTGGCTGCCATAGTCTCCCTTGCCGCATCGAGCGCGTTCGCCGTGTCGCGCTACGAGATCACCAATGTAACCTGCGAGACCGTGCAGGCGCTGATCCAGGCCGAGGGGGCCGTCATCCTGGTCTATCGCTCGAAGGGGATTCTGGGCCTGCCGATCTACGACCGCTACGTGGTCGGCCAGCAGTATTGCCTGACCGGAGAGGTGGTGCGCGGCGCGGGCGTCCCGACCGTCGACAAGAAGTATTGCCCGGTCCGGAAATGCGCCGAAAGCGAGATTTTCCAGGCAAGGTAAGGGAGTAGGCTCGCCCTGCCGATCTGGCCGTGCGTAGCGATGCCGTCGAAGATGGCCGGTGCGACCTGCCCCAAAAAAAGGAACCCGGCCGAAGCCGGGTTCAAATGCGGGAGGATATGTCTCCCGACGGGATTGGTTGCAGGCGTGCGTTTCGATCTGTCTTTTGCAGGCCCGGGGCGACCGGGCGGCAAGCCGCCCGGCCGACTGGATCAGGAGTGGTAGGCGACTTCGCCGTGCGAGGTGACGTCGAGGCCCTGGCTCTCATCCTCGACGGTCGGACGCAGGCCGACGATCACGTCGACGATCTTGTAGAGGATCGCGGAGGCGATGACGCCCCAGACGATGGTGATCGCCACGGCGAGGAACTGCGTCCAGAGCTGGCTGCCCATGGTGACGCCTTCCGCATAGCCGACACCACCGAACGCGCTCGAGGCGAGGACGCCGGTGAGGATCGCGCCGACGATGCCGCCGACGCCGTGGATGCCGAACACATCGAGTGCGTCGTCATAGCCGAACTTCGCCTTCACGCTGGAGACGAAGAAGTAGCAGACGACGCCGGCAATGACGCCGAGCACGATGCCGCCGACCGGGCCGATGAAGCCGGCAGCCGGGGTGACTGCGACCAGGCCGGCGATCATGCCGGAAGCGCCGCCGAGCATCGAGGCCTTGCCGCGCACCATCTTCTCGACAAGCGACCAGCCGATGATTGCACCCGCCGTCGCGGTGAAGGTGTTGATCATGGCAAGGGCCGTGGTGCCGTTGGCGGCCAGCGCGGAGCCCGCGTTGAAGCCGAACCATCCGACGAAGAGGATCGATGCGCCAATCATGGTCAGCGGCAACGAGTGCGGAGCCATGTTGTCCTTGCCGTAGCCCGTGCGCTTGCCGATGATGATCGCACCGACGAGGGCGGCAATGCCCGAGTTGATGTGAACGACCGTGCCGCCGGCGAAGTCCATCGTGCCCCAGCCGAAGAACAGGCCGTTTGCGTCCCATGCCATGTGCGCGATCGGGAAGTACACGAAGGTTACCCACAGGATGGAGAACAGCACGACCGCGCCGAACTTCACGCGCTCGGCGAAGGCGCCGATGATCAGCGCCGGCGTGATGCAGGCGAAGGTCATCTGGAAGGCTATGAAAAGGTATTCGGGGATGGTGCCCGACTCGGATTCGGGCGTCACGCCTGCAAGGAAGAGTTTGCCGAGCCCGCCCCAATAGGGGCTCTCGCTGCCACCGAAAGCGAAGGAGTAGCCCCAGAGCACCCAGACGACGCAAATGACGGCGAAGATCATCGTGCACTGCATGAGGACCGACAGGATGTTCTTGGCGCGCACCAGGCCGCCGTAGAACAGGGCGAGCCCAGGCAGCAGCATGAACAGAACGACGACCGACGAGATGAGCATCCAGGCCGTGTCGCCGGAGTTCAGTGCGGAAACGGCGGCAGCAGCGGCTTCAGCGGGCGCCTCGGCCGCTTCGGGTGCGGTTTCCTGAGCGAAAGCGGCGCCGACGCCCATTGCCGCGAAGGCCGAGGCTCCGGCAAGCGCGGTGCGGGCCGCCGTCTTAAAACTTGATGGAATGTTCATTGAAATCTCCATGGAATTAGGATTTTGGCCCGCTTAAAGCGCGTCGGTATCGGTTTCGCCGGTGCGGATGCGAACCGCGTGGTCGAGCGGGAAGACGAAGACCTTCCCGTCGCCGATCTGGCCTGTCTTGGCGGCGCCGACGATCGCTTCGACAGCCTTGTCGACGATGTCGGAGGCCACGGCCACCTCGATCTTGATCTTCGGCAGGAAGCTGACGGCATATTCCGCGCCACGGTAGATTTCCGTATGCCCCTTCTGACGCCCGTAGCCTTTGACTTCGGTGACGGTCAGGCCTTGAATCCCGACGGCGGTGAGCGCTTCGCGCACCTCGTCGAGCTTGAACGGCTTGATAATTGCCATCACGATTTTCATAAGGTTTCACCCTCTGCTGATTTGCGGGTCCCCCGCGTTACACGTGACTTTCCGGAAACCTCGCGGAACCCGGGCAAGTGCGAAACGCAAATCAAGGTCTGTGCCAGTTGCGGGAACCGTGCGTTAACCTATTGTAAATGAAAGATTATTGGCCGTGCATGCAGCCGGGCGGTCGCAATGGCGCAGCCGCTCTTGCCCAAAAAATAGGCAAACTACAGAAAATGCCTACCGGGAGGGCTGGTGGCGAAGCCGGATCAACCCCTCCTGCGCCACGGACGCGATGAGCGTGCCGTCCTGCGCATAGACCGCACCGCGGGTGAAGCCGCGTCCGCCTTCCGTGGAGGGGCTGTCCTGCGTGTAAAGCAGCCAGCCGTCGAGCGGGTTCGGACGATGGAACCACATGGCATGGTCGAGGCTTGCCGCCTGGATGTCGGGGTCGAAGACGGCGCGGCCGTGCGCGAAGGTCGAGGTGTCGAGGATGGTCATGTCGGAGAGATAGGCGAGCACCGCGGCCTGAGTGGCCCGATCCGCCGGAACCGGGCCGGTGGTGCGGATCCAGATGTTCTGGTGCGGCTCGAGCTTCTCGCGGCTGGTGTAGTGCTTCAGCATGACGGGCTTCATCTCGACTGGCCGGTCGCGTTCCCAGTAGCGCCTTATGCCGTAAGGCACCGTGTCGCCGAACTCCTGGATAAGCTGGCGCTGGTCGCGCAGCGTTTCGGGCGCCGGAACGTCGAGCGGCATCGGCACCTGGTGCTCAAGCCCGCGCTCCTCAACCTGGAAGGAGGCCTCAAGGGAAAAGATGGCGTGGCCGTGCTGGATGGCAACAACGCGGCGGGTGGTGAAGCTGCCGCCGTCCCGGATGCGGTCTACCTCGTATACAATCGGCAGGCTGGTGTCGCCCGGCCGCATGAAATAGCCGTGCAGCGAGTGCACGTGGCGGTCCGGCTCGACGGTGCGCTGCGCGGCGACGAGCGCCTGGGCGATGGTCTGTCCGCCAAAGACGCGCTGCCAGTCCAGCTTGGGGCTGCGACCTCGAAACAGATTGTGCTCCAGCCTCTCTAGGTCGAGAATGGCGAGAAGCTCCTGCATGGCAGCCGACATTATTTCGCGCCCTTCCTGGTACAGGGATATATGTGCCGGCCGGTTTTCATCAGGGCGATAGGCAAGTCAAGCAGGACAGGTCGGAGCGGAGGAAAACATGGCGAAAGCTGCGAGCCACGACGAAAGGCCGCTCGATGTGCTGGTGGCCGGAGCCGGCTACGTGGGGCTGGCCACCGCAGTGTCGCTGAAACAGGCACGGCCGAGCCTTTCGGTGGCGGTGGTCGACGCCGCCCCGGCGGGCGTCTGGCAGAAAGATACGCGGGCGTCGGCGATCGCGGCGGCGGCGAGCCGCATGCTCGACCGGCTGGGTTGCTGGGAGGAAATCGCGCCGGAAGCGCAGGCGATGACGGAGATGATCGTCACCGATTCGCGCGCCGTCGACCCGGTGCGGCCGGTGTTCCTCACCTTCGACGGCGAGGTCGCGCCGGGCGAGCCGTTCGCGCACATGGTTGCCAACAAGGTGCTGAACGGCGCGCTGAGACGGCGCGCGGCCGATCTCGGCATCGACATCATCGAAGGCGTCGCCGTGGCCTCCTTCGAAGCCGGGCCGGCTATCATGAAGGTGCATCTGGCAGACGGCGTCTCGGTTGAGACGCGGCTGCTGGCGGCGGCCGACGGCGTGAAGTCGAAGCTGCGCGACATGGCGGGCATCAAGGCAATGACCTGGGAATACGGCCAGTCCGGCATCGTCTGCACCGTCGGGCACGAGCGGCCGCACAACGGCCGCGCGGAGGAGCATTTTCTCCCGGCCGGGCCTTTCGCCATCCTGCCGCTGAAACCGGGAGAGGATGGCTCCAACCGTTCGTCCATCGTGTGGACGGAGCGGACGGCCGACGCCGAGCGGCTGGTTGCGGGCGACGAACTCGTGTTCGAGGTGGAGCTGGAGCAGCGCTTCGGGCTGAAGCTCGGCGAGATTCGTGTCGAGGGAAAGCCGCGCGCATGGCCGCTCGGGCTGACGCTGGCGCGCGCCTTCGTCACCCATCGCTTTGCGCTGGTGGGGGACGCCGCGCACGGCATCCATCCGATCGCCGGGCAGGGCCTCAACCTCGGCTTCAAGGATGCCGCCGCGCTGGCCGAGACGGTGGTCGAGGCCGACCGGCTAGGCCAGGACATCGGTACGCTCGACGTTCTCGAGCGCTACCAGCTCTGGCGGCGCTTCGACACGGTGCAGATGGGCATCACCACCGACGTGCTGAACCGGCTGTTTTCCAACGATTTCGGGCCGCTCAGGCAAATCCGCGACATCGGGCTCGGGCTGGTCGACCGCATGCCCAGGCTGAAGGAATTCTTCATCCGCCAGGCGTCCGGGCTGTCGGCGGACACGCCGCGGCTGCTCAAGGGCGAGGCGATATAGGCCCGGCGCCGTCAATAGTCGACGACCGGCTCCGACGGCCGGGGCCCCGCGTCAACCTGCGCCCGGAACGCGGTATACCTCCCGGACCTCGATGCTGCCCCATTCCGCGATCGGGATGTCGCCGGCGATCTCGAGCGCTTCATCCAGGCTTCCGGCCTCCAGCATGACGAAGCCGAGGAGCTGTTCCTTGGTTTCGGCGAAAGGACCGTCTGTGGCCACCACCTTGCCCCTGCGCTTGCGCACGGTCTTGGCGGTTTCCACCGACTGCAGCGCCTGGGCGATGACCAGCTTGCCGGCTTTCTCGACGGACTTGTCATAGGCGACCGAGCACTGGTCGAGCTTGGCCAGTTCCTCCTTGCTCAGCGCCTTCAGGTAGTTCTCTTCGCCATAGACGAGGCAGACGTAGTTCATCAGGTCCTCCCGTAACTCGATGCGGCTAGCCGGAGGACGGCACGGAACCGGCAATGCCGACATTTTGCAAGCCGGTTTTCGCCATTTTCGAGTCGAAGCCTGACGGGCTCGCGCGTATAGTGCCGCCGCGCCGGGGGTCCCCGCGGCCAGCAATCCCAACCCGAGGAGAAGACCATGGACCGTCATGCTACCGCCGTCTGGCAAGGCACGCTGAAGGAGGGCAAGGGCGTTCTCGATACGCAAAGCGGCGCGCTGCACGGCGTCGCCTATTCCTTCAAGGGCCGGTTCGAGGACGAGAGCGGCAAGTCGGGCACGAACCCGGAAGAGCTGCTGGCCGCAGCGCACGCCGGCTGCTTCGCCATGCAGCTTTCGCACTTCCTGGCCGAGAACGGCACGCCGGCCGAAAAGCTCGAGGCCAAGGCCGTGGTGACGCTTGTCCCAGGCACCGGCATCACCGGCAGCGCGATCACGCTCACCGGCATCGTTCCGGGCATCGACGCGGCGAAGTTCAAGGAACTGGCCGACAAGGCCAAGGGCGAATGCCCGGTGTCGCGGGCGCTGGGCGCCATCAACGTGTCGCTCGACGCGAAGCTGGCCTGATCCCTGCCTGCCCCGGCGCGGAAGCAGGCGTTTCTGCGCCACGCGCCGGCTACAGTCGCAAGCGCGGTTCCGTCCCGGAACCCGCTTGCCCGTCGCGCGTTCCTGCGGACCGGCTATTGAGGGGCCATCATGGAACAGCTCGTCGACGAATTCGCTCACCCGACCTACACGTCGTTTCCGGTGATCGTGGCGCGGCTGCTGCTGGCGGCAATCTTCGGGGCCGCGATCGGTTTCGAGCGCGAGTGGCGCAACCGGCCGGCGGGGCTGCGCACGCATGTGCTGGTCTGCGTGGCGGCGGCCACCTTCGCGATCCTCACCATCGAGATCGTCCATGCGCCGATGTTCGAGAAGGACACCGGCCGCTTCGATCCCCTCCGCGTGATCGAGGCTGTGACGGCCGGCGTCGCCTTCCTGGCGGCCGGCGTCGTCATCTTCACCCGCGGCCAGGTGCACGGGCTGACGACCGGCGCCGGCATGTGGCTCGCGGGCGCCATCGGCGTCGCCTGCGGTCTCGGCCTCTGGCAGATCGGGCTGTTCTCGACTGTCCTGGCGCTGTTGATCCTTGTCCTGCTGTATACGTTCGAGAACAGGATGGACATGAACAAGGGCGGGGATTTCGGCGGGAGCGAGCCGGACGCGTCAAGCGGGCTCGAAACCAGGACCAGGCGCGACAAGCCCAAGGAGGCGAGGCCGCCGCGGTAAGAGGCGCGTTCCGCGGCTGGAAGGGCGCGCATCCGCACCTGGCCCTTTGCCGAACCGGCCGCCGTCGATTTAGAGTGCTCCCCGAACGACGATCAACGGCCGAAGGGACACGTTTCCATGCGGATGACGACCGAGGAAGCCTTCGTGAAGGTGCTGCAGCGTCACGGGATCAGTGATGCGTTTGGCATAATCGGATCAGCCTTCATGCCGATCTCCGATCTGTTCGGCCGCGCCGGCATCCGCTTCTGGGACTGCGCCCATGAGGGCTCGGGCGGCATGATGGCCGACGGCTATACGCGCGCCTCCGGCCGCATGGCGATGATGATCGCACAGAATGGGCCCGGCATCACCAACTTCGTCACCGCGGTGAAGACGGCCTACTGGAACCATACGCCGCTGCTCCTGGTGACGCCCCAGGCCGCCAACCGCACGCTCGGCCAGGGCGGTTTCCAGGAAGTGGAGCAGATGGCGCTGTTCAAGGACATGGTCGCCTACCAGGAGGAGGTCCGCGATCCCTCCCGTATCGCCGAGGTCTTGAACCGCGTCATCAGCCAGGCCAGGCGCGCGAGCGCCCCCGCGCAGATCAACGTGCCGCGCGACTACTGGACCCAAATGATCGACATCGAGCTGCCCGCCATCGTCGCCTTCGAGACGCCAGCCGGCGGCGAGGAGGCTATCGGCGAGGCCGCGAAACTGCTCTCCGCGGCGCGCTTCCCGGTCATCCTCAACGGTGCCGGCGTCGTGCTCGCGAACGCCATCGACGCCTCGCGCCAACTCGCCGAGCGGCTGGATGCACCCGTCTGCTGCGGCTACCAGCACAACGACGCCTTTCCGGGCTCGCACCCGCTCTTCGCCGGCCCACTCGGCTACAACGGTTCCAAGGCTGCGATGCAGCTTATCGCCCAGGCCGACGTCGTCCTGGCGCTGGGCACCAGGCTCAACCCGTTCTCGACGCTGCCCGGCTATGGCATCGACTACTGGCCGAAGAAGGCGGAGATCATCCAGGTCGACGTCAACCCGAACCGCATCGGGCTGACCAAGCCGGTCACCGTCGGCATCGTCGGGGATGCCGGAAAGGTGGCGTCGGCGATTCTTTCGCGGCTGTCGGACGAAGCGGGCGACCAGGATCGCCAGGCAAGGCGGGCGACGATCGCGCGCACCAAGTCGGCCTGGGCGCAGGAGCTGAGCTCCATGGACCACGAAGACGATGACCCCGGCACGTCCTGGAACGAGCGCGCCCGGGCCGCCAAGCCCGACTGGATGAGCCCGCGCATGGCCTGGCGCGCCATTCAGGCGGCACTACCGCGCGAGGCGATCATCTCGTCGGACATCGGCAACAACTGCGCCATTGGCAACGCCTATCCGAGTTTCGAAGCGGGCCGCAAATACCTGGCGCCGGGCCTGTTCGGTCCCTGCGGCTACGGGTTGCCGTCTGTGGTGGGCGCGAAGATCGCGCGCCCGGACACGCCGGTGGTGGGTTTTTCGGGCGACGGCGCCTTTGGCATCGCCACGCCAGAGCTGACGGCCATCGGCCGCAAGGAATGGCCGGCCATCACGATGGTCGTCTTCCGCAACTACCAGTGGGGTGCCGAGAAGCGGAACACGACGCTCTGGTACGACGACAATTTCGTCGGCACCGAACTCGACGAAGGCGTGTCCTATGCCGGGATCGCAAAAGCCTGCGGCCTGCGGGGCGTTCAGGCGCGCACGATGCGCGAGCTGACCGAGGCCCTGGACAAGGCAATCGAGGACCAGATGAAGCTCGGCAAGACCACGCTGATCGAGGCGATGATCAACCAGGAGCTTGGCGAGCCCTTCCGGCGCGACGCG